>DASZHW010000169.1:0-1671 GCA_035937515.1 Terriglobales bacterium | reverse complement strand
TACAGCGACGCTTCAGCACGACTCATCGGAATGGAGTTCATCACGACGATGTTCGATGTCGCCTCCCTGCTCGCTGGCTTTCGGCTAGCCGGGTGGGTGTCGCATCTTCCGCCCGCAGCGCAGTTTGTAAAGATTTTTGCTGACCCGAAGGCGAATGTTCAAGCGCTCTTCACGATATTCGTAGCCTTCGTGCAGAGGCTTTTTCAGGAAACCGTTACCCCTTCCGACAGATGCACAATCACCAGATCTCTCCTTGAGGAGCTAGGCCGTAGACCGGATGGAGCTCTATTATTGACGCACTTAAGGAAGTCTGGCGCGCGCGTTTTTGGAATTAACGCGGTTGGTCAGGTGCAGTTCGAGGAGTGTTATGTGAGCTTTCGGTAGAGTTGCGTGGGGCTGTCCAGATAGGTGAATTGGCAGGGTAAGGGAAGGCAGATAGCCGCTGGGCCATTTCTCTGAGAAATAGGTGAGTACGAAATTTCAACCTGGCTTTCGTCTCGGAACGACATGGAGTCGGCGCTTGGCTGGTTTGACCCGGATGAAGAGCACATCCCATTTGATGTGTTTACCGGTTGCAGTCGGGCGTCCACCCGGGAAGGTCTGGTCCAGCAATGCGAGATCAGTGATCTCATCGACCTTGGTCAAGAGCCAGTTGGGAAGAGGGCGACTGCTGCGGCCGGCAACTTGCCAGCTCAACAACTGGACTGAGCCTTTGAGAATCCCGTGGTCATGCGGTTCCGCAATGCGATCCTTGCCATGATAGGCAAACCGAATCATACGCGTGTTCTCGATGGCCGTCCAGAGCAACGGATGGGGTTGCAGCAGCATCCATGACCATTTTGGCGCCGATCCGGCGTCATCCCAAAATCCGGCGAACCGAGGTGCGGCCGATGTGAAGGCGGCGAGCGATTTCGGATTTGCTGACGCCGTCGCGATACAGTTTGCGGATTTCCGCGGCGTGTAGGGCTGCGGTTGCCGGCCGACCCAGCCGTTTCCCGTTCTGCCGGGCATGGGCCAGACCAGCCCGGGTTCGTTCCCGCAGGATCTCTCGTTCGAACTCGGCGAATATAGCGAGCAGGCCGGCCATCGCTCGACCAGCTGGTGTGGTCAGATCCAGCGCTTCGGTCAGGGAGACGAACCCGACACCCAGATGCTCCAGTTCCTGAAGTGTTGCCAGTAGGTCCGTGACCGACCGGCCCCAACGGTCTAGTCGCCAGACCAGCACCACATCGATCTCGCGGCGGCGGGCTGCTTCCAGCAGCTTCTCGCGAGCTTCCCGTCGCGCCGCACCGGAGTTAACCTCGCGGACTTGTAGGGCAATCGCCCAGCCCCGCCGGGCGGCATACTCCCGCATCGCTCGGCTCTGCATCGCCAGGGTCTGCTGATCGTTGGTAGAAACACGAGCGTACAGACTCGCCCGCAACATTTTCGCCGGTCTTCGTGCCTGGCCAAAAACGTTACCGGATTTTGCTTTGGGAAAGGCCCGTTTGGCAGCCATTTCGAAATGTCACCCCACCATGGCCGCAGACGATCCTTTTCGGCCAGGCAGGATTCATCATACGCCTGGCGGCTCCAGCGTCTGGCGGTAATTCCAGGGCATCCACTCCGCGGGGTTGGCCGTCAGTTCCCGCGCATGGCGCTGCAACTCCGTCAGGTAATCGAACGAGTTGG
>DASZHW010000168.1:0-1565 GCA_035937515.1 Terriglobales bacterium | reverse complement strand
AGGACATCCAGAGCGACAACACCATCGATTCCACCAAGATCGCGCAGGCGCGCATCTCCTATGGCGGCCGTGGCCAGATCTTCGACTTCCAGCAGCCGCGTTACGGCCAACAGGTGACGGACATCCTGCTGCCGTTCTAGTCAACAATCACGAAAAGCATGTCCCGGACTTGATCCGGGATGGGAACCGGTTTTCGGATAAGGATCATGCCCAAATAAAAAGGCTTTAAGAGCTCCCACATCTCATTGCGGTCTCGAGACGCAACGAGATGTTCAACGCGGCCTCCGCTAGCTCCCCTGGCGGAGGCCGCGGCCGTTTCATGGACGGCTACGGGCCGTTAAGCCGCTACCGGCGCGACATGCCAGTCGTCGTGCCTTCGAGGGAATTGCTGCCGCTTTGCACGCCTCTCGTCGGACCGGGAATACCGATGCAAGTGGTGGTTCCATCGGTCTCCCTCGCAGCGGCGCTACAGGGAACGGCCTTGACGACCTTTGTCGAGATTCCGTCGGGACCGACCTGATCCAGGCCGGGACCCAGATACACCTCCGGCACCGGGCCTCCGAACGCCCTGTTTGGGGCGTCAGGTCCATAAGCGCCGGTGTAACCTTTGGGCGTGTCGGTCTGTGCGACCGCAGCCGACCCTAACAGGGCGAGCACGGCAGCCAGGGGCAATATCCGCATCATCCGCATCGAAGCCTCCATCGAAGATCTTTCGAGATAGCTGATAACCAGCGGCAGGAATTTCCAGCACCCTCACTCAATCCTGAAATGTTTCACGCAGGCGTGATGGAAAACGCAATCACTTCGGAAAAAGTTCCTCGTCTCCCAGCAATTGGAAGCGCCGAGTGGGCACTGGACCGGATGGTCGAACCCGCTCCGGAAGTCGAACGTCCAGGATGATGGGACGTGAAAGGCAAACATCACAACCTTCGTATAGCTCTCCCAATCCCTCTCGGTATCGGACGCGTACCTACGTACGATTGAGTCATCAATCTCGATCGTTCTAGTCTCGCTGCCAACCTGGAAGAGCCGATTGCAGATGGCAACCAGCATTACCGAGCGCTAGGTGGTGTATCATGACACGTGAAGATTTCGCTTCTTACAGTTTCCTCGCTGTGACCGTCACCGGTCTTTTCTTCCTCTGCTCTGGCTTGCTCGCGATCGCCTTTGCCTGATCCGTGCGTGCGGCGGGGTCGGCCTATTGCGGCGCGGCTGTCGCTCGATCAGACCAAGATGCAGATCGACGACAAGCTGCTCAACCTCTCCCCCGGCATGGCCGTCACCGTCGAGATGCTCTCGCCGATCCTGCGCCATTCGCAGGAGAGTTTAAGGGAACGGTGATTGGCGGCGGATGCGGCGCGTGGCGGCACGCCTTGTCAGAAATACGCGATCAGGCGCCCGGCGCAGACGGCGCTGAGCCACAGCAGAAGCGACACGAGCGCAGTGACTTTAGCACCGTCGGACGCTTCGGCGCGCCAGAGCGCAAGACGCCGCCACGGGCCGACATGCGCGATCAAAATGTTGACCAGCGCCGCCGCGATCAGCAGGAGCTTGGTCTGGAACGC
>DASZHW010000167.1:0-1568 GCA_035937515.1 Terriglobales bacterium | reverse complement strand
TCCGGAACCGATGCGACGAGGTTCGCTCTGTGAACGCCGGATGAAGTGCGGACAAGGAGCCTGCGCCTGTCAACACGATCCTAAGGCAGCCCATGGTCCTTACTTCCTCCTCACGCAGAAGGTCGAGGGCAAGACCCGTTCCCGCTATGTCTCTTCCGAACAGGCGCCGGTGGTCCGGCGTCAGATCGAATCGGGACGGCAATTTCGAGAACGCGTCGAAACCTATTGGGAGGCCTGCGAGCGATGGGCCAATGAACAACTCGAAGCGATCCCGGTCTCCGCAGAGGGGGCCGAAAAAGGGGGCTCTCCGCGGACCTGGAAAGCGAAATCGCCCAGGAAATCGAAACGCTCTTAGGTCCTCAGGCGCTGGCCGAACTGGATTTTGAAGCTGTGGAGACGTTCGCACGGCGGCAGGCGTTGCGGCTGGCCGCTCGGGCCCTGGAACAACGGCTCAACGCGGACACCAGCGATTATGTGGGACCGGAATTACTTTGCCCCTGCGGCGGTGTGGCCCGCTATCACGGCCGTCACGGGAAGACCTTCGAAAGCGTGTTGGGACCTCTGCATTTGAAGCGGGCTTACTACGACTGTGGCCGATGCCATCATGGATTCTGCCCGCGGGACCGCGCGCTGAAACTGGAATCGTTTTCCCTGACGCCCGGAGTTCTGCGCATGACTGCCAGCGCGGCAGCGCTGGTGAGCTTCGAGGAGAGCGGTGCGCTGTTGCACGAATTGGCGGGCGTGGAAGTCAGTGTCAAGCAGGTGGAACGGGCCGCCGAAGCGCTGGGGGCCGAGATCGCCGTGGATGAACGCCAGGACGTTGAAAGGATGCGCGAAGTGGCCCCCACCATGTATCTGGGCCTGGATGGCACCGGGGTGCCCATGCGCCCGCAAGAAGTCGCCGACCGCGCGGGCAAGCAAGCCGACGGCTCGGCCAAAACCCGCGAAGCCAAGCTGGTCACTGTCTGGACGGCGGAATCGCGAGATAGGGAAGGCAAACCCGTGCGCGATCCAGGATCGATCAGCTATTCGAGTGCGATTGAAAGCGCCGCCACTCCGGATACCAGCCCTCACCTGTCGGATTTTGCAGCGCGCGTACAGCGCGAGGCCAGCCGCCGCGGTTTCACCGAAGCCTTGTGTCAGGTGGTGTTGGGCGATGGCGCGACCTGGATTTGGAACACGGCTACCGAACTGTTCCCGCAAGCCACTCAGATTCTCGATCGCTTTCATGCCAAAGAACATCTCGGCGAAGTGGGAAAGGTCATTTATGGAGACAGCCCCGAGGGCAAGGTCTGGATCGATGCACGTTGTGAGGAGCTTGACGAAGGTCACTTGAAATCCTTGGTGCACGCGCTGCGCAGCCACATCGGTCAACACAAAGAGGCGCGAGAATGTATTCAATACATCGGGAGAAATCGACGGCGCATGCGGTATCCCCAGTTCGAAAAACAAGGCTTCTGTACTTCGACCGGCGTCGTGGAGTCTGGTTGCAAAATCGTAGTTGGGACGCGGCTCAAGCGGGCAGGCATGCACTGGACCGTCAAGGGCGCCAACGCCATCATCGCCCT
>DASZHW010000166.1:0-1602 GCA_035937515.1 Terriglobales bacterium | reverse complement strand
TTCGAATCCAAAGCTCGATTCGATACACTCTGTCATAGCGAAGGCCGTCCTCTCTTTGGCTCTAACTGCTGTGTGGAAACTCAGTTATGCCACGAAGGACGGCCTTTTGCCAAATCACCTGTGAGAAATGCGGGCTAGCGGCAATACTCTTCACTTAACAACATAAATGCGCTGTTCTGTTTTTAACAGGAGAAGCGCCGAATGGCCCGGACTATAGCCGAACTGCCCGCTGGCTCGCGAATTACAGATCACATCAGTCTTGGGGTGATCGCCAGGACTTTCCCGTTGGCGAGGGTTCGTGCCGTGCTGATGGCCACGGAAAAAACGAGCGTGCGGGAGCGGGACCTGCCGGCACACGTGGTCATCTACTACGTGATCGCGCTGGCTTTGTATATGCAGTCGTCGTATCGCGAGGTGTTGCGTTGCCTGTTGGAGGGAGTGCAGTGGTTGCTGGAACCGTCGGCGCGCGTCAAAGTGGCGGGCAACTCGGGCATCTCGCAGGCGCGCACCAGACTGGGATGGGAGCCGTTGCGGCAACTCCACGATGAAATAGTGAAGCCGATTGCGGTGAAAGCCACGAAAGGCGCTTGGTATCGCGGGTGGCGTTTGGTAAGTCTGGACGGCAGCACGCTGGATGTCGCCGACGAGAAGAACAACGACGAAGCTTTTGGCCGTCCGGGGGCCAGCCGCGGGGCGAGCGCGTACCCGCAGATTCGTTTCGTGTCGCTGGCCGAAATAGGCACCCACGTCCTGTTCGGCACGCAGATGGCGGGCTGCGCCACCAGCGAGATCGCATTGTCGAGAACGGTACTGCCGCATCTCAAAAAGGGCATGTTATGTCTGGCGGACCGCAATTTTTTCGGATTCCCGCTGTGGTCGCAGGCGGCGGCCACGGGCGCGGATCTGCTGTGGCGCGTGAAAAAAAACATGCGTCTGGTCTGTGAGAAGCGGCTGCCGGATGGTTCTTACCTGAGCCGAATTTTTGCTTCGGAACGAGACTGGCGGCACAAGACTAACGGCGTGGCAGTTCGCGTGATCGATTATCGTCTGGACGGGGTTGCCGACGCCGAGCCGGTCTACCGCCTGGTGACCACCATTCTGGATCACGAAAAAGCCCCGGCCTCCGAACTGGCGGCTCTCTATCATGAGCGGTGGGAGATCGAAACCGCCTTTGACGAACTGAAGACCCATCTGCGCGGCGCCCGCATCGTCCTGCGCAGCAAGACTCCGGATCTGGTCCGACAGGAGTTCTATGGCCTGTTAATGGCCCACTTCGCCGTGCGCGGTCTCATGCACGACGCCGCGCTCAAGGCCGATGAAGACCCTGACCAGCTCTCCTTCCTGCACGCCATCCGAATTGTCCGTCGCAAGTTGCCCGTCTATAGTGCTATTCCCCCCTCGGCAGAGAAAAGCCTTTCATGACTCCGTTCTGGAGGAGATCCTTCAGGAACGCGTCGGGTCGAGTCGCCACCGGCGAAATCCCCGCGGAGTCAAGCGCAAAATGAGCAATTTCCCGCTTCGCCCTCGGCACGTTAAGCCCTTGCGGCCAATCGACATCCGTAAAGCCATTTGGATCGTTAAGTGAAGAGTATTGGGGCTAGC
>DASZHW010000165.1:0-1544 GCA_035937515.1 Terriglobales bacterium | reverse complement strand
GACGAAAGCTGCTCCACTCCCAATCTTCGGGACTCTCGCACTGGGTTGCGATGGATGTAACGTAGCTTCTCGACTCTCTTGCGCTCGCTCCATACGTTGAGTCGTAGTAACGGGCTTGCCAGAACATACCCGCGGCAGCGTACGACATGAGGTGATGGACGGTGATCTGTTTTAACATCTGAAGCCCCGTAGATAGCATTGCGTGTTCTGCTCGCTCAGCAACAGATGCACGTGCTCGGGCACGACGTATCCCGTTAGATAGAATCCGTACCACAGGCGCACCTGCTCCAGAGTTTGCTCGAAGATGCGGCGTGCATCGGGAGAGGCCAGCAGTGGAGCCCACTCGGTCGAGGAATTAGCGGAAGTTGCTAATCAGGATTACGTCGCTGGTTTCGTTGCCTCGGGCCAACAGCAATTGTTTGCCGTCGAGCGACCAGGCGAAATCGAAAATCAGGCCGGAGGTGAAGTTGGTGATTTGGTGCGGCGGTCCACCGGACAAGGGTTGCTCCCAGACGTTAGAGGCGCCATTGCGGGTCAGCCGATACTGGATTGCTTTTCCGGAAGGCGACCAGTGCAGATAGCGCCCGCCGATGGGGACCTGGGCCACGAATTTTGACGATCCGCCGGCGGTGGAAACAATGCCTAACTTTCCCACCGGGACTGGGCTGCCCTCTTGGTAAGCGTAGGTGATGAGAGTTCCATCGGGGGACACTTTGAGCGCGAACGCGTCCTGAGGTGCGTCGGCTATTTTGACCGGGTCGGCGCCGTCCACCGACATGCGGTAGATCTGGCTCTTGTTGGAGTAGAAAATCGACTTGCCGTCGGGCGAACAATCGGAACCGCCGCTGGCGTCCGATAATTTCTTGCCGCTCGAACCGTCCGCATCGGCCCGCCAGAGCTCGATCTTGCCATCCCGGTAAGAATTGAAAATCACGTACCGGTCGGCACAACGCGCCAAAGAACCCACGCTGTGAGCCTGGGAAACGAGCACCGTCCGTTCGCTACCATCCGCATTCATCAGCCACAAGTCGCCATCATTACTTCGAGCCAGCACTTTGCCGGACGGGCCGGGCGTGACCGCGGTGTAGGCGGGTGAGCCGGAGGTGAGTTCGCGGGCTTGCGATGAATCCGCCGCCGGCGCGGCCCAGATGTCAGAGGAAAGGACGCGCTGAATGGCGGCCAGCATCTTGCCGTCATGAGTCACATCCATGCTGGTGGTGTAGTCGGAGAGATCGTTGGTGAAGCGGTGGATTTCGCCGCTGGGGTAGTTGATGCTTTGCAACTGACCTCGGCCGAACAAGCTTTCTTGCGCTGACGTAATCAGGGAGTCTCCGTCGGGCATCCAGACTGCCCTTCCGATATTTTTTCCGCCGGAGGAAACCAAGGGGTGCACTTTGCCATCCGCGGCGTTGATGATGTTGAGCCGCCAATTGACTTCGCTTCCGCTCCCCAGTATGGGCACGGCAATGGTCTTGCCGTCAGGGGACCAGGTGGCACCGAACAGGAACCTCGAATCAGCGGGCAGAGTGGCAAGCAGCCGTTCA
>DASZHW010000164.1:0-1902 GCA_035937515.1 Terriglobales bacterium | reverse complement strand
GCCCCGCGAGCGCATGGTTTTTGAACTGAAGCATTATCAGGGGTTGAAATTAAGGACCGTAGGCGAGATTTTGAATACGACCGAAGAAACAGCAAAAAATACTTTATTCCGGGCCACTCAGAAATTGCGTGGCTCTCTGGCGGACATGCGATGAAGAAGATTTATGGAGGGACGGGGGTCTCGCCCGTCCAGGCCGCCCGCAGGGTGGCAGACAAAACAAATCAAAGGCGGTGGACAACAGTGTCCGTCTCACACCTCCCCCTGGAAGAGGTGAAACTATGAAATGCGAATGGGTCCAAGAAAATATTCTGCTGCATATTTATAACGAGCTGCCGGACGACGCTCGTTACGAACTGGAGCAACACGTGGCGCGCTGCGCCGATTGCGCGGCTGAGCTGAAAGCGGCCCGCCAACTTCACGCCACGCTCTCCCAGTTTCCCGTCCAGGAGCCTTCTCCCAATCTGATTACAGCGTCGCGAATGCGCCTGCAGGAAGAGCTAGAAACCACCGAGCAGGGCGGCTTCTGGCAGCGTCTGGTGTTCGACCCGGGTGCGTGGCTTCGTCCCATCAAGCTGGCTCCGGCCCTGACGGCAGCCATCTTCATCCTGGGCTTTGCCGGCGGGATTGGGGCGACGTATCAAGTGATGAATGGCCGCAACCCAGTCGATCTCTCCTCTGCTACTGCTACTCCCACAGAATCTTCCATTACGGGCATCCAATCGATCTCGCAACAGCCTGGGTCGTCTCAAATCAGCATTCGCTACAACACCGTTTCGACGCAGGAGGCGCAGGGTTCGCTCAACGACCAGCGCATCCAGCAGTTGCTGCTGTTTGCTACCCGCAATAACTACAACTCGGGCGTGCGAATGGATTCCGTGGACCTGCTGACTCAGACGCCGAACGATTCCCGCGTGCGCGAGGCGCTTTTGTATGCCTTGCGCTATGACTCGAATCCCGGGGTGCGGCTGAAGGCGATTGAAGGGCTGGGGTCTTATGTAAAAAACGACGTACGCGTGCGCGATGCCGTGCTCGAGGCCCTGGTGAACGATTCCAATCCCGGCTTGCGGGCCCAGGCGCTGGTTCTGCTTGAACCGGTGCGCGCCGACAGCAGCGTGCGTGTAGTGCTGCAAAAGCTGGCGGAGAACGATCAGAATCTTTACATCCGCACTCAGGCCCGAAATGTGCTTTCTCAGATGTCGGAGATTGATTGAGGAAAGATTGATTAAGTTAAGGATGGCGCAAGCAGCTCGTTGGTATAGAACAGATCGGAAGGTGACAGTTGAAAAAGGCTCCTAAAATCGTTGCGCTAATGTTGCTGCTCCTGGCTCTCGCGGTAGCGCAGGAAGTGCGTCCTGACGAACAAACACGGGTCTATCAGGAGAATGGCAAGTGGTCACGGCAGATCACCGGTTCTCTGGCGGCGGCGAAGAATCTGCGAGTGAAAGTGGAGTCAGGCGTGGTGCGGGTGGTGGGCGGTTCGCAACCGGCGATCAACTATGTCATCAGCAATCATTCGTACGCCTCATCAGAAGACAAGGCCCGCCGCGAATTCGAGTCCTACAAAATCAGCGTTTATGTCCGCGGAGACACCGCATGGGTGGTGGGCGAGTGGCAAGGCAGCAGACCGCACCGCTCCTCCAGCGAATTCGTGATCAACGTTCCGCGGGGCACCGATCTGGTGAAAGTCGAAACTGACGGCGGCGATCTCACGGCTACGGGCATCGCCGGGCGGGTTGAAGGCGAAACCGGAGGCGGCAGCATTCACCTGGATGATATCGGAGGAGTGATCAACGCCGAGACCGGGGGCGGCAGCATTGACGTGGGCACGGTCGGTGGAGATCTCACATTGCGCACCGGCGGCGGTAGCATCAAGGTGGTTTCCGCCAAGGGGAAGATTAGCGC
>DASZHW010000163.1:0-1584 GCA_035937515.1 Terriglobales bacterium | reverse complement strand
ACCCTGGACGCGTGAGTTTCTCGACGACCTGAGCCAGGCCTACTACAACGAGTTTCGCACTTCGATCCAGGTGAATTCCGCGGTGCGGACGGTCAAGGTCCAGAAAAAGCTTCGCCGTCATAATCGCAACGCGGCCCCCGCTGAAGGTGAGATTGCATCTTCCCACCTAGCGGGCATCACCGTAGACATTCAGCGACGCGGCTTGAGCCGTGAACAGATCAAGTGGGTCCAGGACTACATGCGACCCCTGAAAGACCAAGGCCTGATCGAACCGGAAGAAGAACGCCGTCAATGGGTCTTCCACGTAATGGTCTCGGGACGGTACACCGACTGGCGCGAATCCATGATGCTGGCTGGCGAGCAACCGATTCCCGAAGCCTCCGAAACCGCAGAACTTCCCCGCCAGCAATAGCCACCTCAGTTAGCACCCTCAACTGTCCCTGTCATCCCCGGCGAAGTAAATCGTTTCGCTTGCGATACGTTCACGGAGTCAAGGGGCCTGCTGTTCTCTTCGCTGCATAAAACTCTTACGCCGCCCCTCTCAACCATATAAAATCGCTCGGCGTCTCCCAAGCCATGAACATTTTCAGGATCTCCGTCCTCCTGCTTCTGTCGGCGACTCTGCCCGCACAAACGGTGACGCATCAGGCTCGCGCCATCCACAACTCCGCAATTGTCGTGGATACCCACGCCGACACCCCGCAGCGCTTTCTCTATGAGAACTTCGATATCGGCAACTCTGATCCAAAAGACATCGGCCACATCAGCCTCGATAAAGCTCGTGCCGGAAATCTGGGCGCGGAGTTCTTTTCCATCTGGGCCGATCCCGAGACCACCAGCGGACATTTCGCCAAATCCACGTTCGACATGATCGATTCGGTCTACGAACAGGCGGCGCGCCATGCTGACCGTATGATCATGGCCTTTTCAGTGGCCGACATCGAGCGCGCCCATAAGGAGAAGAAACTCGCGGCCTTGATGGGAATCGAGGGCGGCCACTCCATCGAAAATGACCTTCACCTGCTGCGAGACTACTACCGCCTGGGCGTGCGCTACATGACTCTGAGCTGGTCAAACACCAATGAGTGGGCCGACTCCTCCGGAGACATCAACGATCCCAAGATCCGGCATCACGACGGTCTGACCGATTTCGGCAAACAAGTGGTTCTGGACATGAACCGCCTGGGCATGATGGTGGATATTTCCCACGTTGCCGATAAGACGTTCTTTGACGCCATCGCCGCTACCAAGGCCCCGGTCATCGCTTCGCACTCGTCAGCCCGCGCTTTGGCCAATCACCCACGCAACATGACGGATGACATGCTGCGCGCCGTGGCCAAGAATGGCGGGGTAGTCCAGGCAAATTTCTATTCCGCCTTTATTGACGAAAACTATCGGAAAGCTGCCGACGCCCAACACCAGGAAACCGACGCGGCGGTCGCAGCGTACCTCGCAGAACTGAAAGCCGCGGGGAAATCGATCACCTATCTGGACAAAGACCAGATCGAGAGGGAATGGGCTGCCAAGATTCCGCGCCCGCCGCTCAAGTCCTTGATTGATCACATCGACCATATCGCCAAGGTC
>DASZHW010000162.1:0-73218 GCA_035937515.1 Terriglobales bacterium | reverse complement strand
GGCCGGATCGCGTCCGAGACGCCCAGAACCAACGCGTGCTCGACGGCATTTTCCAGTTCGCGCACGTTCCCGGGCCAGTCGTAATTCACCAGGCCGGCCATCGCTTCCGGAGAAATCTTCTTGCGCTTCACTTTGCACTTGGCGGCAAACTTGGCAGCAAAATACTCGGCGAGGACCGGAATGTCTTCGCGGCGCTCACGCAGCGGAGGAAGCACCACAGAGACTACGTTCAGCCGGTAGTAGAGATCCTGGCGGAAAGTTCTATTAGCGACGGCGCCGGCCAGTTCCTTGTTGCTGGCCGCAATCAGGCGGATGTCCACGGAAATGGGGCGCGCGCTCCTGCAGAACCCGTAGCAGCTTGACTTGCAGGGGCGGCGCCAGTTCGCCAATTTCGTCCAAAAAGACGACCCCGCCGTCGGCCATCTCCAGCCGGCCCTTTTTCTGACCGACGGCGCCGGTGAACGCCCCCCGTTCGTAGCCGAAGAGCTCGCTCTCCAGGAGACCCTCCGGAATGGTCGCGCAGTTAATGGCGACAAATGGTTTGCCCGCCCGCGGGCTGTTGCGATGAATGGCCCGCGCCACCAGTTCCTTTCCGGTTCCGCTCTCGCCACACACCAGGACGGTGGAATCGGTAGGTGCCACTCGCGACAGAAACCGGTACACCTCCTTCATGCGGTTGCTTTCACCCACCATGTTGTGCTGCAAATTTATTTCCGCTGCCAGCCGCAAGTTTTCCTGCTCCAGCCAATGCAAGCGCCGGGGCATTTTCCAGGGCCACCGCGGAGATGCCGGCGATGCTGGCCACCAATTCCAGGTGATCTTGGTCAAAGCGGACGGCCGGACTTGTAGTGTCCACGTAGATGCCCCCGATGACTTTTTGGAAGACGGTGACCGGGACGCACAGCAACGACCGCACCTGGAAGGTCACCAGGCTCTCCACTCCGCTCAGTCCTCCGCTGCCCGGAACTTCGGCGCCCAGGATGGCCAGTCCCTGTTCCATTACCTGACGGGTGATCGTGCGGCTTACCCGCAGCGGCATTCCGTCTTTTTTGGTTCCGGGATGGACGAACAGGGAAGAGAAGTCTTCGCTGCCCGCGCCATCCAGCAAGATCGCGCCTTGCTCGGCCGGTACGACTTCGAAAATGAGTTCCAGGATTTGTTCCTGCAATTTGTCCAGGTCGGAAATGGAGTGGGCGACGCGGCTGATCTTGAGTAGCGCGTTCAGGGTCCTTCCCAGCCGCGACGTGGCTGGCAGTTCTTTGAGAACGCGATCGGGCTGCAGATATAGAACATCCTGGGGGCGAATCTGGGTCGTGGCCTGGGCGATGGTGTCATCGAATTCGACCGCTGCCCGGGACGCTTCGTGGCCGTCTTCGTTCAGCAGGAACACGAACACAGAATCTCCCAACGCGATCTGGTCGCCGTGCTTCAATCGCGCCTCTGACACCGCGCTGCCGTTCACGAAGGTTCCGTTTCGGCTCTCGAGATCGCGAATCAGGTAACTCTCATCCTGCCGGCGGAGCACGCAGTGGCGCCGCGACAAGGAGAGGTCTCTGATCGCCAGGGAGTTCGAAGCGTTCCGTCCGATGCGGATTTCGGCTCCGTTCCAAACATAAATGGAGTCAACCAGGGGTCCAGCGGCAGCTTGAAGTCTGGGCTTCACGGTTCTCGCGCCTCGCTCGCGGCCACCCGTGTAACACATTTAGAGGCGTGTCAAGCGCAAGTGTCAATCTTGTTCCACTATCCGAACAGATAGAAGCCTATCCAGGTGGATAGAAGTGCTGGGCTTATCGGGTGCCGGCGCGTTTACGAGTGGGCGAGAACTAAACTGCTGAAAATACATGACCTTACCTTATACCTACTGGTCAGGGTTGGGCGCTTGCTTGCGATGGCGGACCACGTGCTTCTGGGTGGGACAGCGTCGAATCGGCAAAAAGCGACGGGGGAAGCGCTTTCAGAAGTTCCGCCGGTAAACGCCGACCGGGAATCCGAGGGACCCCCCTCATCGGATTCCCGATCTTTCTTGCCCTCGTTTCGTGCGCTGAGGCTTCCGCCCGTCTGTCCGTTCGATCCTTCATCGGCTCATGCGCTCAAGGGCTGCGAATCGGACATTGGGGTTGCGGCTCCATCGCTGAAGGCTACAGTTTTCCCTGAAATCGCGGGAACGCGTTCGCCCGGCACCAGAATGCCCACCAGATTCAAGGGATCGGCTGCGGACAACACAATCGTCTCTCCCGTTGTCGGCAGTTTGCGGGTTGCGCGCAACGATTCCACCGCCACCGGCAGCGCGAACTGTTCGCCAAGAAAGCCGTCCACGAAGCGGCCGCCGCGAATCTCACCGCGATCTTCCAGCCTCCGGAAGGCCATCTGCAGTTCGCGCCACTTAGGGAGATTGGTCTCCCGGGCCATGAGATCACGGAAGACGATGCCGTAGCGTTTGAGCAGCATCCAGCAGGTGGCTTCGACCGCGCGATTGCGATCGGCGGCGGGATCGGTGTACAGCAGGGCCCAGCGGCCGGTGCTGTGGCGAGGCCGCGAGGCGCGCCCGCTGCCCTGGCCAGCGCGCCGCTTGGGATCGATCAGGGAACGCAAATTGTCGAAGCCATCCGCGGTCATGAGGCCGCCTGCGACCAGTTCCCACAAAGCGGTCTCCACCTCGGCCTTCAGTCTGCCGGTGCCGCGCACGATATCGGCGAAAAACGACGCCCCACGCTGGCGCAGAAAGTCCAGCACCTGCCGGGCAACTTCACTCAGACCGCGCGCCTCGGGCTGCTCAGCGTCGGGACGATGCGGAGTCATCCAATCGGCTTCTTCGCGCACGAAGAATGTGATTGGAGCCACGCTGGTCGGAATCACTCGCCGCTTTCCGGCGGCGGTGTCATCCAACGTAGCGGGATGAGGAGACAATCGCCCCCAGCCCACCGCACCGGTGAGACAAAGCTGGTCGAGCCACTGGGGATCGTAGTTTTCGACCCGCCGGGCCAGGATTTGCCGCTCCCAGGCATTGGCGGGGATCTCGAATCCCTGCAACTGGCGGAGCACGTCCAGCATCGCGCGCTCTCCCTGGACCTGCGTTCCGGGCGCGACATGCTGCCACCGCAGAAGCCAGCGCATAAACTGCGCCGCGGTGACTGGCTCAATCTGCTTGCGCAACGTGGCCACGGTCAGGCGGTGAATTCGGGCCAACAGGCGGCGCTCGCACCATTCGTGCTGGGGTGGCTCGGGCTGGTGTGGCGCGGGCGCCCCCGCCCGCAAGCCTCTTTCCGTGAACTGCCCGCGCAGAATGTTGCCGCTGGCTTCCATTCGCAACAGAGTTTTCTCGATCTCCGCGGAAGGCATGCCGAGCAGATCTCCCAGTTGCGACGCAGTGGCTGGACCCAGATGTGACATCCAGCCGGTAACCAGGACGAGGAGCGCATCTTCCGCCGGCGTCGCATCCGTCTGAAGGTCCGGGACCGGACGATCAAACTCCGCGCCCGGGAAAAGCGCGGAAAATACCTTGGTCCGCTCTGCCGCTACCCAGTAACTGGCTCCTGCACGCTCAGCGCGGACCGCGCGTCCTTGCTCGCGCAGTCTCTCGAAATATCCCAGCCATTCGCCCGCACTACGACTCATGTGGGGACAGCAGCCTTCGGCTGTCCAGTCGAGCGCAATTCGACGGCCCGGCAAGCCATCAGACTGAGAAGAGAGCGCCAGTGCGGCACTGCCGGGAAAGAACTGCCCAGCTTCGCCGGGCCGGACAGCCGAGGGCGGCTGTCCCCACGTGGTCTGTGGAAAGGCCACCAGCGTGTGCAGCACGTCGTGCAGTTCGTCTGCGTCGCGCACATCGGGCCAGGCTTCCTCCCGCACTTGCGCGATCGCCGCAGGATCGAGCCTGCCGACTTCCTCAAGCACCGATTCTGGGAGAATACGCCGCATTTCCACTGCCCGGGCCCGACGTTCCTCGAGCGGAGCATCGTCCAGATAGGCGTAGGGATTGGCGTTCAAAATCTCGTGAGAGAACTGCGATGGCACGGGCGTGTCCACGGCCAGGCAGCGGATGCTCCCTTGCTCGATTCCGAGCAGCAGTGCTTTCAGGCCATCGATATCCATGGCTTCGGAAAGCACATCCTTCATCACTTCTTCCACCAGAGGATGGTCGGGAATCTGAATGTCGCCCACAATATTTTCCTGGCACGCGGCCACATCGGGAAACACCGAGGCCAGCAGATCGTCGGAGCGCATGCGCTGAATCTGTGGCGGAACCTTCTTGCCGCTCTGAAAGCGCAGCAGTGCCAGGGCGCGATTGGCGTCCCATCGCCAGCGAGTTCCGAAGAATGGCGAGGCCAGCGCCGCCTGCTCCAAAATCGGCTGCACGGTTCCGGCATTGAGAAAATGAAAGACGTCGGCCAGGGGAAAGCTGTGCTGCTCGGCCAGCGCGATGTTGAGGCCGTTGTCGGTGGCTGCAGCTTGCAGTTCAAAATTGAAGCTCCGGCAGAAACGCTTGCGCAGGGCCAGTCCCCAGGCCTTGTTGATCCTTCCGCCGTAGGGCGCGTGGATGATCAGCTGCATGCCGCCGCCCTCGTCGAAGAAGCGCTCGGCGATGATCGTTTCCTGGGTGGGCACGTCGCTCAGGACGGCGCGGCCCTGCAAGACGTACTCGATCGCCTGCTCGGCGCCCGCTTCGTCCAGCCCGCATTCTTCCTTCAACCAGGCAACCGTTTCCGCCACCGCCGGCTGGGCCTGCGAGATTCCAACCGGGAAAGTATGGTGCAGGCGGTCGCTGATTTCCTTCCGCAGACCGGCAACATGCGCGGAGAGCTCCTGGGTTCGCGCCGGAGCCTCGCCCCGCCAGAAAGGAACGGTAGGAGCGGCGCCCTGGGCGTCCTCGACCAGCACACGCCCCGACTTGCCCTCCACGCGGCGAATGCGCCACGAACTGTTGCCCAGCAGCATGATGTCGCCGGCCATACTCTCTACGGCGAAATCCTCGTCCACCGTGCCCACCACTACGCCATCAGGCTGCGCCACCACCGTGAACAGCGCGGTCTCAGGAATCGCGCCACCGCTGGTGATGGCGGCGAGTCGGGCGCTGCGACGGGGCCGTAACCTGCGGTTGACGCGATCACGATGGATGTAGGCGCCGTAACGACCACGCCGCGCCGCAATGCCTTCGGACAGCATTTCAAGGATGCCGGCGTAACTGTCGCGGGAAAGATTGCGATAGGGATAAGCCCGCGTGATCAGGGCAAAGAGTTCATCCTCGTCCCAACCGCCGGAATCTTCTCCATCTCGCGTGGGAACAGCCGCCCCCGGCTGTCCGATCGAGCGAGGCTCGACGGCCCCCGCCGCGCATGTGGCTACAATCTGCTGCGCCAGGATGTCCAAGGGAGCATCGGGAATGATCAGGCGGTCCAGATCTCCCTGCCGGATGGCTCGCACCAGCGCCGCGCACTCCAGCAGATCGTCGCGCGTGCCCGCGAAGAAGCGGCCCTTGGGCAGCGCCCCACGCCAGTGGCCGGAGCGCCCCACGCGCTGGAGGGCCACCGCAATCGCACGCGGGGAGCTGATCTGCGCCACCAGGTCAACCGTGCCAATATCGATTCCCAGTTCGAGCGAGGCCGTGGCCACCAGCACTTTGACCCTGCCCTCTTTCAATTTTTGTTCGGCGGCGAGGCGCAGCTTGCGCGACAGGCTGCCGTGATGCGCTGCAACGTTGTCTTCCCCGAGCCGTTCGCCCAGGTGATGGGTGATGCGCTCCGCCAGGCGGCGGGTGTTCACGAAAACCAAAGTGGAACGATGCTGCTCCACCAGCTCCACTAGCCGGTTGTAGATTTCGTCCCACATCTCATTGGTGGTGATCGGGCCAAGCTGGCTGGCCGGGACTTCCACCGCAAGATCGAGCTTGCGCTTGTGCCCGACATCCACAATCACCGGATCCGGGCGGCCGTTGCCGGTCAGGAAGCGGGCGACTTCGTCGATGGGTTTCTGAGTGGCGGAAAGGCCGATGCGGACGGGCGGACGATGAGCTAATGCCTCCAGCCTTTCCAGAGAAAGCGTTAAATGCGCGCCCCGCTTGTCGTCGGCCACGGCGTGGATTTCGTCCACGATAACGGTTTCGATATCGCGCAGGATGGCTCGGCTGCGCTCAGCGGTAAGCAGGATGTACAGCGACTCCGGAGTGGTCACGAGAATGTGCGGCGGCCGTTTCAGCATAGCGCGGCGCTCGTGCATCAGAGTGTCGCCGGTGCGGACCGCGGTGCGAATTTCCGGCATCAGCAAGCCGCGCTCACCGGCCATTTGCAGAATTTCGCCGAGAGGGACTTCAAGGTTTTTCTGGATGTCGTTGCCCAGCGCCTTGAGCGGCGAAACGTACAGGACTTCGGTGCGGTCGCGCAGATCTCCAGCCAGCGCCTTACGCACCAGGCGGTCAATGCAGGCCAGGAACGCGGCGAGCGTTTTGCCCGATCCGGTCGGGGCCGAAATAAGCGTAGTTCGCCCGGCCAGGATGTGCGGCCAGCCTTGCTCTTGCGGTTCTGTGGGCGTGCCGAATTTGTTGACGAACCACTCCGCCACCAGAGGATGAGCCCAGGCGAGAGCGGAGGGAAGGGAAGGCATGGGAAAATTATTCTATCATGGGACTTTCGTAAAACGTTCGCCTTAATACGGAGCGTTTGCAGTCCTCTCGATCTACTTGGTTGCGCTGTGCGGATGCTAGAATCCCGGCAATGTCCAAAACATCATCTGCCCACGCTCGCGCCAAAAAGATCAAACTTCTCCTCTTCGACGTCGATGGAGTTCTGACCGATGGCCAGATTTATCTCTTTCCCGTTCCTGGCGGAAGTGGAGGGGCGCGCCCGGTCGTGGTTGAAGCCAAAGGCTTCAGCGCCCACGATGGCGCAGGCATTTCCCTGGCCCGGATCGGAGGAATCAGGACCGGGCTGATCACGCGTCGCAATTCAGAAACCGTCGCACTCAGGGCTCGCGACCTCAAGCTGGAGGTCGTGTATCAGGGCATTCGGGACAAGTTGCAGGCTTTTCACGAAATCCTGGGCAAAGAAGGACTTACCGCAGATGAGGTGGCTTTCGTCGGCGACGATGTGATCGATCTTCCGGTGATGCTGCATTGCGGATTTTCGATCGCGGTGGCGAACGCTCGCGCCGAGGTGAAGAAGAATGCGCACTACGTGACTCCCCATGCCGGGGGCGAGGGAGCCGCGCGGGACGCGATCGAATTCATCCTGAAAGCGCAAGGCAAGTGGAAGCGGGCAGTAGAGAGTTACGTGGCAGGCGGAGATTCAGGCGGCATGGGCAACTGATAATTGCCCCCGGCACTGGGGCATCGGCGCCGGGTCGGCCATACGCTGCTATGTGCTTATCTTTGTTGGACTTCCCAGTGTTGGACTTCCCCGTGGAACGTGGCGGAGTTAAGTCTTCCGGAATTGCTCACGAACCAAAAAAACCCACCGGCCGTCTGCTTGGGGCGTGCTCGGGTCGACGACCGATGGGCTACCGTTTCTCCTTACTCACCCTGTTGTTTTCAGGAGTAATTAACCCTGTAAACCCAGTCGCAGCAGAAAGTTTCGCGCCTTTTTGTAAAAGTTTGTAATTGTTGGGCTATTCCGGAATGGCTACTGGCCGGGCTGTCATCAGCTCGGTGAAGCGCGGGTCTTTACGCAATCCGGCGAACTCGGCGTCCTTATAAACGTCATCAATTCCCTTGTAGCCTTCCTCCATGGCCCGGCGCAGACACTGCAGGGAGCGGTCGGGGCTCCCACTTCTGGCATAAAGCTTGGCCAGCACGTAGTAGTAGTGGGCCCGATCACCGGGAGACGACATTTGGGCCAGCACGCCGTTATGCGAGGTCCGCTCGAAAATGTCCGGATCGAGCTGCAAGGCCTGGTTATAAGCCAGACTGGCTTTTTCGTACTCTTTCTTGGAGAACTGTGCCGCCCCAAGATTGCTGTAGAAAGACGCGGAATCCGGCCGCAGTTTGATGGCGTCCTCGTACTTGCTAATGGCCTTTCCATACCTCTTCTGGAGATAAAAGATCACTCCCAGATTGTTCATCGCGTCGGCAAACTGGCGATCATTCTTGACGGCACGCTCAAAGTCCTTACGGGCTTCCGGGAAGCGCCCCATCTGCAACTC
Source organism: Terriglobales bacterium (assembly GCA_035937515.1). Lineage (GTDB taxonomy): Bacteria > Acidobacteriota > Terriglobia > Terriglobales > Acidobacteriaceae > JAIQFF01. Next base: position 65,088 of record DASZHW010000162.1, on the reverse strand, counting down.
GGTAATACCAATCTTGTTGTAAAGGCGGGCGTTCGTGGGCTCCTTGGCAAGCCCTGCTCGATAGTAGTCGAGCGCATCCAGATAGGACTTCTCCGCGCGCAGAGCATCGCCACGCTGTTCCAGGTCAGTAAGAGGGGCGCTGGGCGACGGCGGCTCGGCCCGCCTCACGGGAGGCGGACTTACCTGGACCTGGTCTGCGGAATGGTTTTGCGCCAACAGAGGTGTGGCGCTAAAAGCGATCAGAAGGCAGAGCAGAGATCGACGACCCATAAGTCGACTCCTGAAATACGGCGAGCCCGTCCGGCGTCGAAAGCGTCTAATGAGGAACGTTGCCGTCACTGTCCGCGGGCTTGGGCGGCGGATCATTAGACGGTTTGTCATCCTTAAAGATACCCGCAATCTTGCCAAAGAAACCTTTTTTCTTCTTGTTGGGATCCTCGGCGCTGGCTTTGGCGTCGGGGGCAGGCTGGGCTCCCGGTGGCGGAGGCGGCAGCGCTTTATCACCGCCCAGGCCGAAGACGCGGGAGAAGAAGCCGCGCATCCCCACTCCCTGATCACACGTCTGGTTTGGTTCGGTGCCGGCGATGAATGCGGTGCTGTAAGTTTCCGGACAGGACGGCGTAGCCAGCAGATTGGTTTGCTTGTCGAGTTGCACATCGACCACGCCCGCCGGCTGCGAGAACGGCCTGGTGTCGGCGTACTGGGGCAAGGTGACCGCCTTCTTCATGAACTCCGCCCAGATCGGAGCCGCGGTCTGTGCGCCACTCAAGCGAAGGTCGCTGTAGTCATCGAACCCGACCCAGACAATGCACAGGAGGTTGCTGGTGTAGCCGGCGAACCATCCGTCATGTGAACTGCCAGTCTTGCCCGCCCCCGGCGCGGTGAATCCGCGCTGGCGGACGACGTACGCCGTTCCGCTGTTCATCACGCCTTCCATCATGTCGGTCATGAGAAAGGCCACGCGTGGGTCGAGCACCGGCCGCTGGTCCGGCTTGAAATCCAGGACTACGTCGCCATTGGCGTTCCGCACCGAGTTGACCACAGTCGGCGAAATGCGCACACCGGAGTTGGCGAACACGGTGTAGGCCGCGGCCATGTCGAGGGGCGTAGCGTCGTAAGCGCCTAAGGCCATCGCCGGAGTAGCCTTTACGGAGACGATGCCGGCCGCTTTGGCCAGATCGGCGACCTTGTCATAACCGACTTCCTCTGCCAACTTGACGGTCGCGTTGTTCAGAGACATGGCCAGCGCGTACCGGGCCGTCACCTGGCCGTGGTACTCCTCTTTGTAGTTGCGCGGCTCGTAGATCTGATCTCCGTAGGAAAATGTACTCGGCTCGTCCGCCACCATCGAGGCCGGCGTGAAGACAGGGTTGGCGCCGTCCAGCGCGGTGTTCATGGCCGCGGCATAGACGAAGGGCTTGAAAATAGATCCAGTGGGGCGCTTCGCCACCGAGTGATTCAACTGGCTGAGGCCATAATTTCGCCCGCCTACCAGAGCCAGAACTTGACCGGTGTGCGGATCGATTGCCACCAGCGCAACTTGCGCCTGGGGCCCGGGCAGGACCTTGGTTTCAAACTTGTTCTTGCCGATTTTAGTGCGCTTGGTGCGCAGCTTCGTCACCTGGTCATCCACCAGTTTCATGCCGGTTTCGACCGCGGCGGCGGCGGCCTTCTGCAGGTCGGGATCGAGAGTCGTATAGATTCGATACGCCTGATCATTCATCTGGCGCTCGTCGAGCCTGCTGATCAGCGTTTCCCGCAGCAGGTCGACGAAGTAGGGCGCGTCACTGGCTTCGACATTGGGCGGGGCCAGTTTCAGCGGCGTGGCTTTGGCCCTCTGCGCCTGCTCCGGGGTGAGGGCATGGGTTTCGACCATGCTGTCCAGCACCAGATTGCGGCGTTCGAGGGCGCGTTCGGGATGGCGGTAAGGCGAGAGATAGCTGGGAGCCTGAATGATTCCCGCGATCAGAGCAGCTTCCGCCGGGGAAAGATCCTTCAGGTCTTTATTGAAATAAGCCTGCGACGCCTGGGCGAATCCGCTGATAGTGAAGGAGCCACGCTGGCCCAGATCCACCCGGTTGGCATAGAACTCGAAGATCTGCTGTTTGGTGAACTTCTGCTCCATCTCCATGGCGATCATCATCTCCGACATTTTTCGCTTTACCGTTTTTTCCGGCGTCAGGAAAAACTTGCGGGAAAGCTGCATGGTGATGGTAGAGCCGCCCTGCTCGTGCCGCCCGTGGATCACATCAATCCAGGTGGCCTCGGCCAGGCGCCAAAAATTCACGCCTCCGTGCTGAAAAAAGCGCCGGTCTTCAATGGCCAGCACCGCATCCACCAGTAATTTCGGAATTTCGTCATAGGTGACTACTTGCCGCTTGGAGCGTTCTCCGGCATCGAACAGAGAAGTAATCATCTGCGGTTCGAGTTCGTAGGCAGCAAGATCGCCGGACTGGCCGCCGATACTCTCGACCTTGCCGCCACGGATGCGAATGACGGCGGATTCCGGGCTGTGGTAGGAGTCGGGACCGGGCTTGATCTCGATTCCTCCCGCCAGCAGGCGGTAGTTGCCCATGGGCGATCTGCTATCGCGCTCGGAATAGCCGGCATGGCGCAGTTGGGCGGCTATCTCCTTCGCCTCGATCTTCTCACCCACCTGGACCGCACGGGGTGTGGCGTAGATTCTGGCGGAGTTGGCGAAGACCTGGCCCTTGAAGCGCTGGTCAATCATCCGGCCGAACTTGACGTAGTAGTAGGTGAAGAATCCGCCGCTGGCCGTGGCCAGCGCGAGGAAGACGATCAGGGCAGCCTTCAGGACCGGATCGCGCGCAAGTCCTCTGCTGGAAGTGCCTGGCTTCCGGATCGTCGGGATTTTGAGTTTGATGGCCACAAATTCGAAGGGCGGACGCACCGCTGTTGTGTTAGACGACGGAGCGCATCTCTAGCGTTATCTGGAGGCGGAGAAATCTCCTTCCAGGCCAGGCCGGGCGCTTCGTATCCTCGGAGCCATTTCCGAAGGGATGACCCATTCTAACCCGTCGCGCCATGGTTTTCTGTCGCAGGCGGGTTGGCAAGCGGGTACACAGCCAGACCGCCGCGATCCGGGGAGGGACGTCAAGAGACGAACGTCCGTCGCACGCCGAAGCCCACCCGCGCCCCTTCCGAAGACCTCGTCCACCCACGGCCCTGACCCCTGGCTAGTTCGTAGGCACGAAGGGAACCGCATTGGAAGCAACGCTCAAGTCGGTCACACTATGCGTTAGGGCTCCGGTGGAGACGTCTGTGCTAAGCACGGAGAACGCGTTGTTGGCGAAATTGGCGCAGAATGCTTCTGCACCCCCCTGATCCCACTTGCAATCAGCCACGAGGGGCAGAGTGGTGAACGGCGAGGCTGCCAGAGCCGTCAAGCCTCCGCTGGTTGGATTCAAAGTGAAGCCTTCGATGGCTGCCATACCGCCGCCGGCGTTCTGTCCAAAGCTGTACACGAACTGGCTGCTGGGATGGATCCTCAAGTCGAACAAAGTGCTTGCGACCGTGGGGAAAGGAGAACCAGTGACCGAGCTTAGCGCGCCGGTGGCCGGATCGATAGCGAAAACGTACAGATTATTGTCACCCGCGGTCCCGCTCAGTCCGACCGCAAATTTACCGGTGAAATCAGTGCGCACCCCAGCTACGTTCAGGGGAAAAGGTCCGCCGATTATCTGCGCGAGGGCTCCGGTGTTCTGATCGATGGAGAAGCCGAAAACCGGAAGGAAAGCCGCTCCTTGACCAACATAGAGAAATTTCCCGGTGCCGTCGACCGCCAAAACATGGGCGAAATCGAGATTGAACGCAGTGAATGGTGAATTCGGCGCCTGTACCAGGGCACCGGTGGTCGAGTTGATCTGGAAAACCGAAACTTGCCCCGTGGTGTTATTTCCAACGAACAGGAATCGACCTGCCGGATCGCTGGCGACGGAATCCGCGGCGGCGGTGGGGAAAGGGCTTCCGCTGATCGCGGTCAGCGCGCCGCTGGTGTGATCAATGGTGAACGCCTGGATGGTCAAAGAATCACTTTGGGGCAGATACAAGAAGGACTTGTTGACCACGATCATGTCTGAACCCACGCTGCTGGGAAGCGTGGGCGGCGTAATGGACGTGAGATTGGCAAACGTTGCCGAAGTGGTGAGACTGGCCCCCAGGATGTCGTTGGTGCCGAGATAGTACAGAAGAGCTGCGCTAGTTCCGCCAGTTCCGTTGTTCCCGGGACCACAAATGGTGCCTCCCGCGGTCACTGAGCCCGCGGTACCGCTCCCCGGGCCTCCGCTGCTGCTGAGCGACGTGGTCGGACAGCCTCCACTGCAAGCCGTCCAGCCCAAGGCTGTGACCAGCGCCACGACCAGAAAGAAGACTCGTCTTGCCAGGCTCATTACGCCCTCCATACCCCAGACTCTTGGGAGCCGGCGCGCCTGCTGGCGCGCAAACACCTGCCGTTGGAAGCTTTCCAACGCGCGGCAACACCCTGCGGACTTGTCGCTGCGCGCTCAGAACGCTTTCCTGAATGCTAGGTAATAACCCAAATGGGGAACAAGATTACGGAAGTAAGAGGCAGTGGCGTTCCGGGTTCCTGACTGCGGGGGACAATTGGAAGCCGGGACCTGGATTCGGAACTTGGGCCCGGCGTGTGGCGACCGCGAAGTCTCTAGAAAACGCTCTTGTTTCTGGTGGTGGGCTCGAAGTGCAGATCGAGAGGATACCCTGGCAAATTCACATGCACGACGTAGGGAGCGTCAATGCTCAGCGAACCCGACCCGGTTACTCCGGTGCGCGTGACCTTGATTTGCTCTCTCGTAATTGGAACGTCCAGATCCTGTGCCTTCTTGAAGAGGGCGTCGCGGATCGCGTCTTCGCTCTTGGTGCTATACGTACCCAGCTGGGCCTCGGTTTTGATGGCATCCTCAAATTGATAGTTTGAGAAGTAAGGCGGCGCCAACACGGCGATCAGATAAACCGCGGCCACAATCGCGACAATACCGGTAACCATTTTGAGCGAACCCATGACACGCTCCACTTCGGGTCGCGCGCCACAAGTTTCAGGGGAGCGCCGACCGCAGATTTCTTGCGAAATATTCGGTTATTGCCGCGATGCTAGCATCCTCAATTTGACGTGTCGAGCGCCGAACGACTTCAACAGTGCCTTCGGTAACCTTCTTGCCGACGGTGACACGAAAGGGTATGCCCACCAGGTCAGCGTCCTTGAACTTCACCCCGGGCCGTTCGTCTCTATCGTCCAACAATACGTCGAAGCCGGCAGCCTCCAGCCGCCCCGCAATGTCTTCGGCGGTTTTCCTCAGGGTCTCGTCCCCCACATTGGTCGGCGTGACCACGATCTCAAAAGGGGCAATTTGAGGCGGCAGCCAGAATCCGTTTTCGTCATTCCCCTGTTCCACCGACGCCGTCAGGATGCGCTCAATCCCGATCCCGTAGCAGCCCATGATGGGCATGATCTCTTTCCCATTCTTGTCCAAAACCCGGGCGCCCATGGATTCCGAATACTTGTAGCCCAGCTTGAAGATGTGCCCGATCTCGACCGACGTATCGATGCGCAACTCAGAACCGCACTTAGGACACGCCTCGCCTGCGGTCACAGTGCGCAGATCTATATACGCGGTGGGCTGGAAGTCCCGGCCCGGCGTAATGTTCTTCAGATGGTAGTCTTCCTGGTTGGCCCCGCCGACCAGGTTGGAGCGCCCCTCAAGCGCCTGGTCCACCAGCAGGACCGGATGATCTAAGTCGTTCAGGTCTTTGCCCCAGGTGATGCCGATGGGTCCCAGGAATCCAGCGGGGGAATGAAACAGCTGCTTGATTTCATCCTCAGTCATGGGACGCGCGGCTTTTCCGCCGAGCGCGCCGGAGAGTTTGGTGTCGTGCATTTGATGGTCGCCCCGCAGCAGGACCACTACAGCACGGGTTCTGGCCGTGGCGGTTTTTTTATCGGATTCCTCCACCATCAGAGCCAGGGTCTTCATTTTGTTTTTGGGAGAGATGCCCAGGAATCGTGCCACGTCTTCGATCGTCTTCATTCCGGGCGTGTGCACTTGCAACGGCTTGCCATCGCCTTCGGCCCCCAATTCCTCGACCGGCGCGAGTTTTGACGTTGCCTTTTCCAGATTGGCGGCATAGTCGCATTTTTCGCAGCTCACGATCCGGTCTTCGCCGGCCGGCGTCCGCACCATAAACTCATGGGACAGGGATCCGCCCATTGCCCCGGAGTCCGCTTCCACCACTATGTATTTCAAACCGCAGCGGTCGAAAATCCGGCGGTAAGCGTCGTAGTGCTTCTGGTAGGAAACGTCCAGGCCCGCAGCGTCGATATCGAATGAATACGAATCCTTCATGATGAACTGCCGCACCCGCAGCAGGCCTGACCTGGGCCGGGGTTCATCCCGGAACTTGGTTTGAATCTGATACCAGATTTGCGGTAGTTGCTTGTAGCTGCGCAGTTCCTTGCGGGCAATTTCGGTCATGACCTCTTCATGAGTCATGCTCAGGCAGAGGTCGGCCCCCTTGCGATCTTTCAGGCGGAACATGGTATCGCCCATCACCTCCCAACGCCCGCTGGCTTCCCACAATTCCCGGGGATGAATCGCAGGCAGGAAGAACTCCTGTCCAATCTTGTCCATCTCCTCGCGCACGATGGCCATGATCCGGTTGAAGGAGCGCTGCCCCATGAAGAGGTAGGAGTAGATACCGGCCGCGAGCTGGCGGATGTAGCCCGCCCGCACCAGGAATTTGTGGCTGGCGACTTCGGCGTCCGTCGGCGCCTCGCGCAGAGTCGGGATGAACAGCTGTGACCAGCGATGCATAGTTGGGAAATCCTGGTTAGCAGGGAATTGGCTATTGTAAATGATGAGCCGTATAAGCTATCGAGTCCGGCAGTGCATGCGTTGGGATGGCCGCCCTCGACTGTCCAGCCGAACGCAGCCCGGCAGGAAGGGTCAGCCCGCCAACTGCTTCAATATGTCCTTCCCCAGTTTCTGTGCCTCGCCGAAGAACTTCTGATATTCGACAAACAGGCGATTCAATTCCAGCGACTTGTCCGGTCCAAGCCGTTTTCGCAGAATCATGTCGCGCACGTGGACGGGATTGGGGAGGGTAGCGTCTTCAGTCAGTTCTTCCAGTGCGGTGCTCGGGTCATAGTGGTACATGGAGACTCCATTGTGCAATTGAGTAATTGGGTAATTGAACGGCCGTGAATCTCCTGCCTGCGGACGCGATTCTCAGTTACTCAATTACCCCAATTGCCAAATTACACAATTTACCTACACCATCTCCGTTCCCCACAGATCGTGCAGGTGGACGAGGCCCTCCAGCCGGCCGGCGCCGTCTACCACAATCAGGGAGGTAATCTTTTTCTCCTCCATCATCGCAAGAGCCGTGGCCGCAAACTCCCGGCCGGAAATCGTCCTCGGGGTCTGGGTCATACAGTCTTTCGCGGTCAGATCCAGCACGTCCTTGCCGCGCTTTTCCAGCAGCCGGCGCAGGTCACCATCACTGATCACTCCCACCAGCTTGTCACCCTCCACCACCGTGGTGACGCCCAGCTTCTTGCGCGACATTTCGTAGATCACATCCGGCATTCTGGCTTGTGGCGTGACCCGCGGCACGGCGGCGCCAGCGTGCATCAGCGACTCCACTTTGGCTAGACGCTTGCCTAACTTTCCGCCCGGGTGCAGATTGGCAAAGTCTTCTTCCTTGAAGCCGCGTTTTTCTGCGAGTGCCATGGCCAGCGCGTCACCCAGGGCCAGCATGGATGTGGTCGAAGCCGTCGGAGCCAGACCCAGACCGCAGGCTTCCCGGTCCACCGAGCAGTCGAGTGCGATATCGGCCGCCGCGGCGAGAGTGGAAACCCGGCCCTGATCTTTCTGCAATTTCTCATCTCGAGCGCCACCCGGGCCGTTCTGCGGTGAGGCCAAGTCGAACCTCCTGTTCGAACCAGCCGCCTGCGCATCGCCAGTCATCGCTATCAGCGGCACCCGTAGCCGTTTGATGGTCGCCAGTAACCGCAGAATTTCTTCAGTCTCGCCGCTGGCAGAGAGCGCCAAGACAATATCGCCGCGCACTACCATGCCGAGGTCTCCGTGCACCGCGTCAACGGGATGCATGAACAGAGCGGGAGTTCCGGTGGAACTCAACGTGGCCGCGATCTTGCGCGCGATGATGCCGCTTTTGCCCATGCCCGTGACCACCACACGGCCCTTGCCCTCGAACATCAAATCGACCGCGCCAGTGAAGGCTTGCGCCATGGGACCGGCAATGCGATCGGCCAACGCGCGCAGCGCCTCAGCCTCGATACGGACCACGTTTTCGCCGACATGTTTCATGGAAAAAGAGGATGTTAGCACGCGAGACCGAACAATCAGCATTCAGCATTCGGCCATGATGCCGTTGTGGACGGGCGGCCACGGCATCACAGAGTTGAAAGCCGACGGGCGGCCGCTGACAGCTTCTTCAAAAATGATCGTCGGTTCGGCGAATGGTCGCGGGCTTGGCGCCCAGCACTCTCAAACCACGCGCCTGAATCACCCGGTCCCAGGGCCCGGCCTGCCAATTGTCTTTTCTCTTTTCGGAGTGCATCCATGGCGGCAACGTAAAGAAGAGATTGACCGCTATAGCCGCGGCGTAAGGCTCATACTTTGCGCGCAGCTCGGCCAGCTTTCCTTCAAATTCCGGCCCCTCGTGCAGCTTGATTCCGTTTTCCGCCAGACGTTCCCGCAGACGGCTGAGTTCCTCCGTAGGCAACCGGTCGGAAGCCTGCGGATCGTAACGCGCATTGACCACCTGAGCAAGATCTACGACCGCGTGCCGGGCCATGGCGAACGTGATCTTGGCTTGTTCATCATGCATCCCGTCCACTCCTGCTACGACCAGCGCGCTGGCGTCGAGAATCGTAGTCAGCGCCGCCAGCCAGGATTGGTTGTTATGCTGCGAACGAAAAAAACTCAGCGCCGGATAGGAAAGATGACTCTCCAGCACCTCCGCCGCCCAGTGTTCCCAATCCCGAAAGATTCGGTCCAGCACCTCCTGCTCGGGGCAGTTTCCAAACCTGATCAGCAACTCCGCCGCTGTTGGGGGCGACCCCGCCCGGGCATCGAGCAGGGAAATTTGGATCTCTCGGCGCGAGAACGAGGAATAGATCGTCGGCAAGTATCCAATGACGACGCCCAGAAAACCGAATCCCACGCCGGATTCGAACACGGCCAGCGCCCGGGCCACGCCCGAGTCCGGGACAATGTCTCCGTACCCTAGGGTGAAGAAGGTTTCACCGCTGTGATAGACCAGCGTGCCGAACGTGATTCGCTCCCCACTCAGCCGGACGTGTCCACCGGTTCCGTATTGCAGCAAGGCGAAGCCGAAAATCAGGCTCCCGGCCCAGAGAATGAGCAGAAAAATCAGGGAGAGGGGTCCAAAGTACCCCAGGAAATTTTCCCTCCGCGCTGCTCCCTGGATGTGAGTTGCGAGCCGATGCCAGGGAATCCAGCTACGACGGTAGAACCAACTGGTGAGGCGGAAACTCCGCTGCACCCGGCGTGGTAAGACGACCGTCTCAAAGGCGTCCAGCAGGACGGCCAAAACGATCAGGATGCCGGCAACGATGGAAAAAATGTGCATTCGAGAATCGGTGCCGGGAATGGTAGCAGATTCAGCGCGACCCGGTCGCCGCGCCGCCCGAGAGCGCTACGGACTTGCCGGAGGCTGCCGACCGCCGAGCGGCATCCAGAATCTCGGCAACGGTGACGTTGGTGTCGAGAGACGAAGGCAGATCGGGCGCTACTCCATTGAGAATGACCGCCCTCAGCAAAGACAACGAATCATCATAGGGAGCAGGAACCGGGTTAGCCGCTTCCTGCTGCTCCTCTTTCCCTGGCAGCCGCACCTTTATGTCATCGTGGCGAACCGTCAACACATAACCAGTCCGGCCATAAACTTCGATGTCCTTGCGGTCGAACGGCCAATTCCACGACGGCTGCAGGATCGCCTGCGCCTTGGGATAGGTGAGAATGATGGTGGCCTCGTCATCCACCCGCTGGTAGATTTCGGGCTTGATCTGCTGAGTGACCGCGGTCACTGAAGTGGGCCGCTGCCCATCCATCAGCCAGGTCATCAAATCTGCGCCATAGCAGCCGAAATCGTAAAGGGCGCCGCCACCATTCAGCTTCGGATCGGTAAGCCAGGCCAGAAACTCGGGCTGGACACCGATTTCTTTTGGACCCTGATGGCCGTCGTGAACCACAACTTTGCGGATGTCTCCAATCGCCTTCTCGTGAACCAGATCGTAGGCTGCGTGATTGCTGCGATACCACGAGGTCTCGTAGTTGACCAGCACCTGAATCTTGCCCTTGCGCGCAGCGTCTGCGATGGCGTGGGCATCTTCAGCACTCACCGCGAGGGGTTTTTCCATCATGACGTGAACACCATGCCGGGCACAGATCTCTACCACGCGCCGGTGGTCGTAGGTATTGGTGTATGCCAGGACGGCCTGCGGATGAGTCTTCTGCAGCATGTCTTCGAGGTCGCTGAAGATCAGGCTTTGATCCAGGCCAAACTTGGCGGCATAGCGCGCCGCGACCTGCTGGTCAGGCTCCGCGATTCCGACGATCTGAATCTCGGGCCGATGCAGCGAGCGCTGGAAAAAACCGTCAGCGTGTCCATGAACCAGGCCTGCGATCGCCACCCGCAGCGGCGCTGGAGTAGTTTGACCGCTGGAAATCGGCAGGCCGATGAGCAGGAACGTGACCAGCACGGCGGGCAAGAGGGTTCTCATATGCGACCTCAGAGAATGCGGCAGGGAATGGTAGCAGATTGGGATGCAAACGGCTTACGGCCTCGCGTGCGCCGCTGCGATCGCGCTCTGCACCGCCTGCAGTTCCTTCAGCACGTCCCGCAATTTCGTTGACTCGAGCGCGTTGGCGCCGTCGGACTTTGCTTCTTTGGGATTGTCGTGGACCTCCATGAACACTCCGTCCACGCCTGCCGCGACGGCTGCCCGGGCCAGCAGAGGAATAAATTCGGGCTGGCCACCACTCACCGCATGATCTCCGTCGGCGGCCGATGACGGGAGCTGAACCGAGTGGGTGGCATCGAAGACTACCGGAGCAAATTTGCGCATGATGGCAAAAGAGCGCATGTCCACCACCAGATTGTTGTATCCGAAACTCGCGCCGCGCTCGGTCACAAAGACCTTGTCATTGCCAGCGGTGCGGCACTTTTCCACCACGTGCCGCATGTCTACGGGCGAGACGAACTGGCCTTTCTTGAGGTTCACCACGCGGTCGGTCATGGCCGCGGCCACGACCAGATCGGTCTGCCGGCAGAGGAATGCGGGGATCTGCAAAATGTCCGCGACTTCTGCGACCTTCGCCACGTCGGCGGTTTCGTGCACGTCCGTTAAAATGGGCACGTGAACTTCATCCTTCACTTTTTTCAGGATACGCAGGCCTTCCGCCAACCCCGGACCGCGATAGCTGCGGATCGAAGTGCGATTGGCCTTGTCGTAGGACGCCTTGAAAATGAAAGGGAAGTTCAGCGAGCGGGTCACGCCCTTGATCACTTCCGCCATGAAGAGCGAGTGTTTCTCGCTTTCGATGACACAGGGCCCGGCGATGAGAAAGAGATTTCCTCCGCCAATCCGTACATTGTCGATTTGGAAGGAAGTAGTCATGCGTCAACCACGAGGACACAGGGAAAATCGGCAGGCTCGGGTCTGCCTCGGTATCCTCTGCTTCCTCCCTGGTTAATTATCTTTTTCCAACCTTCTCCGGCCGATGGAACATCTCCACTTCGGAAGCAGCCTTGTCCGCCCGCCGCCTCAGTCCGTACTCGTACGAGGCGCCCACGAACGTCTTGAACAGCGGATGCGGCTCCAGCGGCTTCGACTTAAACTCGGGATGGAACTGGCAACCAATGAAATGCGGATGGTCGGGCAACTCCACCATCTCGACGTAAGTTCCGTCGGGAGTCGAGCCGGAAATTCGCAACCCGCCCGCGGTCAGGGTCTCTTCGTACTCGCGGTTGAATTCGTAGCGGTGGCGGTGCCGCTCGCTGATCTCCAGCTTGCCATAAATCTTATGGGCCAGAGTTCCGGGCTCGATCTTGCAGGTCCATGCCCCCAGCCGCATGGTGCCGCCGAGCTCCTCCACCCCACGCAGTTCGCGCAGCTTATAGATGACCCGGTGCGGCGTGGCGGGATCAAATTCGCTGGAGTTGGCGTCGGCCAGACCGCACACGTTGCGCGCGAACTCGATGCACGCGGTCTGCATGCCCAGGCAGATGCCGAAGTACGGAACCTTATTTTCACGGGCGTAGCGGATCGCGATCAACATGCCCTCAATGCCCCGTTTGCCAAAGCCGCCGGGCACCAGCAATCCGTCGTAGCCTGCGAGCTGTTCTTCATAAGTACGATCGCCCGTTTCCAGGCCTTCGGCTTCAATCCAGTTCAAATTCAGTTTCAGGTTGTGGGCCAGCGCGCCGTGAACCAGCGCTTCCTTGAGAGACTTATAGGAATCCTCGTACTCCACATACTTGCCTACAATTCCGATCGTGACTTCGGCCTTCGGGTTGTAGACCCGGTGCACGATCTCTTCCCAGTCCTTGAGATCGCGATCCTTGGCCTCCAGGCGCAGGTAACGCAATACCAGCGAGTCCACGCCTTCACGCGAAAACACCAGCGGCACCTCGTAAATTGAGGCCACATCCTTGGCCGTGATCACCGCCTCTTCTTCGACGTTGCAGAAGAGGGCGATTTTCCCCTTGATCTCTTTGGACAAAAACCGGTCGGTGCGGCAAAGCAGGATGTCGGGTTGAATTCCGATGCTGAGCAGCTCTTTCACCGAGTGCTGGGTGGGCTTGGTCTTGAGTTCCTGCGCCGCGGCGATGAACGGCACCAGGGTCACATGCATAAACAATGTGTGATCGCGCCCCAGTTCTTGGCGCATCTGACGGATCGCTTCCATGAAAGGCAGCGACTCGATATCGCCCACGGTGCCTCCGACTTCAACGATGGCGACGTCCACATCCTGCGCCACCTTCTTCATCGCGGCCTTGATTTCGTTGGTCACATGCGGAATCACCTGCACGGTCTTGCCCAAATAGTCGCCGCGCCGCTCCTTGGCGATGATCTGCTCGTAGATTCGTCCCGTCGTCCAGTTGTTATCGCGAGAGAGCTTGGCGTGCGTGAAGCGCTCGTAATGCCCGAGATCGAGATCAGTCTCGGCGCCGTCGTCGGTGACGAACACCTCTCCATGCTGGAAGGGCGACATGGTGCCCGGATCGACGTTCAGATACGGATCGAACTTCATCAGGTTGACTTTCAGCCCACGGCTCTCCAGCAGGCAGCCAATCGAGGCCGCCGCCAGTCCCTTGCCCAGTGAAGACACCACGCCCCCGGTCACAAAGATGTACTTTGCCGACATCGCTTCCTCACCTTAAATTGTCCCTGGAATTTTGTGCAGGATGGATGCACATCCAATTATGCCAGAAATGTTTTCAGGTGACTAGGAAGAAAAAGCCTTAACCACAAAGGACACGAAGGTACACGAAGTAGACCTTCGGACCAAGGCATTCGTGGTTCTTCGTGTCCTTGGTGGTTCATGGTATTCGTAGACGGCATCGCGGACGTCCGAATGTGAAGGGCACGCTCTCGCGGAGTACACTGAGCGTCGGAAGGCTGCATCCAACTATCTGATCTTATGCGGCAAATTCTTCGCCTCGTGATCGGCCTGGTGGCGGGAACTACGTTGTTCCTGATGGCGGCCACGCCCGCCCTTTCGCAACAACTCGCCAAGCGGCTCATCCTCAAGGACGGCTCCTACCAGCCGGCGACCAAGTGGGAAGTGAAGGGCGACCGCGTCCGTTATCTCAGCGCCGAGCGCAACGAGTGGGAGGAAGTGCCGAACTCAATGGTGGATTGGGCGGCCACAGAAAAATATGAGAAAGAGCGGGAAGCCGGTAAGGCATCCCCTGAAGCCGTGGCCCTCGATAAGGAGCTTGAGGCCGAACGCCAGGCCGATGAAGCCAGGTCCCCGCACGTCGCACCCGGCCTGCGCCTGCCCGACGACGGCGGCATCGTGCTGCTCGACACCTTCCAGAGCCAGCCCCAGCTGGTTGAATTGCAGCAGAGCGGGGGCGAGGTCAACAAAAATGTGAAGGGAAATATCCTGCGCGCCACCATCAATCCGATTGCCAGCAAGAAACAAAGCATCGAGCTTGCCGGATTACACGCCAAAGTTCAGGCCCACGCCACCGTGCCCGCGATCTACATCAATGTAGGCCAGCAGGACGATCTGGACAAAGCGCTGCAGGAAGCGCAGAAGTCCAAACCAGAGTCGTTGCCCTGGGATCGCTTCCGCATCGTCCAATTGCAAGCCAAGCAGGGAAAACGAGTCGTCGTCGATCTGAAGATCGCGATTTACGGCAAGGTCAGCCAGGAGCAGAAGTTTGTACCCAGCACCGCCGTCCAGCTCACCGGCGGTTGGGTCAAGGTGACTCCTTCTTCCGACCTCGCCCCCGGCGAATACGCCCTGGTGGAATTGCTGGGCAAAGAGGGTATAAATCTCTACGCTTGGGATTTCGGCGTTAATCCCGCTGCCGGAGCCAACGCCACAGCTTGGAAACCCGATGCCTCGGCTGCCAATCCGCCGTCAGATCAGCCGAAGGAGATGCAGAAGCGCCCTCAGTAGGACGAGCTAGCAACCAGAAGTCGCTCGCCGTTGACCCTTCCCGGGCACGCGACTACACTAGCCTCGATTTCGCCTTCGGCGCGAAGACCTCCGACATTCCGCCCGCAGGACTAGCCCTTGAAAGTCTTTCGCTCCGCCCGGCGCCTGGTTGCTGACGTCGAGCGAGTGCTTCGTTCCAGCCGGCCTTCGTTCGGGGATTCTCCTTTGCAGGAAGTAGTCGATCTCCTCTGCAGCGGACGCCATTATGCCTGGGTCGGAATCTTCCTGGCGGTCGGAGAAAATCAGGCTCAGAAGTTAGCCAGCGCCGGAAGCGATGCTCCAACTCAAGTCGCACTTCCGGAAACGCATTCCAAAATACTCATTTCCATCAGGTTAGCCTCTCGCGAAATAGGAATTCTTAGTGCCGAGAGCGGTGACGAACGCGGTTTAAGTGTCTTGGATCGTGTCCTGCTCGAAAGAGTTGCCGATGCCCTCGCCCGATTTTTGGCTGGCCGCGGAAAATATCTGGTGCGCCGGGCCAGAGAGAAAAGAGAAAAAACTGACGCCCAGCCCCTACGTCCGCAAAGCCGTGCGGCTCAGCCCTGACCCCGTTTCGCCGCCTCTTCCTGAATCCGTTTCCAGGCCTGCTCCACGTGCCGCAAGGTGGTATTCGTCTGGCCTACGCACAACCGCAAGGTAAAGCGATTGCTCAACTTTGTGTGCGTGAGATAGAGATCGCCGCTGCGATTGAGCCGTTCCATCAGGAGCTGATTGACTTCATCGCCGCCCCGATGCCGGAAGCAGATCAGGTTTAACGGCGCGGGAGCGCCCAGCTCGAAGCGGTCGTCTTTCTTTACCCATTGGGCAAAATTCTGGGCCAGCTCGACATGGCGCCGGATGTGATGCTGTAACCCCTCCACTCCGTAATGCCGGATCACGAACCACAGCTTGAGCGAACGAAAACGGCGCCCCAGAGGGATCTGCCAGTCGCGATAGTCGATGACCGCTCCGGTCTCGGTAGCCTGGTTCCGCAGGTATTCCGGCAGCACGCTCAGAGTCTGGACGAGGGCCTTGCGGTCCGCGACATAAAAACAGTCGCAGTCGAAATTAGTGAACATCCATTTGTGAGGATTGAAACAGTAGCTGTCGGCGAATTCCAGGCCGGCATGAATGTGACGGAATTCCGGGCACAGCGCGGCCGTTCCCGACATGGCCGCGTCGACGTGCAACCAAAGTTTGTGCTGGCGGCAGATCCGGCCAATCTCTGGCACCGGATCGATCGCTGTGGAAGATGTAGTGCCAACCGTCGCGCACACAAAGCAGGGAACCAGACCTGCGCGGAGGTCCTGCTCGATGAGCCGGGAGAGCGCCTCGGAGCGCATGGCAAAGTTCTCGTCCACTTCGACAAGCCGCAAATGGTCTCGTCCGATGCCCGCAATCTGGGCGGCCTTCTCCAGCGAAGAATGAGCCTGCGACGACGTGTACGCCACCAGCTTTCCATCGCACCCGCGGCGATTGCTGGAAAAATTCGTAGCCCGTTCCCGCGCCGCCAGCAGCGCGCACAGGGAAGCGCTCGAAGCCGTGTCCTGGATGACTCCGCCGCCGGCGCCGGTAGAGAGAAATTTCTGAGGCAGATCGAGCATGCCGGCCACCCAATCCAGAACGTGCGTTTCCAACTCCGTGCAGGCGGGGCTGGTGGCCCACAACATGCCCTGCACGCCCAGGCCGGACGAGAGCAGGTCCCCGAGAATCGCCGGGCCGGAGGCATTCGAAGGAAAGTAGGCGTAGAAGTTTGGTGACTGCCAGTGCGTGATGCCGGGAAGAATCAGCTTTTCAAGGTCCGCCAGGATCGCCGGAAAAGCCTCACCCTGCGCCGGAGGCTCGGCCGGCAACGAGGCCCGAATCTGTCCCGGTTCCGCCCGCGAGAGCACAGGAAACGACTCGATGCGGGTGTAGTAGTCGGCGATCCAGTCCACTACGGTATGCCCGTGGCGTCGGAATTCGTCCGGGGTCATGTGAAACGTCTTCTCGCTGGCCATTCGGTCTCCGTGCGGAACCGGATTTCGGTTGAGTAGTTTTTCCTGTGTACCTTGGCGTTCTTCCTGGCCAGTGTGTTAAGCCGGCCTCTCAGCTCAGCTGACCGTAGTAAACCTGCGTGTCGTACTCAAATGACACTCTGCCGCCTGCCTGATGCGCTTCAAACACCCGCCGCAGCTCCCGAAGCATCGACTCATAGGTTGGATTGTCCGATTGCGGCGTGTACGAAGACGACAACAATCGCCCTTCCAGCGCCCCATAGTCGAACTCCTGCCGATGGTCGAAGCGCCGGACCTGAAACGGCGCCGGCGCGAAAAACGCTTCGATTTCTGTGGTGCGCTCGTGCCGGGCTTCCTGATAGTCGGTGCCATAACTCAGCAGCAACTGCTCGTACTCGCGCAGAAAGGGCGTCGACCCGGTGCGACGTTCATTCCATAGCAGCACAGTCCAGCCGCCGGGCCTGATGATGCGGACAAACTCGCGGCGCGCCCGCTCGCGATCGAACCAGTGCGCGGCCTGGGCGGCGGTAACCAGGTCCACACCATGATCCGTTAGCGTCGTCGCCTCGGCGGTCCCATCCACGCTGGTGAAGGAGGGATACCCGCGCAGGAAATCTTCTCCCGCCTGGCGCATGGCGGCGTTCGGCTCGATCCCAAATACGCGATTGCCATTTTCCAGCAGCATGCGGGTGAAGATGCCGGTGCCGGAAGCAATGTCGGCGATCACGGAGGCGGAGGTGAGGCCACAGTCATGCTTCAACAGCTCGAGAACGGCAGAAGGATAGGCGGGGCGGTAACGAACATAGTTTTCTACACGAGAGGAAAAGCGCTGGGTCGGATCTTGTACAGCCATAAAAATAGTTTAACGCGGCGATGCCCGCGTAGGGGCGGGCGCCCTCGCCCGCCGGGCTGAGCGAAGCTCGGCTCGCATTCGCCCAAATCCCTGCAAATTGTTAAATTAGAAGTCTTAAATGCGGCTCGTCGTCAAAGTCGGTACCAGCCTGATTGCGCCCGGCGGCCGCATCGACACCACCCGCATGCGGGCGCTGGTGGACCAGCTTGATCTTTCCCGCCACGAGTATCTGATCGTCAGCTCCGGCGCCATCGCCTCGGGCATGACTCACCTCGGCCTTCGTCAAAGGCCATCGACTGTGCCGCTGATGCAGGCCTGTGCGGCGGTAGGGCAGAGCCTGCTCATGCACACTTACGAGCAGCTTTTCTTCGGCAAGAAAGTTGTGGCCCAACTACTGCTCTCGAGTGACGATTTCACCTCGCCTATCCGCTATCGCAACCTGCAAAACGCATTGCATGAGTTGCTGAAGCTGGGAGTGGTGCCAGTGGTGAATGAGAACGACAGCGTCTCTGTACGCGAACTGGTGGGAGCGTTCGGCGACAACGATGAATTGAGTGCCTTGCTGACCACTGCGGTCAAGGCGGACTGGTTGCTCCTGCTCACCGATGTTGACGGCTTCTACTTTCCCAACGGCAAGCGGCCACGCCTGTTGCGTACGGTACGAAAGCTGACTGCTCCCATGGAAGCGGTCTGCAACGGCCAGGGCAAGCTGGGCACGGGCGGCATGCGCTCCAAGCTGCGCGCCGCCAAGCTGGCCAGTGAAGCGGGAGCCAACGTCGCCATCGCGAATGGACAGCATGCGCACGCGATTCCGTGGGCTCTCGAGCGCAAGATCGGAACTTATTTTCCGCCGCAGCGAAGGAAGTCTCCCGATGCCAACTAGCGTCCGGGCTCCAAGCTCAACCCGCGACAAGCTTCTCCGGGCACAGAGCGCCGCACTCCGGCTGGCGCAGCTTACGACGGCGGAAAAGAACTCCGTCCTACTCGCGATGGCGGAAGCGATTGCCGCCAACGCCGCAAGTATTCTGGAAGCCAACCAGGCGGACCTGAACTCCTCCGGACTGGCAGGCGCAATGCGCGACCGGCTTTTGCTCGACCCGGCACGCATCGCGAGTATGGTAGCGGGCCTTCGAGAAGTGGCCAGCCTTCCGGACCCAGTTGGTGAAACGCTGGCGGAGTGGACGCGGCCCAACGGTTTGCGTATCCGCAAAGTGCGCGTGCCTTTGGGCGTAGTGGGTGTGGTTTACGAATCGCGGCCGAATGTGACTGTGGATACCGCTTCCCTGGCGCTCAAAGCCGGCAACGCCATTGTGCTGCGCGGAGGCAAGGAAGCCTCCCACAGCAACGAGGGACTGGTCGAAATCCTGAACCATGTGGAGGGGGTTCCGGACGGCGCAATCGAATTACTCGATTCGAGCACCCGCGATTCAGTGCACGAATTGATCAAGGCGCGTGGGCTGGTGGACGTGCTCATTCCCCGAGGCGGCCCCGGTCTGATTTCTTTCGTAGCAGACCACGCTACCGTGCCGGTAATCGAGACTGGGGCAGGGAATTGCCACATCTTCGTAGACGAGTCCGCTGACTTCGAAATGGCGGACAGCATCGTAATCAATGCCAAGACCCAGCGTCCCTCAGTTTGTAATTCTGCTGAAAAGCTGCTGGTGCACCAGCGCATTGCTGTGGACTACGTTCCACGAATCGTGAAGAAGTTAATCGAGCGCGGGGTCGAGGTGCGGGGCGATGATGAGACTCGCCGCTTGGCGGAGGGGCTGGAGGTTCGCCTCGCGCAGTCTCAGGATTGGAGCGAAGAATATTTGCGGCTGTGCATAGCGATTCGTGTCGTGTCCGACCTCGAAGAGGCGGTCGCCCATATCAACCGGAATTCCACGAGAAACTCTGAAGCCATTGTGACCAGCGATGAAGCCAACGCCAGGATGTTTCTGCGGCAGGTGGATTCAGCGGTGGTCTATTGGAACGCCTCGACCCGGTTTTCCGACGGAGGAGAATTCGGGTTCGGCACGGAAATGGGTATCAGCACACAAAAGTTGCACTGCCGCGGGCCCTTTGCTCTGGAGGAATTGACCTCGGTGAAGTACCAGGTGACGGGCAGCGGACAAGTGAGGTAGAAGAGCCGCGCTTCTCCAGGTCTCAGCAGTGGGATCGAGGCGGATCGTTCCGCTGCAATGCTTTCTGGATGAGGTGAAAACGTTGTTGCAAGCCGGCGACATGGCTCCTGATTTCGATCTTCCCGTCCTGATCGGGGGCGTCAGACACCAATTTCGCCTCTCCGAGTGGCGTGGACGGCAGAATCTCGTGCTCGCCTTCTATCCAGCCAATTGGGATCCGGTCAGCGCGCAACAGATGATCGCATATCAGATAGAGCGGGAGAAATTCGCGGAGCGACAGGCGGAAGTGGTCGGGATCAGCGTGGATCACATCATGAACGCGACCGCCTGGGAGCGCGAGATCGGCCCCTTCGAGTTTCTTTTGGCCAGCGATTTCTGGCCCCATGGCGTCGTCAGCAGCAAATACGATGTGCTTCGGGAACGTGAGCCCGGGGCCGGAGCCAGTGAACGCGCTATTTTTGTGGTGGACAAGGGTGGAAGAATTGCGTTCAGCAAAATTTATCCCGTGGACCAGTTACCCGACATGGAGGAGACGCTGAACACTCTGCGGACCTTGTAGCCTGCGGTTTTGCGCGGCCCGCCGCGATTCTGCCGGCTTGGTGAACTTTTTTGACGAACGCTGCGGTTTGCTGGTTTAACTCGCCGCTGTCGCAGCGGCTGGCGTGAACCTGGAAGACTCACAGGAGACTAATGAAACTGTTCGCAGGGATCGTTCTGATCCTGACTTTTTTCCATCCCAGCGCGGATGTCATGAGTCCGGCCGGCCCCGGGCCTGACCAGGGCCAGTCCACAATATTCGGTTTTCATAACTCTGCCGAGGAGAGCGCGCGGGAAGCTCGTTTCTTGGCCGTGCCCGACCCGAGACTTGCCGAACAGCATCTGCGCATCCTGACTCAGGCGCCGCACATGGCGGGCACTCCGGAGGACAAAGCGACGGCCGACTACGTGGCCGGAAAATTTCGCGAGGCCGGCCTCGAGACCGAGATCGTCGAATACCGCGTTTGGATGAACTATCCGAAGGAAATCAACGTGGATGTGACCGCGCCCGCAGGCGTCACCATGCATGGCCCCACGCGGGAACACGTCAGTGATGATCCTTTCCAGGACGATCCCCGTGTGGTGACACCGTTCAACAGCATGTCGCCCTCGGGCGACGTGGAAGCCGACGTGGTCTATGCCAACTACGGAGCGCCCGAAGACTTCCAGAAGCTTGAGCAACTGAAGATCGACGTCCGCGGCAAGATCGTGCTGGTGCGCTATGGGCAGAATTTTCGCGGCGTGAAAGCATTTGTAGCGCAGGAGCACGGTGCCGCCGGCGTGCTGATCTATTCTGATCCTGCCGACGACGGCTGGCGCCATGGCGACAAATATCCACAGGGCCCGTGGCGTCCCGATACCGGGGTGCAGCGCGGATCCATCGGCTACATGTTCCAGTTTCCGGGCGATCCCACAACTCCTGGGATCGCCTCTGTTCCCTCCCTTCCGGATTCGCAGCGAACCCCGCCTGAACAGTCGGCGCAATTGCCAAAAATTCCAACCACTCCGCTTTCCTACGCGGATGCCTGGCCGATCCTCGAGCACCTGGGCGGGCCCGACTCGCCCCGCGACTGGCAGGGCTCGCTGCCTTTCACCTACCACGTCGGTCCCGGGCCGGTGAAGGTGAAAATGCACCTCGTGCAGGACTATCAGTTCCGCACCATCTGGGACGTCATCGGCCGAGTGCGCGGGAGCGAATTGCCGGACGAGTGGGTCGTGGCCGGCAATCATCGCGATGCCTGGGTCTATGGCGCGGTCGATCCCAACAGCGGCACGGCAGCCATGCTGGAAACGGTCCACGGGATCGGCGAACTGCTCAAGTCAGGATGGAAGCCAAAGCGTACGATCGTGCTCGGCAGTTGGGATGGGGAGGAAGAGGGACTGGTCGGCTCCACAGAATGGGGCGAACAGCATGCGGCCGAACTGGCCAACGCCGCCGCATACTTCAACATGGATGTGGCGGTCTCCGGTCCGAAGTTCGGCGCGTCGTCGGTGCCCACGCTGAAGCAATTCCTTCGAGACGTTACCCGGGTCGTTCCCAGTGCGAACGGCGGCATGCTCTACGATGAGTGGCTCAAAGCCAGCCAGGTTGCATCCGACAGCGACCGCCGGCCTGCCCAGGCAATTGGGGACGTCGAACGCACTCCCGCGGCATCGACCCGCTCCGATGCTCCGGTCGGAGACTTGGGCAGCGGTTCCGATTACACCGTGTTCCTGCAGCATCTGGGCGTGCCCGCCGCCGACGTCAGCTCCAGCGGATCGTACGGCGTCTATCATTCCGTGTTCGACAACTTCAACTGGTTCAAGAAATTTGGCGATCCGGACTTTACCTACGAGCAGGAGATGGCGCGCGTGTTCGGTATCGCCATCCTTCGCATGGCCGCTGCCGACGTGTTGCCCTACGACTATGGTGAATATGGCAAGGAGATTTCCGCCTACATCGAAGCGGCCCGGCGAAAGTCCGATGCCGTATTTGGCAGCCAGTCGCCGAGCTTTGGGGAAGCCGCCCACGCCGCCCATCAGTTCGAACAGGCGGGGGACAAGATCCTGCGCAGGCAGGAAAGTCCCGGAGGGGACGCCGCCCGGCTGAATCAGAGTTTGCGTGAAGCGGAGCGCGCCTTGCTGATTCCCGAAGGACTACCCAATCGCCCCTGGTTCCATCACGCCATCTACGCGCCCGGCCAGTACACTGGCTATGCCGCGGTGGTCATTCCCGGCGTGAACGAAGCCATCGACCAACGCGATCTTGAGCGCACTCGGCAGCAGATCGCGGTGTTGGCTGCGGCGCTGAATCGCGCGACTAAAATACTGGAGAGCCATCGCTGATGTTGCCAGGACATGCGTTGCGAGAGATGCTTCGAAGCCTGCCCTCGGCGGCGGGCGCCACCTTCCTGGCCCTGTTTCCGATCGTGAATCCGTTCGGAGGCGTGCCCCTGTTTTTCGCCATGACCGCCGAGGATCCGGCCCCGGAGCGCAATCGCACCGCCCTGAGGACGGCCGTCTATGTGTTTGCCATCCTGGTCGTGTTCATGTTCTTCGGGCGCTTCGTGCTCAACTTCTTCGGCATCTCGCTTCCGGTGCTGAAAGTGGCCGGCGGACTGATCGTGGCCAACACCGCATGGGGCATGGTGACGGCGTCCACTCGCATGACGCCGGCGGAGAGTCACGAGGCTTCGACCAAGACCGACATTTCCCTGACTCCGATGGCTATGCCCATTCTCTCCGGGCCGGGTTCGATCGGAGTGGTGATGGGTTTGGCGGCGACCGCTTCGGGCGCGACGACTTACGTAGGGATGGTGATCGGGATTGCCGCCCTCGCGCTCAGCGTCTACCTGTTCCTGCGCCTGGGAGGTCCGCTGGTCGGGAAATTGGGGCCCAGCGCGGTCGGCGGCATTACAAGAATTTTTGGCTTCCTGATCTTTGCCGTGGCGGTGCAGTTGGTGTGGGACGGGGTGGCGGATTTCAGGCAATAGAGCAGTGCCAGATGGGTGTGGATCCCATCAGCGCTAACTTAAGCGGGTTGGTTGACGCCACTTAGCAATCCCTACAAGGCCCATTAGGTCCGACGAATCATATTGATGTCAACGTATATTACAAGCGGCCCGCGGAACAAAGCATGGCGGGCCGTCGCAAGAAGGATTTGCGTATCTCAGGAGAAATCAATGAAGCGAAAGGCCCTCAGGACGATCGCACTCACAAGCTTCGCGCTGGTTGCCATGCTGGCCGCGGCGTCGCAGGTTCAAGCACAGGACGCCAAAGCACCGCATCCAAGCATGGCCCCGCTTGACCAATACCTGATGGAGCGAAATGCCGAGGTAACGCTGGCGAGGAGCGCTGCTCCGGAATCCATCTCACAGGATGCCGAGGTCATGGTCCTCGGGCAGCATGGTTACGAAACCGTGGTCAAAGGTAAGAACGGTTTCGTGTGTGTGGTGGAACGATCATGGACCGCTGGAACCGACGATCCCGATTTTTGGAATCCCAAAGTGCGGGCCCCGTTCTGCTTCAACCCGCCGGCTGCGCGATCCTACCTTTCACTCACGCTCAAGAAAACCGAGGCGATTTTGGCTTCGCGATCCAAAGACCAGATGTCCGAGGCTGTCAAGGCCGCTTTCGACAGGAAAGAATTGTCGACGCCGGAATCCGGCGCGATGTGCTACATGATGTCCAAGGAAGGGTACTTGAGCGACCGTGACGGACATTGGCGCCCCCACCTGATGTTTTTCCTTCCACTCACAGACCCTGCAACTTGGGGCGCAGGCCTGCCGGGCTCCCCGGTTATGGGAATTAAGGACCCTCCGGGTCAGCTGACCGTGTTTCTGATTCCGGTCGGTCACTGGTCGGACGGGACGGTTGCCCCCAAGGAATGAGCGCTGAGGTGCGCTCCCGGTTAGTCAATGCCCATCTGAAGTAGATTGTCTGAGCGTCGGGGCACGCGCTCTTATTTCGGGGCCGGCGCACTCTCGGCGTCGTAGCGGCCAACGGCGGCAAATTACTTGAGGCTGACCAACTTTTCCACCAGATCCGAGTAGTCTTTCTTCTCCAGCCCGTGGACCTGCTTGTTGTACTCATCCACCTTCGATGAATAGTTCATGGAGCAGAACTTCGGGCCGCACATGGAGCAGAAGGCTGCCTCTTTGTAATAGTCGTCGGGCAGGGTTTCGTCGTGCATGGAGCGAGCGGTTTCGGGATCAAGCGACAAGGCAAACTGCTTTTCCCAGTCGAATGTGTAGCGCGCGTAGCTAAGCGCGTCGTCGCGGTCCTGCGCGCCTGGCCGATGACGCGCCAGGTCGGCGGCGTGGGCAGCAATCTTGTAGGCGATGATGCCGTCCTTCACGTCTTTGTCGTTGGGTAAGCCGAGATGCTCCTTGGGCGTGACATAGCAAAGCATGGCTGCGCCGTGCCAGCCGATCATGGCTGCCCCGATCGCGGACGTGATGTGGTCGTAACCGGGAGCGATGTCAGTGACCAGCGGACCCAGGGTGTAGAACGGCGCTTCATAGCAAAGTTCTTTTTCCTTGTCGACCTGCTCCTTGATCTTGTCCAGTGGAATGTGGCCCGGCCCCTCGATCATGACCTGCACGTCGTATTGCCAGGCTTTCTTTGTCAGCTCGCCTAGCGTTTTCAACTCCGCAAACTGCGCTTGGTCACTGGCGTCGGCAATGCAGCCCGGGCGCAGGCCATCGCCAAGAGAGAACGACACGTCGTGCTTGACGAAAATCTTGCAGATGTCGTCGAAACGCTCGTACAGAAAGTTCTGCTTGTGATGATGCGCCATCCACTGCGCCAGAATTGCGCCGCCGCGGCTGACGATCCCGGTAATGCGTTTCGAAACCATCGGCAGATACTGAATCAGCACGCCGGCATGGATGGTCATGTAGTCCACGCCTTGCTCGGCTTGCTCTTCAATGACCTCGAGCATCACTTCGGCGGTGAGGTCTTCAATGCGCTTAACCCGGGAGATGGCCTCGTAAATAGGCACGGTGCCGATGGGCACGGGCGAGTGGCGCAAGATAGCTTCGCGAATTTCATGAATATTGCCGCCGGTGGAGAGGTCCATCACGGTGTCTGCGCCGTAGTGCACGGAAGTGTGCAGCTTCTGGAGTTCCTCTTCAACATTCGAAGTGACCGCCGAATTGCCGATATTCGAGTTGATCTTGCACAGCGAAGCCACGCCGATGCACATCGGTTCCAGTTCGGGATGATGGATGTTGGCAGGGATAATCATCCGTCCGCGGGCTACTTCGTCCCGCACCAGTTCGGGCGAAAGCTTCTCATGCCGGGCGACGTATTCCATTTCTTCCGTGACCATGCCTTGGCGGGCGTAGTGCATCTGGGAGAAATTTCCGTCCGCGTTCCCAGCCTTGCGAGTTGCGAGCCATTCCGCCCGGGGGCGGGGAACGTTGTGACCGTTACTGCCGTTGACCGGCGTGCCGTCTGTGGGAGTCATTTCCAGCTTGTCCTTTGGAGTTTCTGGCAAGGATTATACGCTGCGCGGCTCGCGCTGGCGCGCTCCCGGAGTGAGCAGGACAAAGATGCCTGCTGCCAGGGCGGAAACCATCATCATCGCGAACCCATACGACAGAGATCCGGTTCGCGAGTTCAGATATCCGAAGGCATAGGGCCCGGCGAAACCGGCGATGCTGGCGACCGCGTTGATCATTCCCACTGCTGCCGCCGCAGCCGACTCGCTCAGGATTTCGGTCGGGATCGCCCAGAATGCCACAAGAAATGCCTGGATAACGCCCACCAAGCTGAAGAATACAACCGTCAACACGGTCGAGCCGGGTAAGACCAGCAGTCCCAGAGACCCAACTGCCGCGACAAAGAGCGGAACCGCGGCATGCCAGCGCCTTTCCCGTTTTTTATCCGAGTGCCATCCGTTGATCAGCATCGCGACGAACGCCACTATGTAAGGCACAGTCCCGAGCAGGCCGACCCATCCGTCCGAAAGTCCGGACTGGCGCTTCAGAACCGTCGGAAACCAGAAAATTGCGGTGTAGCCGGTGAAGTAGTCGAGAAAGGCGGCTGCGGCGAGAAGCAGGACGGCGCGGGAGCGCAGGGTCTGCCCCATCGTGATCGTCCGCGGAACGGATGGCTTTTCTTCCGCCAGCTTCTGCTGAATCCATTGCCGCTGCTCGGGAGCCAGCCAGGCCGCTTCACTTGGCCAATCCGTGAGAAAGAAAAATGCAACCGCGCCCAGCAAGACCGCCGGCATTCCCTCCAGCACGAAGAGCCAGCGCCAGCCATCGACGCCGAACCAGTTATGGCTGAGAATCCAGCCCGCAATGGGCGACCCGACAACGAAGGACAGCGGAATCGCAACCATGAAGTTGCTGGTCGCCTTCGCGCGGTCCTTCTGCATGAACCAGTGGCTCAGAAAGACGATGACACCAGGGAAGAATCCGGCCTCCGCTGCGCCCAGCACAAAACGCGCCAGGTAAAGTTGACCGGGAGTTCGCACCAGTGCCGTCAGCGCCGTCAGTGATCCCCACGCGATCATGGTCACAGAAATCATCCGGCGCGCGCTCCAGTGCTCGACCAGCAAGGCGCCCGGAACCTGCAAGGCCACATAACTGATAAAGAAGACGCCCACTCCCATGCCAAACACGCGGTCGCTGAAGCCCAGGCTGCGGGACATACCGAGCGCGGCATAGGCGACACTGGTGCGGTCAAGATAATTAGTGATGTAAAGGATAAAAAGAAATGGAAGCAGCCGCAGCGCAATGCGGTGTCGTGCGCTATCCGCAACCTCAACCGCATTGGGTGCGATGGCGCTCGAGGGTCCTACAGCCACTCAGGGGTCTCCGGCGGTGCAAGTCGGGAACGGGCGGAGTATAGCTGAATCCCCCGGGTTAGTGAATTGCCGGCTATCGCATAACAATTTCCTAGCTTGTCCGTCTAAGCAGCTGGAGTTTTCAGCCTGCTAGAATCGACGCTCGGTTTCAGATGAGGCACTTATGCGTATCTTTTATTATCTATTGCCCGTGGTGCTCCTGATCGTGAGCGCCTCCGCCCCGTCCGCTGCGCAGTCTTCTACGCTCAATTTCGACGCGGTCGACAAAAATGTGGATCCCTGCGTGGATTTCTACCAGTACGCGTGCGGCAACTGGTTGAAGACCGCCGAAATACCGTCGGATCAGACTTCCTGGGGGAGTTTGGTCGAACTACGCGAAAAGAATACAGGCATCATGCGAGACATTCTGGAGAAAGCCGCACAAAACACAGCGGGACGCGATGCCATCACGCAGAAGATAGGCGACTACTACGATTCCTGCATGGACGAAAAGACAGTGGAGGCCCAGGGCCTGGAGCCCCTGAAGCCGGAGCTGGCCCGCATCGCGGAGGTGAAAGACAAAGCCGCGCTGCTGGAAGCGATTGGCCGAGTCCACCTCATGGGGGCGGCTCCGCTGTTCAATTTCTACTCCGCGCCGGACCTCCACAGCGCCAATGACGTGATCGCCTACATTGATCAGGGCGGCCTGTCTTTACCCGACCGGGACTACTACCTCAAAGACGATCCCAAAATGGCGGACGCGCGCAAGAGCCTGCTCGAGTATGCAACCCAGATGTTTACGCTAGCCGGCCAGAACGCGCAGCAGGCAGCAGATTCAGCCCAGACCATTCTGCGGGCCGAGACCGCCCTGGCCAAAGCTTCCATGGACCGGACCGCGCGTCGCGACCCCAAGAATCGCGATCACAAGATGACCCGCGACGAAGCCGTCGGCCTGGCCCCGGATTTCTACCTGAAGCGTTACTTTGCCGCGGTGGGCGCGCCGGATTTTTCCAGCCTCAATGTGGCCAATCCGGATTTCTTCAAGCAGGTGAACTCGGTTCTGGAATCTGAGTCGCTGGACGCCTTGCGAACCTACGTACGCTGGCACCTGATGGACCAAGCCGCCCCCTGGCTCTCCAAGGCTTTTGTGGACGCAAATTTCAAAATGCAGCGAGCCCTGACCGGGCAGTCAGAGATCAAGCCGAGATGGAAACGCTGTGTCAGCGCCACCGATGACGCGCTGGGCGAGGCGCTGGGCCAGCGCTATGTGGAGCAGAACTTCGGAGCGGACGGCAAGCAGCGCATGCTGAAGATGGTGGACGCTCTGGAAAAGAGCCTGGACCAGGACATCCTCAACCTGCCCTGGATGACAGAAGACACCAAGAAGCAGGCGAAGGTAAAGTTGGAGGCCATCCGCAACAAGATCGGGTATCCCGACCTGTGGCGCGATTACAGCTCCCTCAAGGTGGTGCGGGGCGACCTGCTGGGAAACTTCCTGCGGGCGAATGAATTTGAAGGACACCGCCAAATCGCCAAAATCGGCAAGCCGGTGGACCGCAATGAATGGCAGATGACTCCGCCGACGGTCAATGCCTATTACAGTTCGGCTAGAAATGAAATTGTGTTTCCAGCGGGGATTCTGCAGCCGCCATTGTTCGACAAGCAGGTGGACGATGCTGTGAATCTGGGTGGAATCGGAGTGGTGATTGGACACGAGCTGACCCACGGCTTTGACGACCAGGGACGCAAGTTCGATCCGCGCGGCAACCTTCGCGACTGGTGGACGGTGCAGGACGGAGCAGAATTCGAGAAGCGCGCCAGTTGCATCGCTGACGAGTACGGCAGCTTTGTCGCGGTCGACGATCTCAAACTGAATGGCAAGCTTACCCTGGGTGAGAACACTGCGGACAACGGTGGCGCCCGTATCGCACTCATGGCCCTGGAGCAGATGATCGCGCACGACCAGGCGGGTAGAGAGGCACAGACGACAGAAGGCTACAGTCCGGAGCAGCGTTTCTTCCTCGGTTTCGGGCGGGTGTGGTGCCAGAAGCGGCGTCCGGAATTCCAGCGCATGCTGGTGAGCGTCGATCCCCATTCGCCGGGCAAGTATCGCGTCAATGGAGTGGTGCAGAATATGCCCGAGTTCCAGAAAGCCTGGGGATGCAAGGCCGGTCAGCCCATGGTGCGGGAAAATGCCTGCAGAGTGTGGTGAAACAACGGCTACGCCGCGCGAGCCCTCATCGCAGACCCAAGTTCGACAGTGCAGCAAGCGCCAAGGCCGACCGGCCTTCAGTTTCCGGCTATCTAGGGCTTGGCCGCCTGCCCCTTCAACTCGATTACGATCACATCCATCCCGGCATCGCCGACGTTCTCCGGCAAATGCGTGGTGGCCGGGGTATACCGCGCCTCTCCTGCCTTTGAGGTTATGTCTTCCATTTTTCCGCCAGGATAGTTGAATCGCGCCTTGCTGTCAGTGAGGAAGACCGCAACGCCGGCGGGATGACTGTGCATGACTGACTTCTCGTGCGGGCCGTAGTGCACCTTCAAAATCCGCACCTGGTCGTTTTCGCTCACCACCGTGTAGTGCTTGGGATCAACCTTCGCCGCATCCTCGGCGGAGACGATGGGGGCGAGACACAGGCACAGCGCCACCCCATAAAAGGCTAGTCGAACTCGCATGCTGTTCTCCTTGAAGTGTTGTGGGATCGTTACGAAGCCGCCCAAACCCAACTGACAGGCCGGACAAAGTCAATCGAGCGTTGACCGGTGTGGCACGATACGAAGGATGGTTCGATGAACTGGCGAGGTTGTGGCAGAGGACTGCCGGGATCCGCTCACGCCTGGTTCGATCTGACGTTGATACTCTGCGCCGTCGAAGTGCCCACGTGACTCGGCGATGAGGCCGCCAACGATTCGCCATTGCTCGAAGCCGCTGATATGGACCCGTTTCCCAGTCCCGCCCGGCCCGGTGTTGGTGCCCAGGAGAGTCCAGCGATAGACAACCTGTTCTCCCTAGGCGTCGAGGCTGTCCATGATTATTCTCAAATCGGGGAAGTCCGTCATGAACCCTTGCGCCACCGCGGTGATCGCGTCCCGCCCAACCGCTGGAGGGGCACCGTTGACGCAGAGCGAGCCGCCCGGTGCGTAGAAAGCAGCCACGCTCGCCGGGTTCTGACTGCACCAGGCTGCGGTATATCGTTCCGCGAAACTGCGTAGCTGATCTGTCATCGACATTTACCGGCCAGAGTCCGTTGGCCCGGCGATTGTAGCTGATTGGCGATGGAATCAGGCGACCAGACCAGCCCGATTCAACAGGCGTCCCGATTCCACAGCGAATCCTTCTGGGTACTAGGCCTTTGCCTCAAATCCAATCATGCTGGATACTGGTTATCTATCTCTTGGAGGTGGAAATGTCCTGTCGTAGAAGTTGGTCTTCACTGCTGGCAATCATGTTTTTTGCAGGGATGGTTGGGGCCGAGGATCGGGTTCAGGCCGAACTGCGATTCGTGGGTCACAACAACGATGAAAAGACTGCCGGCGTGTGGGTGGATGGGCAATATGTTGGCTATGTGAAGGAACTGACCGGGGAGAAGAAACTGTTGCTGCTGCCAGGCAAGCATGAGGTCGTTGTGCGCCAGGCCTGGTTTGACGAACTGATCGAGCAGGTCATCCTGGAACCGGGACAAGTTCGGGCAATCAACGTTCACCTGGTGAAATCTGCGCGCATCCCCAGCCGGGAGGCGACCGGAGAACTTAAAATTTCCGCCACTCCGAGCCGGGCGGCCGTCTTCGTAGACAATCAATTCGCCGGGCACGTCGACGAGTTTGACGGCGTGGGCAAAGCCATGCTCCTGACTCCGGGGCAGCATCGCGTGCGCATCGCTCTGCCTGGCTACCTGCCTTTCGACACGGTAGTCGACCTGCGCCCTCGGCAGAAGCTCAAGATCGAGACTCAATTGGTGAAGGGAAGCATCACCGAGGCAGGTACGCTGGTCAATCGACAGTAGGGGCCGACTCGTCGGGAAATGTTCGCGGGCCCCGCACGGCCGCATGGGTGTGCGGGGCCCTGTTACCTCTACGCCGTTTCCTGTTTCGCGATCTTATCTAGGCCTCGTTCCCTGGTCTCGATCTCCCGGATCCGGAACTTCTGAATCTTTCCCGTCACCGTCATCGGAAATTGGTCCACAAACCGCACGTACTGCGGAATCTTGAAGTAAGCGATCTGGCCCTCGCAAAACTTCCGTATCTCCTCCTCGGTCGAACTCTCCGCCGGCTTCAGCCGGACCCAGGCCACGACGATCTCCCCCAACCGCTCGTCGGGAATTCCGACCACGTGCGCCTCCGCGATCTTCGGATGGCCATACAAGAACTCTTCTACTTCGCGGGGATAGACGTTCTCTCCCCCGCGAATGATCATGTCCTTCGCCCGCCCGGTCAGGTGGATGTACCCGTCTTCCCGCATCAATCCGAGGTCTCCAGTGTGCAGCCAACCTTCGGCATCGATCGCCCGCGCGGTGGCCTCCGGTTCGTCGTCATATCCCTTCATCACCATGTAACCGCGCGCGCAAACCTCGCCCTGTTCTCCCGCCGGGACAGTGTTTCCGTCCAGCACCGACACAATTTTCATCTCCGTGCAGGGCAGCGCTTTTCCAATGGTCGCAACCCGGACCGCCACCGGATCATCCGTCGCCGACATGGTCACCACCGGAGTGCTTTCCGTTTGTCCGTACCCGATGGTCAGTTCCGGACAGTGCATCTCGCACATGACCCGCTTCATCACTTCCACCGGACATGGCGCCCCGGCCATCATTCCGGTCCTTAGGCTGGACAAGTCATGTGACTTGAAGTCCGGTACTCCCAGCTCGGCGATGAACATGGCCGGAACGCCGTAAAGGGAAGTCGCGCGCTCCGCTTGTACTGCCTGAAGCGTCGCTCGCGGGTCGAACGTCCAGTTCGGCATGATGATCGCCGCCCCACTCGCCAGCGCCGACATAGTTCCGATCACGCATCCGAAGCAGTGATACATCGGCACCGGCACGCAGATCCGGTCGCGCTCCGTGAACCGCATGCCCTGCGCCAGCAGCTTCCCGTTGTTAACCTGGTTGCGATGGGTCAGCATCACTCCCTTCGGTTGTCCCGTGGTTCCCGACGTGTACTGAATGTTTGCGACATCCTCGGGCTCTATCTTTGCACTGACCTCAGTCGATGCGGTCAGTAACTCCTCCCATCGGTCCGTAGCGAAAAAGATGGCGTCCTCAAGACTGGACTGCCTTTCTGACCGCGCCTCGTCGAGGATCTGCGCATAGTCGGTTCTACTGTCCCGCTCCCACAGGAACAGAACTTTCATTCGCGACTTCTGCAGCGTGAACGCCAGTTCGTGCGTCCGATAGGCTGGATTCACGTTGACCAGAATGGCTCCCGCGAGCGCACATCCCATGTGCACCAGCACCCACTCGGCGCAGTTTGTGGACCACAGCCCTACTCGGTCCCCGCGTCTTATCCCGAGCGATGCGAGCCCGCTCGCCACCGCGTCCGCCGCATCTCGCAGCTCGCTCCAGGTGTAGCGCTTTGATTGATGACAGGAAACCAGGGCCAGGCTGTCGCCCCAGCGTTCAACGCCCCGATCGAGCACCTCGCCGATCGTTAACTCCCACAGCGCCTCATCGGGACCGCGCGAGTAGCTCAACATAATGCCGCCTTCCGCTTGTGCTGGTTCGTGCAGTGCCTGCTCGTTTTTTCCCGTCTGCGTACCGATCGCTCGTTGGTCACGGGTCAGGGCGCGGTCGAAGTGCTGAATTGTACTACCGCTCGCCAGCGTTCATCCCTCGGAGAATGGAGGGTTAAAGTCTTGACCACCTCCTCGAACAGGCGTAGCCTCGCCTGCGAAATCCAGGGTCGCCTTCGCAGCCTGGAGGAGGAAACAGATGGTCCCTCTCACCGCTCTTTGGCTTCCGATCGTGCTGGCGGCAATCATCGTGTTCATCGCCAGCTCCATCATGCACACCGTGCTTCCTTACCATAAGAACGATACCCAGCCGATTCCGGATGAGGCCAAGGTTCTCGACGCGATGCGCTCTGCTGGCCTTAAACGGGGCTACTATCACTTTCCCTTCTGCTCCCACAAGGAAATGAAGTCGCCCGCCGTGGTGGAGAAATACAAGCAGGGACCGGTCGGAATGATGACAGTGTTCCCCAGCGGCCCGCCCGTCATGCCCAAGTTCCTGGGTCTGTGGTTTGTCTATTGCCTGATCATCGGCTTCTTCGTGGCCTATCTCACCGGGCACACGGTCGCGTCCGGCGCGAAATACCCGGCAGTTCTTCGGGTGGCGGGGACCGCGGCGTTCATGGCCTACGGTCTGGGACAGCTGAGCAACGGAATCTGGAAAGGCCAGCCGTGGGGCGTGACCATCAAGGAAGTCGTCGATGGACTTGTCTACGGCTTGCTGACCGCGAGCACCTTCGGCTGGCTGTGGCCGCGATGAAACACACACGGAACTGGCTCGCCGCCAAAGGCGAGCGCTAACAGTCAGGGCTTGCCGGCTCCTTTGAACCCTTTGCGCCGCTGCACGCTGTAACGCCGCAGCGAGTCCTCGATGATGGGGTAGGCCTCCGAGGCGGGGCGAATTTCATCCACCTCCACTGCTTTGCCTTCAAGCTGCTTGTAATCCTGAAAGAAACGCCGCAGCATGAGCGACCGGTGGGGTGGCATTTCGCTGGCTTCGCAGTAGCTGCTGAATTCCGGGTCCTCGGTGGCGACCGCGATGATCTTGTGGTCTTTCTTTCCCATATCAATCATGGTCATCAAGCCGATGGTTCGCGCGTGGATCAGGGTCAGCGGCACCACCGCTTCCTGGCTCAAGACCAGCACATCGAGGGGATCATCGTCTTCGGCCAGCGTCTGCGGAATAAAGCCGTAGTTGGCGGGATAATAAACCGCGGAGTAGAGAACCCGGTCCAGCTTGATCAGCCCGCTGGCCTTGTCCAGTTCGTATTTCACGCTCGATCCGAAGGGGATCTCGACCACGGCGTAAAACTCCTGAGGCAATTTGTCGCCGGGGGTCACGTCGTGCCAGGGATGGATCATAACGGCCTCGCTAGGGTAGAGAGAATACCGCATTATGGGGTGGCCGTTGGGACATCTTGACCTGCGTGGCCCGCGAGAATACAGTCAATAGGGCTGATCGTTATGTCGGCAGAAACCAGCAAGTACCTCAAATTCGGCGGGGCAGCGGCAGTGATCCTGGTGTCGCTGGGCTTTCTGGCTTATACCGGGGTGCAGGAAAGCAAGAGCTACTACGTCACCATCAAGGAATTGCGGGGCATGGGAGACGGCGCTTACAGTAAGCGTCTTCGCGTGGCCGGCAATGTGCAGCCCGGGTCGATCAAGCGTAGCGGTACACGCGTCGAATTTGTTCTGATCGAGAACGACCAGATTCTTCCTGTCGTCTACAGCGGCACCGAAGCGCCGCCCGATACCTTCAAGGACAACTCCCAGGCCCTGGCCGATGGCAGCTTCGGACACGACGGAGTTTTTCACGCCAAGCAGCTACAGGCAAAATGCGCCTCCAAATATGCGCCCCAGAAACCCGGGAATGGAATGCCAGCAACTGGAAACGGCCAAACCGCTCCCACCAAGAGTATGACCCAGGTTGAGACCGGCAGCCCGGCCGGCGCGTCGAACTAGGACCGCGTTGCTCTCGACTTCACCGTAGCCATCGACTATCTTCCATGGGGTGCTTCCGGTGAGCCGATCCTCAAGCGTCTCTCCTATCATCACTATCCGTGGCCTGGTGAAGCAATTCGGCCGCTTCGCCGCCCTGCGTGGCGTGACCGCCGAGTTTGAGCCGGGACGGCTCTACGCGATCCTGGGCGACAACGGAGCAGGGAAGACGACGCTGTTGCGTTTGCTTGCCGGTCTGGCGCAGCCGACTCAGGGCAGCGTCTCGATCCTGGGCAGCGCCAGCGTCCGGGCGGTCTGTCAGGAACTCGGTTACATGGCGCACCCTTCGCTCCTCTATGACGAACTGAGCGGCATGGAGAACCTGCGGTATTTCGCGCGGTTGTATGGGATTGATGACCCGACGCGATGTGCGGCCAGGATGACCGCGGTCGGTCTCGATCCAGCCCTGGCGCGTCCGGCAGCGCAATATTCGCAGGGGATGCGGCAGAGGCTGTCCCTGGCGCGAGCAATACTTCACGACCCCAAAATCCTGTTGCTTGACGAGCCGTTTTCCAACGTAGACCTCCGTTCCGCGGGTGAGATGGTAGGTCTCCTGGCACAAATGCGTGACGCGGGCAGGACAATCTTTGTTGTGACCCACCAGGCCGCGTTGCTGGAGAGCGCGGCCGACGAGTTTGTGTGGATGGAAAACGGGCAGATCACCCGTCGCACGCGCGAACTGCGTCCGGCGGAGGCGCGATGAGCCGGCCATCTGGGGTCGCGGGCGCGACGCTAGCCAAGGACCTGCGCCTGGAGTGGCGGTCCAAGGACGCGCTCAACTCCATGCTGTTCTTTTCCCTGTTGGTGGTGGTGGTCTTCAGTTTTTCCTTTGATCCCATCGCGGAAGAATCACGCCGCATCGCAGGAGGACTGATTTGGGTGGCATTTCTGTTCGCTGCCGTGGTCGCGCTCAACCAGACCTGGGCGCGCGAGCTGCGCAACCAGGTGCTGGATGCTTATCGGGTTTCCCCGGCTGCCCCCAATTCTCTGTTTCTGGCCAAGGCGCTGGGCAACTTCGTGTTCGTCACCGTGCTGGAAACCTTGATGACGCCCCTGTTCATCGTGTTCTACCAATTGCGGTCCTTGGGCCCGGCGTGGCAATTGATTCCCATTGCGGTGCTGGGAACCTGGGCGCTGGTGGTGAATGGGACATTTTTCGCGGCCATTTCGCTGCGCACTCGCAGCCGGGAAATCATGCTGCCGCTGCTGCTGTTTCCCATCTCTATTCCGGCGATTCTCGCCATGGTCAACGGGACCGCCGCGGTTCTGACCGGTGAATTCTCGGCTCGTTTCTGGATCGCCTTGCTTGCGTGCTACGACGTAGTGTTTACTACTGCTTGTCTGCTGCTGTTCGAAACGGTGCTCCAAGCCGAATGAAACGGGTCTTCCCCATCCTGGCGGTTCTGACGGCGGCGCTGCTCAGCTATGCCGTCTACGAAGGCCTGATCGCGGCTCCCACAGACCAGCTCCAGGGCGATGTCTATCGCATCATCTACTACCACGTGCCTTCGGCCTGGACGGCATTTCTCCTGTTTGTCATCAACTTTGTTGCCTCCGTTCAATATCTGGCGCGCGCGAATCCCAGGGCCGACCGTCTGGCCGACCGGATCGTGATCGCGATCGGAGTTGCGGTTTGCGTCAGCACGTTTCTGGTTCCGCTGCCTAAAGGAATTCATCCCTCATCCGTGGCCACGACCGGGATCGCGATGGCGGCTCTGTATTTCCTAATCAAGAAGTGCTTCTCCCGGCAACAGGTGGATGTGCTGGCTGTGGTGGGGGCTGAGGTGGGAGTGGTTTTCTGCACCGTGGTCCTGGTCACCGGACCTCTCTGGGCGCGCCCGGTTTGGGGAATCTGGTGGGCTCCCGGGGACATCCGGCTGACCTCGACACTGGTGCTCTGGCTGATCTACGTCAGCTACCTGATGCTGCGCCGCTTCTCCAGCAGCGGCCAGACCGCGGTGCTGGCTGCCGCCCTCGCGATTTTTGGGGCGCTGGACGTTCCCCTGGTCTATTTCTCAATCTGGTTCTTTCGCACCCAGCACCCCCAACCCGTCATTGGTGGCGGAGGCTCCATCGATCCCCGCATGCTGCACGTGTTGCTGATCAACTGGCTTGCGTTTCTCTGCTTTGCCGCCCTGATTTGCTGGTCCCGTTTCCGCCTGGAAGTCCTGCAAAGGGAATTGGAAGAAGCGCACGCGCTGCAAGCCCTCGCAGGACCGCGGAGCTCGCGATGAATTTCCTTTACGCTGCCTACACTGCTACCTGGGTCATCCACATCGTGTATCTGGGGACTCTGCTGCAACGCTACCGGCACCTTCGCAGTGAGATCGAAGAGCTAAAGAGGAAGTAGCGATTCCTACCTTCGGTCGCTGCTCATCTCCACCGAGGGATTGGAGCGCAGGAATTCGTATTCTTCAATCATTGCGGCCACGCCCACGCCGGTGACGCTGTGAGAGGTCTCGACCCGGACGACGCGAGCCGTAAAGCGCACCCGCACCGGCTCGGTGAGGGTCACGTGAGGCGGGAAGGTCATGGTCACTTCAATGCGAACGCCCTCAGTCAACGGCCGGTCGAGGTAAAAGAAAACGCCGCGCGCGCTCACATTCTGGGTTTCCGTCATTAGATCCCGAAGGCCATTGCCGGAAACTCGCACCGAGGCCGGCAAGCGCATATCAAAGCGTCGCATGGTGCGACGCTCCTGCGCCGGGTGGGGCATGAGATTTGGTTGTCGCAGGGCCATTTATGAGTCCACCCCGACCTTTGCCCCATGAAAGCACAGGGGCAATGAGTTGGGAATAACTTCCAGTGCCAAATTTACTTATTTACCAATAGTTTGCAAGTGCAAAAAGGCGCGAGGAATTGATTCGGTTAACGCTTCCATTTTGGGGAGGGCCCTGGGAGAGGGAAGCGCAAACGCATCCTGCCGCGAGACTCAGAAGCGAAGCACGCGGAGTGCCACGAACCGGAAACGGCAGGGAGCGGCTTTCGACCGCATACGAAACGGGTTGGCGAATCCCATCGTCGCCTCTTGCCAGGCCGTGAGTGAAACAATTTGCAGTCCCGGCTGGGCGGCGGCGATGCTGGTTCCATTCTCCACCGGGTGCCCTGTCTTTTGTTTCTCCCGCGGCATCTCCGGCTCTTGCTGCCCGCATCTGAGTTCTCAAGCGTTCGAGGGAGTGGCTCGGCTTGACAGTCTATCCGTCAGATGTTTAAGTAGTTACTTAATTTTTTGGCTGATCATTCTGGTGACAAGTAGGCATGCCGCTTCGCAGGCGCGACCCAGGCTGCTGTTTGTGCGCCGTTTTTCTCCCTCTCCATGATTCGGGACGTTCGGAGGAACTCGTGACATTGAATTTCCGGGGGTGGGGACGCTATATCCCTGCCCTGTTGTCGTTCGTCACCTTGCTGCTGTCGGGTGTTCTGGCCCTGGGACCGGGCGTCACTGCTCACCGCTTCGTAGCCTCCGATACAAACCCGTCAATCCTGAACCCGTTTGCGGCTCCCGGCATCGACCACAACAAAGTCGAGGTGGCTTGGGGTCAGCTTCCCTTACGATTCGAGCCTAATCAGGGTCAGACCGATCCCCAAGTCAGGTTTCTGGCGCGCGGCGCAGGTTACGGACTCTTCCTGACCCCGAACCAGACGGTCTTGACGTTGCACCCCTCCGGCCGAAGCACTTCAGTGATTCAGATGCAGCTCGCGGGGGCGAACTCGGCTGCCCGCGTGACGGGAGCCAACCCGCTTCCCGGCAGGAGCAACTACTTCATAGGCAACGATCCAGCCAAGTGGCAAAGAGATATTCCACAATTCGCTCAGGTCCGCTATCAGGATATATTTCCCGGGATTGATTTGGTCTATTACGGCAATCAGGGGCAACTGGAATACGACTTCCAGGTGGCACCGGGCGCGGATCCTGGAAAAATAGCCCTGCGATTCCAGGGAGCTGGAAGGACGCATCTGGACGGCAGTGGCGATCTGATCCTGGCCACGGCTGACGGCGAGATGCGATTAAAAGCGCCGCAGATTTACCAATCGGCTGGAGAAGAGAAGCAAACCGTTGCCGGAGGTTACGTTCTGCGCGGTAATGGCGAGATCGGCTTTGAGCTCGGAGCTTACGATCACAGCCGCCTGCTCGTGATTGACCCCGTGCTGGCCTACTCAACCTATCTTGGCGGCAGTTTGAATGAAGCTTGTTCCGGCATTGCTGGAGTCACGATTGCGGGAGTTCTTTCGCCGCCTCCGGGATGTCCCGCGGTGGCGATCGATGCCTCGGGCAATATCTACCTGGCAGGCTCGACTACATCCGTCGATTTTCCGCTTACTCCACAGCCCGCAGTCGATCCTCCCCCGGCGGCGTTTCAGACCTTCTTCGGCGGAGTCGCCGATGTCTTCGTCACCAAGCTGAATTCGGCCGGCTCGGCAATCTTGTTCTCTACCTTTCTGGGCGGCAATGGCGTGGATACCAGCGCCGGGGTAGCGGCCGATACCGCGTTCAATGTTGTGGTTGCGGGAACCACTACGTCCACCAATTTCCCCACCACCGGCGCGTCAGCTTTCCAGAGTACGCCGAGCAACACCACCAACCCGCACGCCTTTGTAAGCGAGCTGGACGCGGTTGGACATTCCCTGGTGTATTCCACCTATCTTTCCGGGAATGGCGCCGAAACGCTCAGCGGAATGGCGGTCGATTCCAAGAACAAGATTTACGTCATCGGCATTACGACGTCCGCTGACCAGCCCTCCGCGACGGCTTCGTTTCCGGCTACCCTCGGGGCCATCCAGACGACTTCGCTGGCCGCGAAACAGTTTTTCATGAGTAAGATTGATCCCGCACTGATTGGCCTGGCCAGTCTCCCGTATTCCACCTATTTCGGCGGAGGCAATCCGCTGACCGGGACGGTCGTGGGCGGCGGAATTGCCGTGGATGTGAATTCCAACGTATACATTACGGGAGGGACCAATTTTCTCCACACCGGCAGCGCGACGACCGATTTCCCGATTGTCAATGCCTACCAGGGTTGTCTGGACACGCCGCCCCCTCCGACCACCACCACCACGACAACCAACTGTTCGACTGCGGCGACTGCGTTGGACGCCTTCGTCGCCAAGATCAATCCATCTGCTTCCTCGGGCGCGCAGTTGCTCTACTCCACCTACCTGGGTGGAACTGGCGACGACGTGGGATATGGTGTCGCCGTGGATTCCGGCCTCAGCGCTTATGTCACCGGGTCTACGACGTCCACCGATTTTGTTATTCCCACCGGAACCATCGCGTTCCAGGGCCTGAACGGCGGCGGCACCGATGCTTTCCTGGGTAAGCTGGGCAACCCTTGTACCGGAACCACTTGCACGGTCACAACTGTGCCCCTGACCTACTTCACCTATCTGGGCGGCTCCGGCTCGGACGTAGGTATGGCTGTCGGGGTAGATACTTTGCAGGGCGCGCGCGTTGCGGGATGGACCAATTCCCCCAACTTTCCGGTTCTGAACAGTCTGATCCAAACCGGACCCAAGGTGGTGCCTGACGCCTTCGTCGCGCGCATTGATACCACGGCCTCGTCCGCCCTGGCGCTGGGTCACTACAGTACTTATCTGGGCGGCAGCGGAGCGGATTTCGCCACCGGCATCGCCGCCGATACTCTGGGCAATAGCTATGTGGCGGGTGAAACCGCGTCGGCAGATTTTCCGATTACGCTGGCCACTGCTTTTCAGGGCGCCCTGAAAGGCCCTACTGACATCTTCTTGAGCAAGCTCGCGCCGACCGTGAATCTGGCGCTTACCGAGACTGTCGCTCCCAGCCCGGTCGGCATCGGCAACAACGTGACCTTTACCTACTCCATCGTCAACAACGGCGATCTGACCACGGGCATCATTTTCACCGATCAACTACCCGCCAGCGGAGCCACTTTCGTTTCCGCTGACAGCGCCCCCGGCCAGTCCAGTTGTCCGGCAACCAGCGGCGTCGTGACCTGCACAGCGGGAATACTCAATGGGGGTGCGATTGGGACCGTCCGGGTCGTCCTGACCCCCACTTTGGCGGGTTCGCTGAGCGATGGCGGCCGAATAACGGTTTTTGGCACAAACGTGAACGTTCCCCCAGCGCCTCCGCCAGCGGTCGCGGCGGTGAACGACTTCGCGGTCGCGATTGCTCCGCCGACCGCAACGGTCGCGGCCGGCGTGCCTGCCAGTTACACCGTGACGGTGACCCCCACGGGCAACATTCCGGAGACAGTCACGCTTTCTGCTACCGGCGCGCCCTCCGGTGGCACCACGACGTTCCCCAATGGCTCGACCTTTACCAACCTCAGCAGCGGGCCCCAAAGCCGGCAACTGGTAGTCAATACCACCGCCCGCGTGACCACTCCGGCGAGTCTTTTCCCCGCCGGCCGGCCACTCTACGCCGCCTGGTTCCCGGTTTCCGGACTAGCCCTGTTCGGGATAGGAATCGGCGGCAAGAAATCGCGCCGACGTCGTTTGCTGATGACGGCTCTGCTGGGCGGTTTCTTCGCGCTCGTAATGTTTCAGGCTGGCTGCGGCTCCAGCAGTTCGACCACCACGACCACGGGAACTCCTGCCGGCACTTACAACCTGACGGTGACTGCAACTTCGGGGTCGGCAACGCGAACCCAGCAGATCGTGCTGGTAGTGCAGTAAAGAGGCCATCCGCTATTTGGTCGTGCAGGGGACTCGCGTTACAAGATCTTCGCCCCAAAGTGGGGGTGGCGTAATTTTCCGATTACGACCTCGGTGGGCGTCGCTCTAGAATTTGGCCTATCTGCGCGAAATTCTGATCCAACGGTAGACGGTTTTCCCGCCGCCGCTTTTGCGGCTATGATGTCTGGCCATGTCCAACAAAGTTCGCTGGGGAATTCTGAGCACGGCCAAAATTGGCCTTAAGAAAGTCATCCCGGGAATGCAAAAGGGATCGTGGTGTGAGGTGGCCGCGATTGCCTCACGCGATCTGAGCCAGGCCGAAGACGCGGCTCGCACCCTTGGCATCGCCAGAGCTTATGGATCCTATGAAGAGCTGCTGGCCGATCCGCAGATTGAAGCGATCTACAACCCGCTTCCGAACCAGCTTCATGTCCCGTGGTCCATCAAAGCTGCTGAAGCCGGGAAGCACGTCTTATGCGAGAAGCCGCTGAGCTTGACCGTGGCGGAAGCCAGGAATCTGCTGGCGGTGCGGGACCGCACCGGGGTGAAGATCGGCGAGGCTTTCATGGTGCGCACCCATCCGCAGTGGCTGCGCACCCGCGAACTGATCACTTCGGGCGGAATCGGCGCCCTGCGTTCCGTCGTCGGTTTATTCAGCTATTTCAATCGCGACCCCAAAAACATCCGCAATATTCCCGAATGCGGTGGTGGGGCGCTGATGGATATCGGATGCTATCCCGTCAATGCTTCGCGGTTTGTGTTCGGTGAAGAACCTTCGCGGGTGCTGAGCCTGATCGAACGGGATCCAGAGATGAAGGTTGACCGGCTGACTTCAGGTATCCTCGATTTTCCCTCCGGGCAATCGATTTTTACCTGCAGTACGCAGATGGTGCCCTACCAGCGGATGCAGTTTCTGGGGACGAAGGGGCGCATCGAGATTGAAATTCCCTTCAACGCTCCCCCCGACCGGCCATGCCGAATCTTTATCGATGATGGGCGGGACGTTTTTGGTGGTGGCGTTACTACCGAGAGCTTTCCCATCTGCGACCAATACACCATTCAGGGCGACGTCTTCTCCCGGGCTGTCCGTGGCGACGCCGAGGTGCCGGTTTCGCTGGAAGATGCGGTCAAGAACATGGCCGTGATCGAAGCCATTTTCCGCTCCGCGAAATCGGGCACGTGGGAAACCCCACAGCCTTAAGAAGCCTGCGGTCTGATCAAACCACTCGAAGCCTGCTATCGTCCGAGCGCCCAAAACCCGGCAGCAGTTTTTTGATTTGCTACGATCAGATTTTTGAGTTTAGCGAAACCGTCCCTCCCGGGGTAAAAAGTCTTGCCGGCCCCAATTTGCCATTGTCTGAATCGTTTCAATAGCGTCACACTCTGTTCCGCCGAAGAAGTCCTTCAAAGGAGTTCCAGATGCCGGAGTCGACCATTGGTTTCTATGGCCACGTGAAGCAGTACCATAACCTGAAGGCTGAGATTGATCAAGCCATCCTGGATGTGCTGGAAAGCGGCAGTTATGTGCTTGGCCCGCAACTGGTGAAGTTTGAGGAAGAGCTCGCGCGTTACATGAACGTGCGGGAGACGGGGGGAGTCAATTCCGGCACCGACGCGCTGCTGCTGGTGTTTCTCGCTCTGGGACTGGGGCCGGGCGATGAGATCATCACCACCTCCAATACTTTCTTCGCCACGGCGGAAGCGATTTGGCTGGCGGGGGCCACGCCCGTGCTGGTGGACTCTGATCCAAAAACTCGCAATATCGATGTGACCCAGATCGAAGCGGCGATCACGTCGAAAACTCGCGCCATCGTGCCCGTGCACCTGTATGGCCTGACCGCGAATATGCCGGAGATCGCGAGGATTGCCAAGGCTCATAACTTGTTTGTGGTGGAAGACTGCGCTCAGGCGATCGGGGCCCGGGGCGATCACTTTGCCATTGGAGAACTCAGCGACGCGGTTTGCCTGAGCTTCATCATCCAGAAAAATCTGGGCTGTTTCGGTGACGGCGGCGCTGTGGCCACGAACAACCAGGATCTGGCCGCAAATATTCGCAAGCTGCGTAATCACGGCTCGCTGAAGCGCTCCTATCACAGCATCGGCTATAACAGCCGTCTTGACGACATTCACGCGGCCGTGTTGCGGGTCAAACTCAAGCACGTGGACGAATGGAGCGAAAGGCGGCGCGAAATTGCCAGACTCTACGACCAGGGCCTGGCCGACGCGTCCATGACTCTACCCTTCACGCCCCCGGGGTATGAGCATGTTTATCATCTCTACGTCGTTGAAACTGATGACCGGGACGGGTTGCAGAGCTACCTGAACTCAAAAGGCATCGCCGCCCTGACTCACTATCCCATTGCCATCCATCAGCAGGAAGGCTTTCCCTGGGGCCGTCCCGCGCGAGTCGCTTCGCTGCCGACTACGGAAAGATCCGTGGTCAGCCTGCTCTCGCTGCCCATGTATCCCGAGCTCACCAATCGGGAGGTCGAGCGGGTGATTGAGGAAGTCCTGAACTGGACGGCGAATCGGGGAGCACTGAGTCAGCAGACGGTGGCGTAACCGCCACCCATCAAGCTGGCAGAGGACATTCCTACGCTCCCGCGGTCAGCTTGTGACTCTTCGACTGCGCGATGCCGTACTGGCGGATTTTGTACAGCAGGGCTTTGTAGCTGATCTGAAGCAGCGCCGCCGCCTGTTTGCGGTTCCAGTTGGTCTGATCCAGCGCTTGCCGAATGGCCTCGGCCTCGGCTTCGTCCTTGGCGCTGCGCGCCACCGATTTCAATCCGCCACTCGCGTCCGGGGAGCCGTGTGCGCCATCCACTTTCGCGCCCTGGCTGTCGGCGCTGGGACGGATTTCCTGCACAGCCAGCTTCTCGTCTCCCAGCACCAGGTAACGCTTAATAAAGTTGTTCAGCTCGCGCAGGTTTCCGGGCCAGGAATATTCCTGACACGCCAGCAGCATGTTGGGCGAGATCGGCAGCGGGGGCCGCGCGTACTGCTCCGACATGCGCGACATGAAGTGCTTCAGCAGAATCGGAATTTCCTCTTTCCGCTCTCGAAGCGGAGGCAATTGCATGGTAAAAGCATTCAAGCGGTAGTAGAGATCTTCACGCAGACGCTTGCTGGCCAGCGCTTCCGGAATGTTGATGTTGGTCGCGGCCAGGATGCGAACGTCCACCTTAATGACAGAACGGCTGCCCAGGCGCGAGAACTGCTGGTCCTGCAATACGTGCAGCAGCTTGGCCTGCAGGAGCGGAGGCATTTCGCCGATTTCGTCGAGCAGAATCGTGCCCTTGTTGCACAGCTCGAATTTGCCCGGCTTGGCATGGTTGGCGCCCGTGAAGGCGCCGGCCTCATAGCCGAACAACTCGCTTTCCAGCAAGTCGGCAGGCACAGCCGCGCAATTTACTT
Organism: Terriglobales bacterium; assembly: GCA_035937515.1. Taxonomy (GTDB): domain Bacteria; phylum Acidobacteriota; class Terriglobia; order Terriglobales; family Acidobacteriaceae; genus JAIQFF01. Next base: position 20,277 of record DASZHW010000162.1, on the reverse strand, counting down.
TCAGGAAAGTGCGATGCGCGCGCGGTGACAGTTTGTGGATCAATCGCGCCACCACTTCCTTGCCCGTGCCGCTTTCCCCCAGCATCAGAACCGGAATATCCACATTCGCGACCAGCGCCGCCTGGGAACGGATCTTGCGCATGGCGGGACTGGCGGCCACGAAAAAGACGTCGTCGTACAGCTCTTCCACCTCGCCTGGCAAGTTCTCCTGGTTTTTCCCCAGACACTGGTCAATCACGGTGTTCAGCTCGGCCTTCTGGAAAGGCTTGGTCAGATAATCCTGCGCTCCCAGGCGGATCGCTTGGACTACCTTGCGGGTATCGCTCACACAGGAAAGCATGACTACCTTGAGGCCCGGCACCAGTTGGCGCAACTGCTCCAGCGTTTGCAGGCCGTCGATTCCCGGCATCAGCAGATCCAGCAGTACCAGGTCAGGACGCAACCCTTTTTCCACCTGCTGCAGTGCTTCTTCGCCAGTGGATGCGGTCCTCACGGTGTAGTCATCCACCTCGAGCAGCGTGCGGATGTAACGCAACATGCCCGGTTCGTCGTCCACCAACAGGATGTTGACCGCTTCGGTCATTTGTTTTTCCCTTTGCTGGGTGCGCTGGCAACCGGCTTCAGCGGAACAATGAAAGAAAATTTTGCGCCAGCCCCGAGTTCGCTTTCCACCCAGATTTTACCGCCCATGGCGCTTACCAGGCGTCGCGCGATGGCCAGTCCCAGGCCCATGCCCTCGGTTTCTGCCTCGTTTTCATTCTGCGGCAAGCGAAAAAAGTCGTCGAAAACCTCGATATGGTACTCGGCCGGAATTCCCGGGCCGGTGTCGGAAACGCTCACCTTGATCGAATTGGGAAGGGGATCGTTCTGCCGCCGCCGCTCCCGCGGAATCGCGGGTGCAGTCGGGCTGCGGCGCTCCCACATGTACGGTTCCGCGTGCAGCCAGACCGTACCCCCGGAGGGCGTGAATTTGGAGGCATTCTCCAGCAGGTTGGAGATCACTCGCTGCAGTTTGGCCGAATCGAAGGCAATCTCCGGCAGTTTTTCATTGGCCAGGAAGTACAGCGCCACACCCCTTTCCTGGAAACGGTGAGACCAGAGCCGGCACACCTCTGACAAACAGGGGCTGACGTTGCCCGTCTCATATCGCATTTTCATCTCGCCGGTTTCGAGCACGGCGTAGCTGAGGAAATCCTGGATAAAGTGCTGCAAGCGCTGGCCGCTGGCCTGCATGTCACTCAGAATTTCGCGCTGGCGCTCGTTCAGCGAGCCAAGCTTTTCATTCTGAAGCAGTTCGATGTACCCGTTCAGGATTGCCAGCGGAGTCTTGAGGTCGTGTGCAGCCGAGGCCAGCGCGTTGGTGGTTCGGAGGGAGCGCTCCCGAAGCTTGGTGTAGGACTGCAGCAGTTCTTCGTGGGTGAGGGGTTCGGTCGCTGCTGACCCGGCCGCGGCAGGTTTCACTGGATCAGGCCCCGCCGCAGCAGAGATACACGTATTTTCTGGCGCCACTCCCATATGTGGAGAACTCACAGGTTTGGCATACTGCCCGGGGAGGGAACCAAAAAGCTGAGCGTGCAAGTTCAGTGATTTTAATCGTATGACACGTCATTCTCACTGTCAACGGAAAATGCAATCCGATGGTCACGGAAGAGCAAAAGCTTGCACTTCTAACATCTTCAAAGTTCGAGCTTAACCGCCCATTGTGGGGCGAATACAAGGGAAAAGTTACTAACGCTCCATGCGGCTCTGATGGCGCACTTTCAGGGGAATGATGGGTTGTCTTAGGGGTTTCTTCGGCTAAAAGGTGATCCTGCTACCCACAGTTTGGCCCCCAAGGTGCGGTAGAACCGGTTATCTCATGTCTAGAGGGGTGAGTTTGAAGCGTCCGAACCCTGAAGCCCAGCGCCGCAAGTGGCCGCGTCTGCCCATCGCGATTCCCGTATTTGTGCGCAGCCGCGATGAAAAAGGCAAAGAGGTTCTCGAGTTCGCCACCGCGCTGAACATCTCAGCCGGCGGCGCCCTGGTCGCTGTCCGTCGCTCTTTGCCGCTGTCCGCGCAGGTTTTGCTTGAAATTCCCAGCGCCCCGTTGGCGGCGAACAGCGCCTTGCCTAAGGCCGCCCGCAACCTCCGGGCCCGCACCCTCTGGGTCGGACACTCCGATGGCTACCATCTGTTCGGCCTCAAGTTTGCGCGCCCCCTGCTGAGTCCGGCTCCGCGGCCGCCTTCGCAGGCACGGAAAGTTGGTTCTGCGCTGTGAAAAGTTTTTCCCTCGGGCCAGATTACCTTTGGAACCACCCTGCCAGCCTTCCCGAATCACATCCCGGTCAGAGCAATTTCCGATAAATAGTTAAATCTAAGTCACTTACACCAGATTCTTGGAGTGATTCTCCAGGGCGCGGGGGTTTGGCTCTCGGGATGCACTTCAAGGGTCTGTCGTACGGGCCCAGGGCCACTAGGCTACTCATGACCATTAACCCTTCTGTCACTTCGCTGGCTACTTCTCTGGGGGAATTTCCTCCCGAGGCAGTCATTTTCGGCCACTCTGAGGTCATGCAGTCCCTGCGCGACCGCATGGACAAAGTGGCGAGCGCCAATGTACCCGTGCTCATCCAGGGCGAGAGCGGCACCGGCAAAGACATTATCGCGCGCATGATTCACGGCCTGTCTCCCTGGCGGAACGGTCCCTTCGTGAAGGTGAATTGCCCCGCGATTCCGGGCACCCTGCTGGAGAGCGAATTATTCGGATACGAGAAAGGCGCTTTTACCGGCGCTTACGGATCAAAACCCGGACGTGTGGAACTGGCCCACCGCGGCACGCTCTTTCTGGATGAGATCTCCGAACTCGATCTGGGGTTGCAGTCCAAGCTCCTGCAATTGCTGCAGGACGGGCAGTTCTGCCGCATCGGCGCCCAGGAGGACAAGAAAGTGGAAGTGCGCGTGGTATGCGCCACCAATCGGGTGCTGGAAACGGAAATTGAGAATGGAACTTTCCGTCAGGATTTGTTTTATCGCATCAACGTGGTCAATCTTCAGATGCCGCCCCTGCGCGAGCGTCGCGGCGATATTGCCGACCTGGTGGCATATTTTCTGGAGCACTACAACCGCAAGTACAACTGCCGCGCCCGCGCGCTTTCGACGGAATTGATGTCCGCGTTACAGAAACATCACTGGCCGGGCAACATTCGTGAACTGGAAAACCTGATCAAGCGCTACGTGATTCTGGGCAACGAAGAAGTCATCAGCAACGATCTGGTTTCGCGGCAGCAGGAATACCTCAATCCCGAAATCGACGTCGACGGACCCATCTCGCTGAAAACCATTACCCGGCAAGCCACGCGGGAACTGGAACGCAAGGTGATTTTGAAGGTCCTGCAGGCCCATCACTGGAATCGCAAGCAGGCGGCCCGCGCACTGAGCATCAGTTATCGGGCTCTGTTGTACAAGATTCGCGATGCCGGGTTGCCACCCAACCGTTCCTCCCGCCGCCGCGTTGAGCCGGCTGCCATCGTTGCGCCAGCCCAGGACCTGGCCGCTGACTGAAGCGTAGGGCCAAGGCCTCTGGATGTGCGAGCGCCTAAATGGCGAGCACCCAGAAAATGGAACGGGCGCTCTCGCCCGTCACTCTCGAGCTCTAGACCGAATCTCAATTCTTGCTTGTGGGGACGGCCTTCAGCGGGGAAGGGTTGCTTGTGCCTGCGCCGCGGGCGACGCTCCCATCAGATCCGCCGGGCTCTTATCTTTCATGAAAAGCTCTTTTGAGTCTTCAATAAGCGTCAGGATCAGGACCAAAGACGATCCCGCGACGCCCAAGGCGAAAAGAGCCTCCAACGCGAAAATGAGGTCTGAAACGACACGACCCATGATCTGAACCCTCTGTCCCAATTGGACAGGGTGGCCCGTAAGGACGGTATAAGGAAATTATAAGGATTTCATAAACGCAATGTGACGCCCAAAAGTGAAACTTATACCCTCCAGTAATCCGGCCTCCAATGCTGCACGGCTTTCTTGATGTCCGCATTCGACATCTTCTCCGCGAGCGCCCTCGCGGCCAACGCTGGTAGCTCTGCGTCAGAAGCAAAGCGCAGTCCCACCAGTTGTGGCTCGGAAAACTCTCCAATGCGGGCGCGCAGACTTTCATCGAGCAGCGCAGTCATCCGCAGGCGTTCCTCCAGCCGGATCACCCGGTCCTGTACCTTGATCGCGTAGGTTCGGACCTTCACCACTGCCACGTTAGCCGCGAGCACGAAGACGGTCAGCCACGCGGAATGCAGTCCCGGATGCCTGACCAAATGCACGATGGCAATGAGCAGGGTAATCACAAACACCGGAAAAACGAAAAAATGAAACGGCGGATCGAAGCGGGTGTGATTGGCGAAATTCTGCGGAACTTTCTCAGCCATTGCACGCTCCTTGATGTCTGCTCGTGAGTGACAGCGGGTTGGAGACGGCAGAGTATACCGCGCCGGGCTGAATGGTTGCGCCGTGACCTTTAGGTCCAGGTGTCCGACATCCAGTTCCGGCTCAGCCTATGGCTTCTTCTTTTTCTTTCCGAACAGACCGCTGAGCGCGTCCGCGGGGGAGCTTCCGCCGGAAGGATTCTTGCCGGTCAGGCCGCCGAGAGCGCCGCCCAAGCCGCCTTTCAGCTGGCTGCTGACCATGCCTTGCACGTCGGGCACAAATTTGGGGTCGGAAGTCGTGCCTTGAATCATGAAAGGTATGCTGCCACCTTTGCCGCCCAGACCAGCCATCTGGGTGATCCCGGTGACCGCGCCGCCGGAAAGACTGGCACTCATCTTGTAGTCCAGCGCTCCGGCTGGGCTGATCGTTCCAGTGCCGGTGACGGTGCCGAGCGCGGGAATCACCAGATTAATATTCTGGGTGCGCACCCCGTCCGGTGCTACTCGGGCATCGGTGCTCAGGTTCTGGATGGAAGTGTCCGAACCACTTTGTGAGCCGGACAAGGCCGAGATCGCCGACATCTTGGACGAGAGATTGAAGCCTGCGAGTTTGGTCTGCGCGAGGCGAATCGGGCCGATAATCACCAACTTGTCGACCGGCCCAGCGATCCCCACATTGACGGAAAGCGTGCCTCCTTGCAGCTTGGATCCGGAGGGCAGAATGACGCCTAGCGCAGGCAGCATGGCCTGAAGGTCGTCCACGGGCATGCCATCGGCATTGAGTTTCATGTTCAGGGTCGTGGACTCTCCCTGGCTCTGATAAGTGCCGGTGAGCTTGGCCAGCGCCTTGCCCAGCGCAACATCGCCCTGGGTCAGCGTGCCCGACTGCTTTTGCAGGTCAAAGTCGGTGGCGTACTTCAAGGTCACCGGCTGCGTGGCTGGCGTGCCCTTGACCGCCAGCTTGAGTTTGTCGGCCTTGAGCGTGCCGCTGGTGCGCAGCACGTGTCCGTCCGAGTTCAGCGTGCCGTCAAAGTCGGCTACGCCGGCAATTCCGGTAGACGGATCTACGAAGCCCGAGGCGGTCAGGTCCAGGCCTTTGACGCTGATCTGCGCTTCGATCGGACTGGCCGCAACGTCGGCGGAGTTGATCGGACCGGCCTTGCCGTCCAGTTTCGCCGTGCCCCCGGCGGGAAGATTCGCGCTTATCGTGAAGGGGAACTGCGACGTCGGTGAAAAGTTACGCACGCTGATGTCCACGTTGTCATACACGTGAGGTTTGATGGAGGAGTTCGCCCGGTTCACCGACAGGCGCCCATCCTTGACATCGAGCTTGCTCACCGAGAGGTCGGGGGTGGAAGAGGAACCCGCGGCTGCCGGTTTTTTTTCAGTCTCGGACTTGCTCCCCAGGCTGGAAAAGTTCCATTTTCCCGAGGCGTCGCGGAGCAGTGCGATCTCGGGCTTGTCCAGCGTGATATCGGTGACGTGTAAAGCCTTGGAAAAAATCAGAGGCACTACTTCCACGCCCACCTTCAGAGACTTGGCGCGGATGAAGGCATCCTTGCTGAAGGCCGGATCATCAGCAATCGACAGATCTTCCGCCGAAACGCTCCCCGACAATATCGAAAGGCTGAGATTTCCCACCTTCACCTCGCGGCCGAGCGCGCTGCTAAGCCCAGACTCCAGTTTGGGGCGGAAGCTGTTCACATTGATGAGGAAAGGCAGCGCGATGAGAATCAGCAGAATGACTGCGACAACGATGCCGGCAATTTTCAGACCGCGTTTCATGGCAGAACTCCTTGGTGGAAGTCGATCCCGATCGATGGCCGGGGAAGCGGCAGACCGCGTGGACAGCCAACAGTCTACCAAAAGCGGGGGTGTCGCGGCTCGTGGGTGGACTCTGATGAAAGGCAAACCGTCCACTCACCCACTGCCGGCTGTGCCGGGCGGCGATTTCATCTGCTATAGTGTCCGCAAGCGCGCTGAAGTTGAAGCCGGCGCGGAGAACCGGCGAGAAAAGTTTCGCGCGCCTCTCATGGTGAAGACGACGATTGTTACGATTCGAGATGTGGCCAAAGAGAGCGGTTTTTCTTCGACCACCGTCTCCATCGTCCTGAACGACGCTCCACTGGCGCGCTACATTCCGGCCACCACCAAGCGGCGGATCGAAAAAGCTGCCAAGAAGCTCGGCTACCGTCCCAACCTGTTCGCCCGCTCTCTGCGCAGCAAGCGCAGCAACACGGTCGGCGTCATGGTATTCGACATGACCGACCCGTACTGCACGCTCATCCTGCGCGGCATTGAAAGCGCCCTCTACCAATCCTCGTATCTTCCCATTCTGACCGATGTGCACAACGAACGCAGCCGGTTCGAACGCTATCTGGAGATGCTCCTGGACCGGCGAGTCGAGGCATTGGTGGTACTGGCCAACTGGTTGTTCGTCGATATTGACGTGCTGGCGGACCTGGAGAAAAGCAGCATTCCCACAGTCATGATCGGGCACGAGCTGCAAACCGATTCGGTGAGTTCGGTCATCGTGGACAACGAGGTGGGGGCATATGCAGCAGTGGAACATCTGCACCAACTCGGGCACCGCAAGATCGCCTTCATCCGTGGCCCCAAGAGCCTGGCGGACAGCGCTCCCCGGTGGCGCGGCGTGCGCTCGTTCGCGAAGAGCAGCGGCTTGGAACTGGATTCCCGCCTGATTGTGGATCTTCCGGAATCGGGGGATCCGAGTTCAAGCTTTGAAGCCGGCTACCGGTTGACCGAGGAACTGCTCAAACGAAAACGGCCGTTCACGGCGTTGATGGCATTTGACGACTTGACGGCCTTCGGCGCCATCCGAGCCTTAACCAAGGCCGGCGTGAGGGTGCCGGAAAATTGTTCGGTGATCGGCTTTGATGATGTGGCGGCGTCAAGTTTGTACACTCCCCCGCTGACCACGGTGCGCCAGCCCATGGAAGCCATGGGAACCGTGGCGGCAAATTTGGTGGTGGATGGCATCAAGGCGGTGTTGGAGAAGCGGGAAGTCTCAGCCGTGCATCGCAAGATGGCGCCGGAATTGGCGGTGCGCGAGTCCACGCGCAGTCTGGGGTAGATTGTCTCCGCTTTATCCCACCGCGGCATGCTGGCGGGCTGGTGAGACCTGTTTCAGCGCCTGCTCCAGATCGGCGATCAGATCCTCCGCGTTTTCGATTCCCACCGAAAGCCGAATCATCTGTTCGGTCACGCCCATTTTGGCGCGGAGGTCGGGGGAAATCATCCCGTGCGACGTGAGCGCCGGAAGGGTGACCAGAGAATCTACGCCTCCCAGGCTGGGAGCCAGCGCGAACAGATGAAGGGCCTCAGCCAGGCGTCGGGCATCTTCGCCCGTACCCTCCACTTCGAAACTCAGCACACCACCGCCGCCTTGCATCTGCTCCCTGGCCAGATCGCGCTGAGGATGACCTTCGAGGAAGGGATAGTGCACGCGCCGCACGACGGAATGTTGAGCCAGGAACTGGGCGATGCGGAGAGCGTTTTCATTCTGGCGCTGCACTCGCACGGCCAGCGTCTTCATACCACGGATGAGCAGAAAAGCGGCGTGGGGATCCATCGCGTTGCCCAGCGTGGTACGAGTGTCGCGGATTTTGTCGACCAGATCCTGACGCCCGGCCACGATCCCGCAGATCAGGTCAGAGTGTCCCGCGAAATACTTGGTCCCGGAATGCATGATCAGGTCGATTCCGAAATCCGCCGGACGTACGTTGATGGGAGTGGCAAAGGTGCTGTCGATCAGAGTGATGAGATTGTGCTGGCGCGCGAGTGCGGTTACCTTGCGCAAATCCACGACCCGCAACGTGGGGTTGGTCGGTGACTCCAGATAGAGCAGTTTCGTGTTGGGACGGATGGCGCGGGCGTGCTGATCGTACTCGGTGGTATCGACCAGCGTGGTTTCGATTCCCAGCCTGGGCAGCCACTGGGTGAAGAATTTCGTGGCGCCGCCGTAAATGTCGCGCTGGGCGACGACGTGATCTCCACTCTTCAGAAGGGCGAGGACGGAAGTGGTGGTCGCGCCCATTCCGGAAGCGAACAGTAGCGCGGCGTCGACACCTTCCAGTTCGGCAATCGCCTTCTCGGCCACGGTGTGGGTGGGATTTCCGTAGCGTGTGTAGAACCTGTCCGTGTCGGTCGCGCGCAATTGTTGAGCGTTGTCGGTGACCTCGAAAGTGGCGGTCTGGTAAATCGGAGTGGCCAGCGGGCCATTTTTCTTGTGCAGGTCTGCGCCGCCACGAACCGCTTCAGTTTCCGGGTGGTGCCGATGCTTTTTCATGCCTGCTCCTCGAAGTTTGCTACGCCCCGCTCACCACGGCTTCGAAGGCCGGTACCGGAGAAAGCCACTCCACCGAGCGGGGATGGCTTCCCCCCGTGAGCTTTTCGAATTCAAACTGCAACGAACGGGTTACGGGGCCGGTTTTTCCGCTGCCGATGGTGCGGAAATCAATTTCGCGCAAGCCAATCACTTCCGCGGCCGTGCCACACACGAAAACTTCGTCCGCGATGTAGAGTTGGTCGCGGGAAACCGGTTCTTCGACCACCTCGTGACCCAGATCGCGCGCCAGGGTGATCACGCAGTCCCGAGTAATGCCTTCGAGTATGGCTCCGCGAGCAGGGGTGTAGATGACCTGGTCGCGCACCAGAAAAATATTTTCACCCGTGCATTCGGCCACGTAACCCTGGGGATCGAGCATGATGGCCTCATCGAAGCCCGCGCGTTGCGACTCGGTCTTGGCCAGAATGGAACTTACGTAGTTTCCCCCCAGTTTGGCCTTGGTCATCGTGATGTTGGGATGCAGACGGGTGAAGGAAGAAATGTTGGCTCGAATGCCTCGCTCCCTGGCCTCCGCACCCAGGAAAGCAGTCCACTCCCACACCGCGATGATCAGGCGCGGCTTGCCGCTGTCCACCACCAGGTTCATGGCGCCGTCCAGATAAATCACGGGCCGGATATAGCAGGCGGAAAATTTGTTGGCGGAGACGGTCTTGTAGATGGCCTCAATCAGGGACTCGCGATTCCAGGGCAGGTCGCGGAACCCGACGATGCGGGCAGAGTCGAGCAGGCGGTCGGCATGTTCGTCCAGGCGGAACACGGCAGGACCACGGTCGGTGGCATAGCACCGAATGCCTTCGAAAACGCTGAAGCCATAGTGCAGGCCGGCATTGACCAGCGGAACTCCGCTCTGCGCGGCGTCTTGCAATTCGTGATCGAGCCAGGCGTACTTTGCGGGATTTGCCATGGAGCCTCGGTTGCGCGTACGACAAAAGTTCGAGCCGGCGACACCTCAAGAGTAACGTTCAGAGGCGAACTGAGCAAGGGCGGGTAGAGAACGATGGGCGAAGGCGAACTGACCCATCTATAATTCCAGTCTTACAAAACAGGCTTGATTCCAGGGGAAAGGGAGGCGCGCTGAATGGCAAAGACGAAGCGGGTCAGAAAATCGGGCGGCACGAAAAGAGCGGGGCGCAGGATGGCCGGTAAAACTCGCAGGCAGAAGATGGATCTGAAGTACGTTTCCTGGAGCTCGGTGGAGTTGGAAGACCTGAACCCGCTGCTGCAGCGTCAGATGGTGGTGGGTGGCGAAATCATGGTAGCGCGAGTGCTGCTGAAAAAGGGGTGCGTCATTCCCCTGCACAGCCATCACAACGAGCAGTTCACCTACATTCTGGAAGGGGCGCTGAAGTTCTGGATTGACGGCAAAGAGATCGTGGTCAACGCCGGTGAAGTATTGACCATCCCGCCGCACATGCCCCACAAGGCGGAAGCGCTGGTGGACACGGTTGATCTGGATGTGTTCAATCCGCCACGCGCCGACTGGATGAACAAGACCGACCAATACCTGCGCGGCGCCAAATAGCTCGCCCATCCCGTATGCTTATAACGAATGACTGATCCGGCCGCGTCCGCATCACAATTGGAATCGGACCTCGCACAATTGCGCTGTATCGCCTGCGGAGCCGTGGGCGAAAGCGGCGCCAAGAGTGTCCGTTGCCCGCAGTGTGGCGACCTGCTGGAAGTGGTTTATCCCGGCTGGAAGACGAGAGCAGGGATGCGCGCGGGCGGACTGGACGCAGCCGGCCTCAAGGGTCTCTGGCTGCAGCGCCGTACTTCTTTCAAGCCACTGGATGAGAGCGGGGTCTGGCGCTTTCGCGAAATGCTTCCGGCGCTGGACGATTGGAACCGCGTCATTACCTTGCGGGAAGGAAACACGCCGGTGTACGAGCTGCCTTCTTGTGGGCGCGCCGCGGGAGTGGAGCGTCTCTTCGCTAAACATCAGGGCATGAATCCCACCGGGTCTTTCAAGGACACAGGCATGACAGCGGCCGCGTCCTTCGCCCGGCAGGGCGGCTTCCGATGGGTGGCTTGCGCCTCAACCGGCAACACCTCCGCTTCCATGGCTGCTTATGCCGCGCGTGCCGGAATGCGCAGCTTGGTCTTGATTCCGCAAGGCCACATCACCTGGGGAAAACTTTCGCAAGCGCTCGACTATGGCGCCCTCACCTGTCAGTTGAAGACTGACTTCGACGGCTGCATGCGCGTGCTCGATGAGGTAGTGCAGCGGATGCCGGTCTATCTTTTAAATTCGGTGAACCCTTATCGGCTGGAAGGGCAGAAAACTGCGGCCGTCGAGTTGTTGGAGCGGTTCGATTGGCGACCGCCCGACCACATCATCGTCCCGGGAGGCAACCTGGGGAATTCTTCCGCAATCGGCAAGGCGCTTCTGGAGATGAAGGAACTCGGTCTCATCGTGAGCCTCCCGAAACTCTCGGTGATCCAGGCCGAGGGCGCCAATGCCCTCGTGCGAACGGTGCGCGAGACTGGAGGAAAGAAGCTGGTTCCCGTCCATGCTGAAACCATGGCCACCGCCATTCGCATCGGAAGTCCGGCTTCATGGAAAAAAGCGGTGCGGGTGCTGGAGGCCACCGGCGGCACGGTGGAGCAGGTGAGCGAGGTCGAGATTGCACTGGCCAAGGCGGAAATTGGGGCAGACGGCATCGGTTGCGAGCCAGCGTCGGCGGTCACGCTCGCCGGATTGAAGAAGCTGGTCAGGCAGGGGTTCGTTAGGAAGAACGAATCGGTGGTGCTCATCTTAACTGGGAATCTGCTCAAGGACCCGGATTTCACACTCAAGTTCCATCGCGGAGATCTGTTCGCAGGCACCGAGCACGAAGAGGAAGCGGCCGCGATTTTGTCCCCTCGACAACGCGCGCCCATGGTGCTCGACGCTAGCGCGAATGCGGTCGTGAAGGTGTTGGAGTATGCGGAGCAGACGGATCCGAGAACGTAGTCTTCGCGGAAGCGTGCAACGTATCAGGCCGCGCGATGGATGGCAGGTGACATCGGCAGTTCGTGGCAAGCGATGGTGGTTAGAAAAAAAATTCGACGGTCCGCCAGCTCCTCCCTGGAACTGCTGCTGCCGGCAACCTCTGCGAATCTTGGTCCCGCATTCGATGCCGCCGCGCTCGCTTTCGGATTATTTCTTAAAGTCGGCGCTCACACCGCGCATGAGTTTTCCATCGCCGCCAGCGGGAGGGACGCTGAGCTTTGCGGCCGGATAGAAAACCATCTGATCCTGACCACATATCGCGAAGTCTTGCTTCAGGAGGGCAAGCCCGTCCTCCCGCTCGCCCTTCGCATTGAGAACCAGATTCCAATCGGTAAGGGATGCGGTTCGTCCGCCGCCGCCCGCCTGGCAGGAATTGCGCTGGCGGTGCATTTCGGGGGATTGCGTTGGAGCGACAGCCGTATCGTCGGCGAAGCATCACGGCGTGAACATCATCCCGACAATGCAGCCTCGTGCTGGATGGGCGGGCTGGCGGTGGCGCGCATGTCCGGTGTGAGTGAGGCACAAATTGCTTGCATCGCTCCAAAAGGGAAGTGGCCGCTATTGCTGGCTGTCCCCGATGAGACCCTGCCTACGGAAGAAGCCCGGCGCGTGCTTCCGGCGGAATATTCGCGCGCAGATGCCGTGACGAATGTGCAGAACTCCATGCTGCTGCTGGCGGCATTTGTGCAGGGCCGCAGCGATCTGCTCGCTTCCGCTCTCGATGATCGCATGCACCAGCCTTACCGCGCGCCATTGTGTCCGCTGCTGCCGGCACTGCAACAGCTAGCGGCGAGAGACTCCGGTTTCCTGGGCGCCGTGTTGAGTGGAGCCGGGCCTTCAGTGCTGATGTTTCTGGATGGCAAGGTGCAAGCCAATCACGCCGCCGCGAAGGTTCGAAAGCAACTGCGGGCAGACGGACTCACGGCTGAAGTGATTGCGACGGGAATTACGAAACGGGGAGGACGTCAGAGTCCCGGCTGGGTTCGGCGAAAGGTCTAGGCACGGCGTCGTCTGCTGCCATTGACCAGTCGGTTGGTGGCTGCAATGCGGAAAAAGTGCTGTTCAAAACTGACATGGGGTTCGCGCGCAAAGCGATCTGGGTAAGAACCCAGAGCGCTGAGAAAGATCTTGATTTCGGGTTGCTCCACCCGAGCAGATCTGGCGCTGGACAATGACATAGGCATCCGACGACGTTTGCTGGTTTTCATTTCCTCCACCCTGGGACCTACCCCTCACGGCCGACTCGCAAAGCCTGGCGACATCATCCTGCGGAGATAGCAATCCTCAATAAGGCGAGGCTTCTCAACAGAATAGGGGAAGGCAGTAAACTACGTTCCCCGCTTCGAACTGTAAATGGCACTCTAGTGCTATCCGGAATGAGGGTGTTCCCCGGGGCTGGACCGGCCACCCTGAATGGGCCTGAGTTAGCAAGAGAAAGCGGTCCTAGGTCCTGATGGCAGAGGACGTTACCGTCGGCTGGCTGGCGGGATGATGCCGTTCATCCGCAGGTATTCCACCACTTGCCCATAGTGATCGGTGCAGTGACTTGCGATTTCGACTGCAAGCCCCAGACGCGTAGTCGTACCATCTCCGCCGAAGGGGTCCTTTACCGAAGTCAATAGGTTGTGTTCATCCATGGCGCCCACTGCCTTATGAATGTAGGCGAAGGAATCCTTCAAGTATTTCATTATCTCGGCCTTGCTCTGGATCGAAGGGGGCCCCTTCTCCGTGCTGACATCCACCGGCGGCTTCTCTCCCAAAATACTGCCGGCTAGTAAGTAGTTGACCGTGGCGACGTGTTTTACCTGCTCGCCGAAGGTGCGGACGTCTTTGAACTCGCCGCTGCTGGGAGCGAACGAATACTTGTCCTCGGGCATAGCATCGGCTGCGGGCACGAATTCGTTTTCTATGTTGGTGATGGATTCATTCAGCACCTGACTGACGGTTGGGTGCTCCGCTGGCTTGTTCGCTTGCGCGAATGCAATCCCGCTAAGCAAAAGCAGACATGCCAACCCAGTTTGGATGTTCTTCATGAAGTGCTCCCTGGTGTTGTGGTCTCCCAAGAATCGATCACCCTAATCTCGGACTACCGACGGCGTCAACTCCAGCTGCTGAGATGTAATCCGGTGACGTCGGACTGTGAGCAATCCCCCTACCAGGGCCAGGGCTGAGCACAAGAGCGCGGTGGGCACTCCCACCCGCGTAGCCAGCGCTCCCCAGGCCGCGCTGCCCAGCGCCATGCCGCCCTGCAGCACCAGCAAGTACATGGACAGCGCGCGGGCGCGCAGAAATGACGGTGACATAGTCTGCGCTGCCACGTTCAGGCAGGCCAGGATTCCGATCCAGGCCGTGCCCGCGGCAAACAGGACCAGGCTCAACCCGCTGAAGTTCTGCACGCGACCGGCGGAAAAGGTCATGGCGGCAAACAGCAGGATCGCGAAGGCCACCACTCCATCCACGGAAAGGCGAGTGCGCATGCGAGGCAGGATGGCCGCACCCGCCAGTGCGCCAAGACCAAAAAATCCCATCAGCAAGCCGTAGCCGGTCGCCCCGTGCGGACGAGCCAGGATGGGCAAGAGCGCAGGCAGGGAACTGGCGGCCACGCTGAACGATCCGGTGCGGATCAAGATGGAGCGCACCTGTGGTGTCCCGTGCACGTAGCGCAGGCCAGCCAGAAGAGCGTCGCGGACCCGTCCGGTTTCGACATGTTCGAAGTGAGGCCGCTTCCAGCGGTACAGAAAAAAGATCACGCCAAAAAAAGATGCGGCATTGAGAAGAAAGGCAATCGCAGAACCCGCCGCGGCAATGACTAGACCTCCCAACGCCGGACCCACGGCGCGGGCGACGTTGAAACCTACGGAATTCAGAGCTACGGCAGGAGCGTGATTTTCAGGGCACACGACTTCCGGCGTTATGGCCTGCCAGGCGGGATCGTTCATGACCGCCCCGAGTCCCAGGATGAATGTGAGCAGCAGCAGAATCCACGGGGTCACCTGATGGTAAAGCGTTAGAAGACCCAGCAGCCCGGCAGCGATGACCATCCAGCTTTGGGTAATGAGCAGGAAGCGTCGCCGGTCGACCAGGTCCGCCAGCGCGCCCGCGGGCAGGATCACCAGAAACACCGGAAGGGTGGTGGCAGCGGTCACCAGGCTGACCATCAAGGGCGACATGGTCAACTGAGTCATCAGCCAGCCGGCGCCCACATTTTGCATCCACGTTCCGGTATAAGAGATCACCGCGGCCACCCAGAGCGAGCGAAACAGCGGCTCCCTCAGTGGCGCCCATGCCGAACCCCCCAGCATGGGGGAGAACCCGGGCGGCAGCGACGTTTTGACCGCTTCGGCCATGATCAGCTCGTGGAAGCCTCCACGGCGACCGGCCCGGTGAACGGCCATTCGCGGTTGCGCCAGGCGCGCACCATGTAGATCACGATTCCAGTAATCAGGATGACCAGCGCGTAGCGAATTTGTTTCATCGAATTGGTACGCGAGACCAGCACAAATATAAATCCCGCGGAGGCCAGCAACGCTGGAAGAGGATACAGCCACATGCGAAACGGGCGCTGCAGGTCAGGTTGCCGGATGCGTAAAACAATTACGCCGACAGCTTGTATTAGAAATTGCAGAGTGATGCGAATGACCACCAGCGCCGCGATCACGTCGGCCAGGGAAAAGAAACAAAACACGGCCGCCACTCCCCCCAATGCGAGCAGTGAAACATAGGGAAAGCGGTGCTCCGGATGCACCCGCGCGAAAGCCTGAAAAAAGTTGCCATCCAGGGCGGCAGCGTATGGCACTCGCGAATAACCCAGCAAAAGAGAAAAAACCGAGGCAAATGCGGTCCACATCACCAGAGCGGTGACCAGATTGGCGGCCCAGGCGCCGTAAATCCTTTGCATGAAAACGGAAATCACGTACAAACCGCGATTCGTCGATCCCGCCTGAGTGATTTCCTGCCAGGGAACCACACCCAGAACGCTTACGTTCATCATCACGTATAGACAGGCAACCAGCAGAATGGATAGCAGCAGCGCCCGCGGGATGGTTCGGCCCGGATCTTTCACTTCATCGCCCAGAAAGCAAACGTTGTAGTAGCCCCAATAATCGTAGGTCGCGATGAGCATGGCTGAGCCCAGCCCGAGAAAGAAATTATGCGACAAAGTGAAAGCCCCGGCGGGAAAGCTGAAGGCGCGAGATGCATCGAAGTGGCTGAAACCCGCGATAATAATCCAGGCCATGGTGCCGAGCACTCCGCTCAGAAGCAATTTCGACATCCATCCGATGCTCGTAATCTTGCGATAAAGCAGCAGCACAGCCAGGCCTACGATGCCGATGGCTACGAATGTAGCTCCAGAAATCAGCCAGCGCAGTTGTAATGAACCGAGCAGCGGGACCTGCAACTCCCACGCGCGCCCCCCCATTTCCCGTTCCAGGCCGGGCCAGAAATAGGACGCGTATCCTGCGAGCCCAATCGCTCCCGATGCCACTGACAGAGGTGCGCTGAAAGAAAGCTGCCAGATAAAAAGAAACGAGATCAACCGCCCGAGGCGGCGCGAGCCGTATATCTCACGCAGGTAGCGGTACGACCCACCCGAGCCGGGCAGGGCTGCGCCCAGTTCGGCCCATACCAGACCGTCACACATGGCAAAGACCGCGCCCAGGATCCAGCCCAGCATGGCCTGGGGTCCCCCCATTGCGCCCACGATCAGTGGGATGGTGATGAACGGCCCCACCCCGATCATATCGATCATGTTGACAGCGGTGGCGCTGCCTACGCCGATGCCGCGGATGAGGGGAGTGCGGTCGTCGGTCGTTGGTCGTCGGTCGTTGGCTTGCGCCATAAGCTGCGTCGTACAGGAAGTGATTTATTGACGGTAGAAGCCCATCTGCATCTGACTTCGATCCGATACCCACTGACCGGGCTGCAACGAAAGACCAACGGCCAACGACCAGCGACTATTGTCGCTCATGTCCGGCCGCCAGCAGATTTACGTACAGACGAATCGCTCCTGGGACTCCTGCCGGCAGTTGGCGGAAGAATGCGTAGCCGGCGTAAATGTATGTCCCCTTGCCGTATTGCGCCCGCAGCAGTCCACCTTTCAGTGGCGGTTCGCCCGGATCATGAGACGACAGCAGCGGCTTAAAGCTACTGTCCCACGTGCTCATGAAGTACAGACCTCGCTCCTGCACCCAGCTCTCGAAATCACGCTGCGTGATCTGGTTGGGATAGTGGAAGACGCTGTCATCGGGCGCCAGAATTTCCACCGGTGCTTCTTCCACCGAGACTCGGCCCCGTCCCAGTTGTGCCGGGAAGGGCGTAAAGTGGGCACCGTTGAAGTCACCGACGCTGGCGTTGTACTGCGCAATCAGGGTGCCGCCGGCAGCAACGTAGTCCAGCAATTTCTTATTACTGGAGGCAACGTCTTTCTGGGTGTCGTAGGCGCGAATGCCGAGAACGATGGTTCCGTAGCGGCTCAAGTCTTCGCCGGCAAGCTTTTCCGCCGGGAGCAAAGTCAAGTCGATTCCGATCTGCTGGAGCACGGTGGGAATCTCGTCCCCGGCGCCGGGGATGTAGACAACCTTGAGATCCTTCGGGACTTTCACATCCACGATGCTGACGCGCTGCAGCGCCGGTTGGTAATAGTAAGCGCTGGCCAGGTCTTCACGGGTCACCAGGGTGTAGCCTTCGCTGTAGTCCGCACCATCTGAAGTCAGCACCGCCCGAATTTCCGCCCGGCCTTCCTTCAGACTTGCTGGAAATACGCGGAACTGGAAATCCTGCTTCTCGCCGCGCTCGTGAAACTCCACCGGCAATTCAGCCGGTTCAACCTGCCACCCGGCTGGAATCTGCAGACGTAATTTTCCTTTTGCCGGCGCGGATAGGTTGTAATTCACGCCGACCTTTACATCGCAGCCGGAGTCGCCTTCCGCGCGAATGGTCTGGATGCCGGGTTCCAGCGCTACCGAAAACGCGGGCACAACCGCCAGGGGACGCTTCTGTGGAGCATTCGCGTGGTCCAGAAAGGGAACCATCACCGGCGCCGAAATCTCGACTCTGCCATGAGCGTTGTTTGGAGGGTCTTTCCTGGGCTTGCCCGAGCTTGAAGTGTCAATCGTAAACAGAGGGTAGGTTACGTGGGCTCGCAACCAGAGCGGAGGAAAAGGTAGAGTTTGATACTGTGCCTGGTCCACTTTATATATGGCATCCCGCTCCGGATCATCGCGATGCTGGTAAGGCTTTGTGTATTGAATCTGCGGGGGAACCTGCACCTTGAAATTGACATAGAAGTCTTTTCCCGGTGCGATGTCGGTGATTTCGCTCTTGGCAATATGCTCTGACCAGCCGTCCCATCCATCCAGCCAGATGTCTTCGACGCGAGTGGGGCGGCGCAAATCGCGTGAACCGCTGTAGAACTTCACTTTGATGGTGAGGTTCTGTCCCGGAGACACGACGGTAAGAGCATCCGCTTCGGGCGGCAAAGCTCCTTCTGGTCCGGTCGATGGGGCGACGGTTGCTTCCAGGGATAACTTGGCTGCCAGATTGAACGCACTCTGGGCTTGCTGCGCCTTTTCTTTCAATCGAGCCAGGACATCTAGCTTGGCGGCGCGGCTGACATCGCTGTTTTCCAGCTCGCGTATGGCATCGTCTTCAAGCAACACGATAGCCCACATCAGATGTGATGTCGTGGCGTCCTGATCCTTTTCGCTCTGTTCGGCAGCTTGCCGGACATGTTGTGCGACCCATTCGAGGTTTTGCCGGAGAAGTGGGACTTTCTTTTCTTCCTCGCCCAGCCGCGACGCCAGCCCCGGCAAGCTCGTATCGATCCCATCAAAGAAGTCTTTTTCGTGACCATCTTTATCTGTCGAGGGCGGCAGAACCGAGTCCACGAGCTTGTAGTAGGTGAATCGATCACCGGGTTCTACCGACCAGCCTCCCGCCCCTTGCGAAAGCTGATGCCGCAAACCCTCCATTGCGAACTGAATGTAAGACATACCAATGAGCGGATTGACCCCGCCGGTATTGAGCTTGACCGTGTAGTTCTCCGCCGCACAGGTCATCGCGCCGAACCCGCAAACATTGCCGATGTAGAGTTTTTTCGGCTGCCAGGGAAGCAGGCCTTCTTTGATCTGTTCCGGGAAACGATTGGGGTCGGCCGCCGCCCGGAACGCTTCTTTGGTGAGCATGGCGGAGGCCTGATGGTGTCCGTGCCCGTCCCGGTCGGTTCCGGAAAAGCGCGCAATCAGGACATCGGGACGAAAGGTTCGAATCACGCGCACCATGTCGCTGAGCGGGATATCATGCCCGCCCCATTTCTGAAAGGTTTCTTCCGGATCTTTGGAATAGCCGAAATCCGCCACCCGGCTGAAGCGCTGCTCCACTCCGTAGTAACGGTCCGAGGCCGTCAGCTCCAGCGTGCGCAGCACGCCCAACACGTCGAACAGATTGCTGCCGATCTTGTTCTGGCCGCCTTCGCCCCGAGTCAGCGTCATCAGCAGTGTGGTGACGCCGTGGCCGCGCGATTCCAGCGTCAACATGCCGCCATCTTCATCATCGGGGTGCGCGGTCGTCTGCATCAGTCGGGACGTGGTCTGCAGACGAAGTAACGTCTGTTTCAATCCAGCAGTACCGGTGTCCTGAGGCAGCGGATCGACCGGGCTTGGACGAGCTGCAGGCGCCTGGGCGGGCAGGGGCGAAACGGCCCAGCTCACCACCAGGGCCAGGCTCAGCGCCCGAAGCATTCGCCGGAATAGAGCGCGGATGTACAGGACTCGGAGACCAGCATTCTTCATGGGTATGGGATGGTGGTTCTCGTGGGTGGGCGGCAAAGTTTTTCTGAGGTTCCTTTTCCCTATGGACTGTGCGGGAAACAAAGAGTTAGCCGCGAACTGCCCTCAATCCTACCTGAGTCAGTGGGTTTCCGGCGCGCCCGCCTGAACCGCCTGCTGGCATTCGTGGGCCGCGGTCAACAGTTCGTCAAATTGCCGGTCGCTGTGCAACCCGCGCAAGAGAGGGTCCGAAAGCAGGTTGGAGTAGGAACAGTAGTTGGTCTGGATCGCGGTCTTGAGCATGCGAAAGGCCGCGTCTCTCTTTCCGGTATAGGCGAACATCGCGCCCTCTAGGTAAACCAGCTCGGGGTCAGATTCATTAGGTCCGTTGGTTACGGCATCGTGGGCCATGCGCTCGAGCTCGGACGGAGGCCGGAGTCCAACCACTGCCTCCATGAGATCGCGATGGTAGTGTGGGCTGCTCGACATCAACTTGACCGCTTCGCGGGCTTCCGCCACTTTGCCTTCGCGCAGTAGAAGCGAAGGATTCGTCCAATTGAACCATTCCGAACCCGAATCCAACTGCATGAACTCACGAGCCTTGTCGAATTGGCCCATGTCCATGAAGCCCCAGGCGCAGGAACGGAACTGGTAGTTTCCCGGAGCCAAGGCCAGCGCGGTTTCGCACTGACGCGCGGATTCTTCGAGCATGCCCGCGTAGCGCTGAACATAGCCCAAACTGAAGTGGGATTG
>DASZHW010000161.1:0-1705 GCA_035937515.1 Terriglobales bacterium | reverse complement strand
GTACCATCCATCGTGGTCGGGGTCCAGATAGATCACGATGTCATCGCTGTCCCAGAGCCAATCGGCGCAGGCATCGTAATCGTACGGTGCCGCCTGAAAAAAGAATCCGCCTACGTCGAAGCGATCGCGATTGCCTCCGTGCAGCCTCCAAATATGCTGGGGCCCAATCGCTTCGGTGAAACGTCCATGCTCCCAGGGATGGTCGAGATGATAGTGAACGTCATTCCTGCCCGTGTCGTGTCCGATCCAGCGATCGTTCTCCGCGTGAACGTGCGGTGCGGGCGGATGCCCCTGCGCATCCTGATAAGTGCGCCGCTGCTCACCCTGCTGGGGTTGAGGTTGCTTTCGGGGCGCAGGCGGAGTTCTGGTTGGAGTTGGGCCATGCTGCGGAATATGCCCGCCGCCAACTCCCTGCTCATGTGCCATGCCCTGCCGCGGTTGACTGCTGTGCGGTTGACTTCTCGGTTGTTCAGCCCGTTCTTGCGCGGACAGTGCCTGCGCCAAACTCACGATACATACGACCAACCACACGGCTAGAAAGCCGCTGAAATTCTTCATACACCCTCCTCCCGCCCCGAAATAGATTACTACCTTTCACGTGTGAGGCTTTAGAGGACCTTCACGGCCGCTGAGTTGGACTAACACCCAAGTAGTTTTGAGCGCCGGAAGAGAGTGCAGCGATGCCACAACTAGGAATGTTAGGAGAAGCGGGAGCGCCACAAGGGCGACGGTGTGCTCAAGAATATCCACACAGCCGCTTCACGTATGGCTCCCCCCGCCACAATCGATCAACAGAAATTGGTTCCCGGTCGTTCCATCCATGCTGTCGATCGAAGATCCCCCTGCGTCTTTGGCGCGGTCCTACTGACCGCTTGCGCTGAGGATCATTTGAGTACCACTGTCCAGATGAACGTTGCTGGTGCTCGAACTGATCACCGAGCCAGCGTTCGCAGAGCTGGTGGTTGCCGGCGCCAGATTCAAGCCATGAAGTCCAACCACGCCACGGCTGGTCGAATTCAGGCCACCCGCTACACCGGCGCCTGCGGAGTGAGCGGCATGCACGGTCCCGCCCGCGGCGCCCCCGGCCGTGTTCACCACATGCCCGGTGGTCGAGGTCACTCCTCCCAAAGCGCCGCGTGTTGCCCCGGATCCGGAAGTGCTTGCCATTCCTGACAGGTTTTCACCCGCCATCGTCGAGCCTCCCATCTCTGAATCGTCCATGGCTGCGGCCGCGTTCGCCTGGGCGCTGCCGATGGCCTGCAGGGTAAGCGCCATGGGAACCTGGGTGCCATTTTTCAGGATCGCGTGTTCGAAGGCAATTCCCATGTGGGATTCCTGCTGTCCCTTCTCACGCGCCTGCACCTCGGTGATGTGGCCCACGAGCTTCGATCCCTTGGGCAAGATCGTCCGGCCCTTCGACTTCATGTCCTGCGTGGTTTTGGCCACGACTTCATCGCCCGGTTTGTTCTTACGGGCATCGACTGGTTTGGTCAATTCTGCCTGAACCGTGCTGCCGCCCTGCAGTTGGCCCGCAGTCGCGGCCTGCGCTTGACCGTTCTTTCCGGAAACGGCGGCCCCGGGCATAGCGTTGGCCGAGGAATTCGAACCGGTCTGGACTCCGGACTTGTTCGCCGAGACTGAGGTATCTTGCGAAGCCGCCGCGCCGGTTTGCATGTCGGCGGAACTCTGGGCCAGACACACGGCC
>DASZHW010000160.1:0-1525 GCA_035937515.1 Terriglobales bacterium | reverse complement strand
CTCGAACACATCGGAAAACGTCCAGTAGGACATCATGTCCACCAGCCCATCGCACTGGCGAATGGTGTCGGCCAGCCACGGCCCCATATAGACCGTGTCCGTCACTACCGGTTCGTTGGCGTAGCTCGCATTGAACTCGCTCCAGATCAGCGGAAGTTGCGGATTCGCCGAAGCCTGAATCTGCTCGTGAACTTTTTTTACCGCCCGGCAAACCATCTGATCCCGCGGGATGCTCTCGCTGGTGCCAAACACGTCATCGGGTTTGTCGTTGCCATAAACGTGGGTCGAAACAAAGTCCACCGGCACATGCTGGTCCGCGCAATGCCTGATGAAAGCATCTGCCCACGCCGCTTGCGCCGTCGCCGGCCCGCCCACGCGCAGCCGCGAGTTCACGGCTTTGAGCGCGCGCGCTGTGTGGTCATAGAGTTCCCAATACGTTGCCTGTTTGGGATCTCCCACCCAGAAATCAATGTTGGGTTCGTTCCACACTTCGAAATACCACTGTGAGACTTCGCCGATGCCGTAGCGTTCCACCAGGTGCTGGGCGAACCGCGTGATCAGTGCGTCCCACTTGGCATAGTCCTTGGGCGGGGAAACGTTTTGCTTGTACCAGAACGCATGCAGCGCATCGCGGGCCGCCAGCTTTTTCGGCATGAAGCTGATCTCGACAAACGGACGCACGCCATTCGCCAGCAGCCCGTCATAGATCTGGTCCACATACGAAAAGTTGTAGAGAGGATTTCCCTGCGCGTCTTCGTCGTAAAGTCCGACCTCATCATGGAAGATGGCGTGGAAGCGCACGTATTCGAAGCCCGTGATGCCCTTCACCTCGCGCAGGTCGTGCCGGTAGTCATCGCGCAGGGACAGAATGGCGCGCCCGGATCCAAACATCTTCTCCCAGAAATGTGGAAACGGACGCGCGGCGGCCGAGCCGTCGACGACCACAACCTGTGAGTCCTTCGGACGGTTGCCGGCTTGAGCCTGAAGCCGAAGGGGCATCGAAGTGCGGAAAAGAACAACCAGAAGGAGAAGAAGCAGGAATCGTGTAGCCTGTCTCATGCCGGCGAGCCTCGAGCGTGCGAGCGGATGGCACTGCGAATTCATGATCGTATTCGTGATCCTATTTATGATGACCGTCCCGACGCGCCCCAGTATATGTCGGGAAGCACATCTGCCGCCGCAACCGCTCCGAAATAGCCTGCCCGGAGGATGTTGTTTCCCACGCAGCCGAAAACCCGATGGTCGCATCTATACTGCATAATGCCAGTCTGGCAGACCACCTTAAACCGAGGATAGCCATGCGCTTTGCCGCAAGAATTGCCACCGCCGTCATTTTTCTTCTCCCCATCGCCAACCTGCACGCCGTGAATCAGGATTTTCACAACGCGCCCGACTCCGCCAAGAAGCAGAAGAACCCTTACCAGGGCCAGGCCGCGGCCGTGGCCGCGGGCAAACCGCTCTATGCCAAGAACTGTCTCTCCTGCCACGGCCGCGCCGGCAAGGGAACCGGCAACATTCCCTCCCT
>DASZHW010000159.1:0-1595 GCA_035937515.1 Terriglobales bacterium | reverse complement strand
GATCCGCGCATGGGTTTCTGCCGCCGTTCCGCGCGCATCGACCAGCACGACTCTCTGCGGTTCCCGAGCCGCAATCGCCAGATAGGCGCTGCGCACCCTGGCGAAAAAGGCGCGACTCTCCTGTTCGAACCGGTTCTCGTCATGCTTCGCGCGGCCATTCTTGGCGGAATCCGCTTTGTTTCTCCGGCGGGCGCGCTCTACGCTTGCGGCCACGTCGGAGTCCATAAGGATGGTGAGGTCAGGCTGCAAGCCATGGCACAAGATGCGATGCAGAGCCAGCACGGGCTCGCTGCCCAGCTTGCGGCCACCGCCTTGATACGCTTCGGTGGAATCGGTGAAGCGGTCGCAGAGCACAACCCGGCCTTCCGCCAGCGCGGGCTGGATCACTTCCGTTATATGTTGGGCACGCGAGGCAAACATCAGGGCCAGTTCCGCCATGGGCGAGAGGCCGGCAGTGGCGGTATCGAGCAGGAGTCGCCGGATTTTCTCTCCGGTGGCGGTTCCACCCGGCTCACGGGTCACCACTACCGACAAGCCTTGCGGGCGGAATACGCCTGCCAGTTTTTCCAGCTGCGTGCTCTTGCCGCAGCCGTCGAGTCCTTCGAAGGTGATGAACCGGCCGCGATGAGTGTGTGAGGACACAGTCGAAATCATAAATGAGCGTCTGGTTTTTGGCACTCGGCACTTGACCGTTGCAGCCTCGAGCAGCCAACGGCCCGGTTGTCATCCTGAGCTCCGCTCAGGATGACACTTTGCCTGTCCAGATGAAGGTGACAGAATCGGCTGGGCGGCATCGAAGGCAGCGGTTGGAAACTGGTCTATGACGACACACGTTCGCCGCTGGTGCAGGCCTGGGAGGGCGACAAGGATTCTGTCAGCGGCGCATTTTCCATCGGATTGTGGCCGAAGGACGACGGACTCGTTACCGATACTGTCGAAGGTTTGCCGTCGGCGCGGGCGGGAATCGGACCTGGGATGAAGCCGGTTGTAGTTAATGGGAGGAAGTTCTCGAAGGAAGTACTGGCGGATGCGTTGCGCGCGGGTAAGAACAGCTCGGCGGCGCTAGAGTTACTACTCGAAAACACGGAGTACTACAAGACCTACATGCTCGACTATCACGGCGGGGAAAAGTTTCCCCAGCTGGTGCGGGACGAAACCAAGCCCGATCTGTTGACCGACATTATCAAGCCGCGGTAGCAGTCGTCGGCCCTCAGCCGTCAGTCGTCAGCCAGAGGACCCTCGTTGGCGCAAGAGAGGATGGGTCTTCCTGACGACTGACGCCCGACGACTGCCTTTGCCGTTAAGCGCCATTCTCGCTTACTCCCGTGAACAAATCGCTCTCCTGCACGACGGGGCCCGCGTTCACCGCTGCCGCCAGATGGAATAGCTCTCGCCCTCCGCGCTTCCTCGCATGCTCTTCAAACATGGACCACAGTGGCTGCTGGGTGGTGTGGGCGCGGAACGCCTCGAGTTTGGTTTCCAGGTAGTTGCCGATCTCGATGATGGTTGTGACCGGCGCCAGAGTGATGGGCTGGCGTCCGGGGAGAGTGAAGTCGGCGCTGGCGTGGTACAGCTTGTGAATGCGGTGAGGCGTG
>DASZHW010000158.1:0-1543 GCA_035937515.1 Terriglobales bacterium | reverse complement strand
TGGACCAGCCTGCGCGCCCGGCTGGAAGAAGAAGGTCTGATTCGCCGGCGCGGATGGGGATGGTTCGGCAATCTGGTTCCGGCGCTGCCGGGACCGGCGTTGGCGGCCGCGTACCTTGCATTGCTGGCGGTGGCAGGCTTTTTGGTCGGCTCACAGGCCCGGTACCAATCCAATCAAGACCTCTGGCTGAACGGAACGCAGGTGGCGAGCGCGTCGCTCGATAGCCAGCTTGGATCGGTGGAGCAACAGACGGTTTCGGCGCTGCACGAGTACAACCCGGAAGTAACCGCTTCGTTGAACCAGAACCTGGCAATTGTTGACAACATGATTGCGGCATGTGAAAAAAGTGTACAGGAAGAACCGCAGAACGAAGAGGTACGCGACTACCTCTACGGAGCCTATCAGCAGAAGGCGGAACTGCTGGCAACCATGTCTGAACGAGGGGTGATGGCACAATGAGGCGGAGCGAATTTTCTTCGATGCGGTTCAGAAGGGCGGCGGGTGTGCTCGCCGCAGCCGGTTTTCTGGGGATGGCCTCGCCGGCCTTTGGTCATCATCTCGAGAAGCATTTTGCGGTGCAGCCACATGCGGTTGTCACGCTGCATAATCCCGATGGGATGATCACAGTGAAGTCCTGGTCGAAGCCCGAGGTGCAGGTGATCGCGGACCACGCAAGCGAAAAGGTGGAAGTGGACGCCGAACAGATGGGCAATCGCGTGGATCTGTTCACGCATTTGATCTCGCAGAGCATCAGCCCCGAGGACTTGCGCGCCGATTACGAAATCACCGTACCCGAAGATGCCGAGCTCCAGATTCACAACGATTCGGGAGCGGTGGAGGTGACGAACGTTTCGGGGGACATGACCGTGGAAACGGTTGCGGCCGGAGTGGATCTGCGGGAGGTCGGCGGCTATCTAATGGTGAAGACGGTGGGTGGCTCGTTCAGCTGCATGCACTGCACGGGGCGCTTGGACGTGCAAACGATCAGCGGGAGCCTGCGGCTGATCTCGGTGCAAAGCAAGAACGTCCGCGCGCAAACCTCGACCGGAAATATCCTATTTGACGGCCAGTTCCTTACCAACGGCTCCTACTTCCTGAAGAACTATAGCGGCACGATTGAAGTGCTTTTCTCTCCGGCGGATTCCTTCGACCTGCGCGCCAACTCGCTCAAAGGCAAAGTGAACAACGACGCCAAGCTGGTCACGTCGAGCCATTCGACGTTTTTAACCCCGCGCCTGGGCAAGAGCCTGGTGGGGACCTACAACGACGGGCGCGCCAAAGTCGAGCTGACCTCGTTCAGTGGTACAATCAGCGTTCGCAAGCGTGACTGAAACGCAGTCGCGTCGAGCGAACTTTCCATGCCGCCCTCCGGCGAGACGCGCAACCGCAAACTCCTCTACCTGACGGGATTCATGGGCTGCGGAAAGTCCACAGTGGCCCGGCTGCTGGCGCGCCAGATCGGCTGGCATTTCATGGATCTGGACCGGCGAATCGTCGAGCGCTCCGGGCTCACCATTCCGGAGATTTTTTCCAGCCAGGGCGA
>DASZHW010000157.1:0-48903 GCA_035937515.1 Terriglobales bacterium | reverse complement strand
CTACAATTTTCATCTCGGCCTCCTTCCTCCCGAGCCTTTTTGGTTGGACACCGCAAAGTCTACTCGGTCCGTTGTGAGGCCGACGTCGTTATGACATCAGTTAAAATAATTTTCGCAAAACAACCTCGTGGTGACGATCTTTTCGAAAGCGAGGTGTCGTCAAATGAGCGTTATCGGAAGAGTCCCTTTCTTTCTGGTGTGCTTCCCTGTTTCCTTGTTCTCTGCGTCCGAAAAGAGTGAGAAGGCTGAGCAACAGCGAGCGAGAAGACTCCGCCGGCGCGTCATTGCGCTCGGCGCCGTGCTCATGTTGGGCAGCCTCGGAGGTTGGCCGCAAGAGCCACCGCCGGGCGGGCCTACCGTAACACTTGCAATCGAAGTCAGTCTGCCCGATCGTGCCGTTTTCTATATTCCTGTTGTGGGCGACGGAGAAATGCCGGGCATTGTCCCGCTTCCCAAGGGCCGCTTTGCGGGTATTCGCATCACACCCCGCATGCGTGCAGAGTCGGTTCAGATCGAGGTCTCTGCCCTAACCGCGGCCAGGAAGAAGTTGTCGGAAGCAGCGTGCGATGAAGTACGGTCATGGAACAGCGAAGACGCCGGTTCTTACGACGGGAAAGAGAATGAATCACTGCTACTCTCGGGGTTGGCTCGACTTGGTCTTCCTGTTCTCGAAGTGAAAGTTGTTCGGGCGGGTGGACCGCCCCCTGGCGGCTTTCACCATCCCTACGCCAATTTTCTTGCCTTCTGCGGCTGCGAATACCCCAAGCCCCGATCCATCACCAACCCCGATGGGAGTTCGGCTATCGGAGTGGCGGGGACCATGTCTTATCCTGACGCTGGGCAATGCGCGCAAATTAGCGGGTGCGGTCAGTGTTGCAGGGCCGCCGTACCGGCGTCAGTGCAGCAAGTATCGGCGAAGCCGGACCAGGTGAACACAGCGGGATGGGACAAGGCCTGGACGAATCTGGTAAACGATGCAGAACAGAGTTTCCGGCCGTCGCTCACGCCACTGGTTGGCGTCGAGGTGGAATTGGTAGTGGGAAATCCTGGGCCAGTAGAAGATGAATTGACGCTGAGGGTTCTGGACGCGGGTGGACAAGAGGCGGCGGTTGTAACCGAGACCGTGCCCACAGCGGACAGCGATCAGGTGCTGTTTGTGATTCCGAAAGGCGGAGTAGAAGTTACGCCCGGGCAGACGTACCGATTGAAATTGAGTGGCGGGACGACGTTTGGGTGGAAATACATCGTGGGGGGATACGCAAAGGGCGCGGCAACATTCAATGGAAAGCCGCTTTTGCCGGGGGCGCGGAGTACTTTCCTGTTCCGGACATTCGGGCCAAAGTAACATCTCGCTGGTAATCTCGCGGTTGTTCCTGCCGGGAATCTGATCGTCAAATAAAAACGCGCGCCCAAGGGCGCGCGTTCAAGATCAAAATACACGCAGACCAACAAAAAACGATGAACGGCTAGCTGGTTTTGCTCTTCAGCACCTGAATCGCTTTGTGCAACTGTTCGTCGGGCTGCGGAGCTTGCTTCTTTTCCTCTTCGGCGGGAGCGGCATTCTCGTCATCGTCGGGCAGGGCTCCGTCGTCCTCGCTATCCGCCACCAGGATGTTCGGAGTGACCGCGCTATCCTGAATGGCCTTGCCGCTGGGCGAATAGTACTTGGCGATGGATAGAATTAGCGCCGAGCCATCGGGCAACGGAATTACTTTCTGCACCGAGCCATCGCCGAAAGTCTTGTCGCCTACAACGTCACCGCGCGCATTCTCCAGCACCGCGGCCGCCACAATTTCCGCGGGTCCCGCGGTTCCCTTGTTCACCAGCACCACCAGGGGCAAGTTGGTGATGGCCTTGGAAGCATCGGCGTTGAACGCCTCGCGAGGGTACTTCTGGCCCTGCAAATAAGTGATGGTTCCGTGGTTGAGGAACAGATTGGCTACGGCGATGCCTTCCGATTCGTCGCCTTCGGCGCAATTGCGCAGGTCAAGAATCAGCTTCCGTGCGCCCGACTTTTGCAGCGCCCGGACTTTTGCCGCCACTTCCTGCGCCTTGCCCTTGGTGAAAGCGTCCACCTGAACGTAGCCGATGCCGTCATCCACCATCTTGTCGGACACCGGCGGAACGTTGACAATGTCGCGCGTGATTGCGACCTTTTGCGGTTCGGCCCGGCGGGCGCGGACCACGGCAACGTTCACATTCGATCCGGGTTGGCCCTGCAGCAGATTGCGGACCTCGGCAAGGGACATCTCGCGCGTGCTCTTGCCCTCGATGGCCTCGAAAATATCGCTGGCCTGAATGCCGGCTTTGTCGGCGGGGCCGCCCGGAATCACTGAAATGACGGCCGCGTAGCCGAAGCGCTTGGAAACGGCCGCGCCGATCTCGCCCTTGGCTTCGCTCTGATTGGCCTTGTACTCCTTGAACTCAGCAGCGGTCAGATAGCTGGAATTCGCATCCAGCGACTCCAGCAACCCGTGCAGCGCTCCATCGGTCACAGCAGGGATATTGGGCTCTTCCACGTACTCGCTGCGAACCCGCGACAGCACTTCGCTATAAACCTGCAATTGCCGGTATGAGCCATCGTTGTTGGAGGCGCGCACGCCGTCCAAACCTCCGACTACAATGAACAGCAGGACAGCGGCGGATGAAACCACAATCGCGGCCTTCGTCTTTATTGACATCGGATCCAGTCTTCCCGGGACAGAGAGTCGCTCCCTGATTGGGCTAAACAAATATTATATCTTCATTTGATGCGTGTTTCATGCTGTTTGCGGCGGGGAAAGTAGACCTTCGGTAACGGCCACCCTTGGCGATTCGCTTGGTGTGGCGTAGCCGGGCGCAAACATTCAGGAAAAAGGACTTACCTCGCGCCTCCGCACAGGTGTTTGGTGTATATTTCTCCCGCTTCCCCAGGTGGCCAATATGCGATTGCGACGGGCGTTGTTGATGCTGGTTCTGGCCGGAATTGCGGCGGCACCTTTTCCGGTTGCCCAAGCTCAATCGGGTGAATGGAAACAGTTGTTTGACGGCAAAGATCTGGTGGGCTGGAAGCACGTCGGGCCGGGCGAGATGACGGTCGAAGACGGGTTGATCCGGACGCATGGCGGGATGGGACTTCTCTACTGGACCGGGGGAACGCTCGGCGATTGTGTGATCCGCGTGGTCTACAAGATGCGCGATCAAAATGATAACTCCGGGGTCTTCATTCGCATTCCTATCGAGCCGCGGGAGCCGTGGATGCCGGTAAACTACGGTTATGAAGTGCAGATCGACAACCAGCCGGAAAACTCGAACGAGGATGAATATCACGTCACGGGCACGCTCTATTCCCTTACCAAACCGCTGGCTCGCCCGGGCAAACCGGGGCCGGAGTGGAACACCATGGAAATCACTCTCGACGGGCCACACACCATTGTTGTGGTCAACGACGTGAAGGTGACTGATTTCATTGAGGGCAGTCCAGTCCCGGACAAGAAATTCAAATTCGAACCGGAACGTGGGCCGCGTCCCCACGAGGGATATATCGGCCTGCAGAACCATAGCGATGATGACGTCGTATTTTTCAAGGAAGTCGCGCTCAGGATGCTGAAGAAGTAGAACGGAATACCCTGGAGGGGTGATGAAAAGCAACCGTTTCTCCCGTCGTGAGTTTCTCGGAATCGGCGCCGCCGCTGCCGGATCGCTCGGCTTGAAGACCATCCTGCTGGATCCTGACCCGCTCTGGGCCCTGCCCCAGGTTGTGGCGCCCAGCGACCGGGTGCGCTTCGGGATGATCGGCATCGGTATGCAGGGGTCGGGGCTACTCGCCAATGCCATCGAACTGCCCGGGATCGAATGCGTGGCTGCCTGCGATCTCTACGACGGGCGGCATACCCTGGCCAAGGAGATTGTCCGTCCCAACCTGCCGACCACCCGGCGCTATCAGGAGCTGCTGGAAAACAAGGACATCGATTGCATTGTGGCGGCCGTCCCCGACCATTGGCACAAACAAGTGGTGGTAGACGCGGTCAGCGCGGGAAAGGACATTTACATCGAGAAGCCCATGTCGCACACGCCCACGGAGGGCGTGGAGATGGTGGCTGCGGCAAAGAAGAACGGACGCTTTGTGCAGGTGGGTTCGCAGCGCGTGAGTTCGGTAATCTGCGCCAAAGCAAAGGAGCTGGTGGCGCAGGGCGTGCTGGGTGACCTGATGCTGGTGGAGGGATCGCTCGGCCGCAACGATCCTACAGGGGCCTGGGAATATCCCCCACCTTTCGATCTTTCCCCGCAGACTCTCGACTGGGATACCTGGCAGGGAACCGTACCCAAACGGGCGTTCGATCCGCTGATTTTCGCGCGCTGGCGTTGCTGGAAGGAGTATGGAACCGGGGTGGCGGGCGACCTACTCGTCCACCTGGTAAGCGGCATGCAATACGTGCTGGGGATCAATGAGGCCCCCAAGCGCGCCATGGCCATGGGAGGAATCCTGCGCTGGAAGGATGGCCGGAATATGCCGGACGTCCACTGCTCCCTGTTTGAGTACGGCGACGTTCCAGCTTACATGCGGCTCAATCTGGGCACCGAGACGCCGGAAGTTTATCGCTTTCAAGGGTCGAAGGGCATCCTGGAGCTGAGCGAGTACAGCCTGACCTACACTCCCCAGGCCGGCGTGGATACCGGGCCGAGCTATTACACTTCGAGTTTTCCGCGTGCCATGCGAGACGAATATCTGAGGAAATGGCATCAGGAACACGATGCGGTCCCGGGCAAGGAGCCTGCTCCCGAGGGCACCACTTATCGCAGCGCTTCGTGGGACGAACTAAAGCCGCACCTGTGGAATTTCTTCCAGGCGGTGCGCACACGGAAGCCAGTGGTGGAGGACGTGGTGTTTGGCCATCACGCGGCCCTGGCTTGCCATATGGCGAATCAATCGTATTTCCGCCAGAGCGCGGTCACGTGGGACGCGGAGACGAAGACGATCAAGAGCTAAAGGCAGTCGTTGATTGTCAGTACCGGTCGTCAGTCATCGGTCGTCAGCATTCTTGTGATGAGCTGACGTCTCGCGGCCGGCGCTGACCTTCAGGCGTCTCAGTGCCCCGACGACTTTGTTCATCTCATTTGCCTGGAACAGCCGGATTCCTGCGACTCCGGACCCTCCTGCCTGAACGCATGCTTCGGCATTTTCCAGAGTGATCCCGCCCAGGGCCAGCACCGGGATTTTTTCCTGACAAGCTTCGTGCAGGCCGTCGAGTCCTCCCGGTGGCGGATGCGGGAGGGTTGGTTTTTCAGATCGCTTCTCGAAGACCGGGCCGAAGACCGCGAAATCGGCGCCCTCCGAGGCAGCGCGGGCAACTTCTGCCCGGGTATGACAGGACGCACCAACCGTCAGACGGGTGCTCGCGCCACATTGACTCCAAATCTTCCTTACTTCTCCAGGGGAGATATCGTCGGAGCGCAGATGGACGCCAGCGGCCCCACAGGCGAGAGCGATGTCAGTACGTGAATTGATGAGAAGGCGCGGATTTACAGGAAGACCGGGCTTTAGAGGAATACCGGTTGCCACTTCTGAGTTCGCAGTTCTCAGTTGACGGACGACTTCGCGGGTCAGGGCCTCCAGATCACGAGCGGAGAGATCTTTTTCGCGTAATTGGATGTAGTCCACTCCGCAGCGAGCAGCCTGGGTGATGGTTTCGAGCAATCGCTGACGGCGGGAGGCTTCATCGCCGGGGAACTGGTTACGATCGGTGATGTAGTAGAGAAGCAAAGGGGACGACTGATTACGGATTGGTCTTGGCGATTTCTGGCACCGCCTCGCCGACCCGTTTTTGCTGCCCGCCGCCCAGATGATACTTCACCAGGCCCTCGCGAAGAACCTCGAAGCCCTCTTCAGGGGAGTCCACCATGCGAAACAGATCCAGGTCGTCCGGTGAAATCGCACCGGCATCCGCCATGGCTTCAAAGTTGATCAGGCGCTTCCAGTAGTCGCTGCCATAAATCACGACCAGGATCTTTTTGGCCAGCTTTTGGGTCTGGGCCAGGGTAAGGATTTCGAAGAGCTCGTCAAGAGTGCCGAAGCCGCCCGGAAAGATGACCAGGGCCTTGGCCAGGTAGGCGAACCAGAACTTGCGCATGAAGAAGTAGTGGAACTCGAAATTGAGCGCGGGCGTGATGTAGGGATTGGGGTTTTGCTCGAAAGGCAAGTTAATGTTCAGACCAATGGTTTTTCCCCCCGCGTCCTGCGCTCCGAGGTTGGCGGCCTCCATGATGCCGGGGCCACCCCCGGTGGTGACCACGAAACGGCGTCTGCGGGCGGGAATCTGGATCGACCACTCAGTCAGCAGGAAGGCCAGCCGACGGGCGTCTTCATAGTAGCGCGCCATGTCCACCGAGGCCTGAGCCTTTTTCCGCTCGGCGGTGTGATCCACTCCAAGACGCTGCTCCAGTTCCGCCAGATTTCCTTGCGCATGTGAGCGGCTGTGAAAGCGGGCCGAACCAAAAAATACTACGGTGTCCTGGATCTGTTCCCGCCGGAAACGCGCCAGCGGCTCCATGTACTCGGCGAGGAGGCGCAGAACCCGTCCATCCGGACTGTTCAGAAAAGCTTCGTTTTCATACGCCAGCGGGGCTGACTCGAGTTTGCTATCGCCCATAGTGGTTGATGTCTTTCCGTGAGATTTTTGTGCTTCGCAGCACCCAGGCGGTCGGGCTAGGGTTGTTTTGCGTCGCGGTAGTGAACCGCCTCCCAAAATCCGATCCAGATATCGAGAATTCCCAGGCCGCTGCACAGGCCCCGAACAAATCCGTTAGAAACAAAGGCCCGCAATCCGGGGGAGCCGAGCAGAAAGTAGTTGTCCGTCCATTCCGGTCTCCAGGGCAGAATGACGAGTAGAACTCCCATCACCGTGCACAGCAGGACCAACAGCAGGGTCAGAATGCGGTACAGCCAGAGCTGCAAGCCGGCTCCGCCTGGGGACGGGTTCTCGCGCGGCGGGTTGGCCACGGCGGTGCCGTGAAGAACCTCGCCGGGCGTTTTCGCCCTGAGAGATTCGGAAGGGATCTTGTCCACGGGAGAATTGGGAGTCACCGTCACGCCGAGCTCCCGGCAGTCACGCGTGTGGCCGGCTGGCCGTTGCGTGCGCACGCCCACGAGCTTACCAGCAAACCCATGCTGCCATTCTACGACTTCAGGGCTTTAATGCGCTCAGCCACGTCGCGATAGTCAATGTTGCTGCCGTAAACTTCCATGAAATGATTCAGGGCTACGGTCCGGTTGCCGGCAGCCTCATAGGAAGTGGCCAATTCATAGTTCAGCGCGGTGCGAGTCTCTTCGTCGATGCCCGGCAGTTTGAGCGCTTTTTCGTACCAGCGAATGGCTGCTTCGGGCACGCCCTTGTCGAGGAAACACTGGGCCAGCCAGGTATAAGTCTGCATGAGCTGCGGGAAGGTCTGACCGCGATCCACAGCCTGGCACACTTTCTGCAACTCGCCGATGGCTTCATCCAGCAATCCCATCTCGCGGAAAGCCACGCCCAGGTTGTAGTGGGTCTCGGGATCCTCCTGCGTGTTGGCTGCGTCCTCATCGAGCTCGTGTTTCAGCTCCCCGAACATGTCGGCCAGGTCCACGCTGGCAGAGTCCGCTTTGGACGCCGCCGGGGAGACTTCGGGAGCGAGAGTCCGCTTCTTGGTCGGCTGGTAGGTGAAAGTCGGAGATACGGTTCCGGCGATAGGAGCGGGAGCTGCGGCCGCGCCTGCGGATGTGCTCGCGACTGATTCACGTCCAAACCGGGGAGTGGCTTCTGGAGCCGGCGCCGCTGGCGGAGGCGGCAAGAAACCGTCACCCAGGGAAGCTTCGAGGTCGGAGACGAAGGAGCCCAGGGCCCCAGCGGGGGCCGCTTCCGGAGATGCCTTCGCGTATTCCGCAATGGGGGGCTCAGGGGCCGGCGGCACTGGGCGGACCGGCATCTGGGGCAGAGAGTCAGGTGCGTGAGATGCCGCGAAGTCTGCAACGGACTCCCGGCCTGAACCGAACTTGGATCTGGCAGGCTGGTTTTTTCCCGTTATCTCTTCGGCCGGAACCTCATCCGCCTCCTCCACTGAAACTTCCTCGACCGCTTCGAACGGCTTGGCTGTCGCCTGCGCGTCGGCCGCCTCGATTTCCTGCCAGACCTCTGAAAGCTGGGCTGCGCCCGGTTTCAGCTTTTCCAGTTTGGCGAAGACCACTCGGGCTTGCTCCGCCATCGAGTGCGAGAGGTAGAAACGAAGCTCTTCAATGGTTTCGGCGATGGTCGCGGCTCGCGATTCGGAGACCTCAGGGTCCTGAACTTCAACGGACTCCGGCGCAGCGAAGGCAGCCGGCTGGTCCGAAGTTTCCCCTTCCCACTCGGCTGAGATATCGATCTCGTTGGCGGCCGCGGCTGGTTCCGCGCGCACCTCAAACTCGCTGGATGCGGAGGCGGTCGAGGCCGCTTTGTGAAAGAAGAGTCCCGAAGCCGGAGGGACGGGAGTCTCGAAGTGAGCAGTATCGCTGGCTTCGGCGTAGTCGAAAGCCGGAGGGACAATCGCGGCCGGCTCCGCTGGGGCGGCCAGCGACACCGATGGTTGGTCCACTTCGGCCGCTTTGGTGGAAGTCCGCTCTTCGTACTTACCGGCCAGCTCTTTGTAGCGGCTGGCTTCGTCGGGATGTCCCGCGTCGTGGTAAAGCTGTTCCAGGGTGCGGCAGCAGACTGCCGCTTCGCTGAACCGGCCTGCCCGGGTGTGCAGGGCCGCCAGGCGCTGGTTCAAGCGCAGGTCCGTGGGCGCCTTGGGCAGAGCCGACATCAACGGTCCGAGCGCCTTAGCGGGCATGTTGTAGGACACGAACAGCTCCGCGTCGGTCAGCGCGGCTCGCACTGCCAGCGCGACTTCGTCGGGATAGCGTTGGTCGATGAACGGCGCAGTGGCTTCGAGTTCTTCCACCAGGACCGCGCCTTCCTCGGGAGTAATGAGCCGCGAGCCGGGCGCCACTCCGCCCAGCCGGGCCAGCACCTGCTCATAGTTGCGGGTGTGCAGCTGGTTCTGCGGCTCGAGTTGGGTGAGCTTGAGATAGTAGTCCCGGGCCTTTTCCAGATTTCTGGATTGCACATAGGCGTGGGCCAGCAACTCGCAGAGCTCCGTAACGTGACTGCTGTCGCCGGCTTTCTGGGAAAGGTCGAGGAGGATTTCGAGGGCAGGGGCATTCTCGCGCACGTGCCCGATGAGCGAATGCAGGCTTTCGAGAACTTTGCCCGAGTCGGTGGCGACCAGGCGATCGCAATATTCCTGGTAGACCTGCAAGGCATCGGTAAAGTGGCCCGCCGCCACCAGAGCGTCGGCGTAATCGGCGATGGCCGCCGAGTCGTTGTGCACGTTGCACAACTTCGCGGCCAGCGGTCCGGCCTCGGGCAAACGGCCGCTTTGCAGGTAGGCCTGCATCAGGGCGCGCAGCCCGTCAGAATGCGAATCCAGGTCCGCCACTTTTTCCAGATTCTGGATGGCCCCGGCCAGATCGCCGGCGTCGAACGCATTGCGGCCCCGCAGCAGCAGGGCATGGCTGTTGCTGGGGTCCAGCGCCAGCATGCGGTTCAGGATTTCCTCCGCCGGGCCCAGTTGCCCGCGGGTGCGCAAACTATCGGCTGCGGCGGCAAACAACTGCCAGGCTTCCGTCTTCTTATTGAGGCGGATGTAGACCTCGGCCAGGCGTGTTCGCATGGCCACGTTTTCCGGATCCATCTCCAGGGTTTTCTGGAAAATCCGGACTGCCTGTTCCAGTTCGCCGGAGCGTAGAAACTCCTCAGCCACTTGCAGGTATTGTGCCCGGGCATCGTTAAACAAGCCCTGTTGGGTATAAAGCTCGGCCAGACGAAGCACGCTTTCCAGGCTGGGTTTCAGCTTGGTGAGCTTCTTGTACATGGCGATGGCTTTGACCGTAAAGCCCTGGGCAGCGTAGGCATCACCCACGCTCTTGAAGGCTTCGACCGCCTTGTCGCTTTGCCCGAGGCGGGCGTAAAGGTCCCCGATGGTGTTGGCGACGGTGAGTTCCTTGGGGTCAGCTTTGAGAACTTTTTCGTACTCAGCGATGGCATTCTGCAGCTTGCCCTGCTGGACGAACTTCTCCGCTGAACTGAGCGCCTTCTGTTTGTTGAAGCCAAAACCGAACGCCATAGGATTGCGGACTCCAGCTCCGGTTCGCCTCCCGTCGGAAAACATCTTCCTCACAGAAGGTCCACCGACGGATTCACCATCCGACCGGTCATGTCTGCCGATCATACGAGGGATGGTCTTTCGGACAAGGCCCATTGTAAGACGGGGTACCGAGAATCGTATGGTTACCAAGGGTTACCGAAAGTGAGTGTACGAACGAGTTACTCACGGAACCAGCCTTTCCCAGGGTGAAAATGGGCAACGTTTGGGCCGGTGCCGCCTGTGGGGGAGAGGTTTCCTCGGCTGTCACTACTACTGCCGGGGGGTTCTTTATGTAGAATATGAACTGCAGTCCGCGCACCGGTGGCAGGCAGCAGGCAGGACCCCTCGCTGCGTGAAATTCGGCGCGCGGTGCCAACCGGCAGTCGAAAAAAAACGCAACTCGGGCCCAGGCGCCTTTTCTTCGCGCTCTAAAGCTAGGGAGAATCATGGGCAGATGGCTGACATGGGTTTCGCACCAACGCGCGACAGGTTGGGCGTGTTCCCAGTGCGGGTGGACTTTTCCGGTTCCATCCCTGCTCACCGATCAGGATGCCAAGAGCGCGTATGACCGGCTGGCATCGAGCAAGTTTCAGGAGCACGATTGCGCAGCCCACGGCCAGCCGGAATTGGTTGCGGACTCCGAAAGCTTCGCCTCCCGCGCCCGCAAGCTGGTCACCCGAGGCTTCAAACCAAAGGACGCCGTCCAGATCACCCTGCAGGAAATCACCTTCGAGAACCGTAACGATCCCGGGGCCGTCCGCAAGGCCCAGGGCGATGCGGAAGACTTTCTCCGCCGGGTAAAAGAAGGCCTGATTTGAACACCGGCCGTCCGAGCAGGCCGGCGGACGAAAACCGCTTTCCCGAATAACACGTTTCGAGTATTGGCACGGCCGGCGTTTTCCATGTAAGGTCACTTTTGCCGGCATTGCGTTTCGGCAAAAAAACTGCCCGCGAGGCGATTCTTCCATGACCTGGATTCGCACCATCCCACTCTCCCAAGGCGACGAAAAGCTCCGCCAGGCAATGGAGGGCCAGAAATCGCTCTATCCGAAGGAGTACGCCACTCCCGTGCACCCCACCGAGGGTGGAGGGGCCATGATAGTGGAGTCCCACAGCCTCATTCCCGAGGCTCTCTATCATGCGTTTGCCACCTTTGGCTCACTAATGTCTCCCGAGTTGCCGTTGTCGCGGCGGCAGCACGAGATGATCACCACCGTGGTTTCCGTCACTAACCGGTGCGTTTATTGAATCGACTCACACGCAGAGTTTCTGCGTCGGGTGACGTTGGACAAAGATCTGGTGGATGCGCTGGAGAAGGACTACACCACGGCTCCGGTAACGCCGCAGGAGCGCGTGATGCTCGACTACGTGGTCAAACTCACCAGGGATGCGACCAAAGTCTGGAAAGACGATCACGAACGCTTGCGTGCCGCCGGATTCGATGACAAGGCGATCCTTCAGATCACCTTGATCGCTTCCTGGTTCAACTACATCAACCGGGTGGCCGATGCGCTGGGAGTGGGGCGGGAATAACCCGTCGGGCCTGCCCGCCCCCTCGAGCTGGTTATTGTCTCTTGCCGGTTTGGGTCTGGGAAACGAGCCGGTTCTGGCTTGCGATCAGCAGATCAGGACGATTTTCCCGGTCCGCAATCCATTGCCATACCCGGCGCCCGTTCGAATCCAGGGTACATCGCGCCTCGGCGTAATCCGCCAGCCGATTCAGGACGGTGGTGACCGAGGCGATGGGATCCTTGTGGCGCTCCAGCACTTCGGGAAACTTCTGCTGCAGCGCCTGACACACGAAGCGGGCTCCCATGGGCTTGTCCGCTTCCATTAAGACGGCGCGACAAGCCCGCGTGAAACCCGGCTGGCGG
This sequence comes from Terriglobales bacterium, assembly GCA_035937515.1. Classification (GTDB taxonomy): domain Bacteria; phylum Acidobacteriota; class Terriglobia; order Terriglobales; family Acidobacteriaceae; genus JAIQFF01. The sequence goes on along the minus strand of DASZHW010000157.1, from coordinate 36,850 downwards.
CTGGCCGACTTCCGGTCCAGAAAGTGGAGCAGTTCGTCGCTGAGCAGAGCGTCGCCGAAGATATTCGCCAACCCGGCCAGCGTCTGCTTGATCGTGCCAATTCGCTTCATCAGTTCTGCCCGCTGCTGAAGCAGTTCGTGAAGCTCCCGTTCGGCGGAGCGGATGACCTCTTGAACGTGAGGGTCGGCCGCTTGCGAATGCCCGTTACTTCCGATCGTGCCTGTGTTCATCGCATCCCCCCTTGGGATCATCCCGGTTGCAAACTTTACCGCGCGGTCTCCGCGGCCACGATTTCGGTGTGCCCAGCCTTCCGCCTGCCGACCTTTTCCAGAGACTTCGGCAACGGCAACTGCTGCCCAATGGTGAGATCGTTATGCCAGACTTCGGTTAGCACGTAGCGGCCATCCTGGCCGTAAAACAGCAGTTTCGGATTCCCCGGCGCATCCGGCGTTTCCACCGAATTCGTCAGTATCCACGTGAGAACGCGGCCTTCGGCATCGCGCAACTGCAACACCTCAGGCGAGACGCTCACCAGCCGGTAGTTCCCGGCGGGAAACGTCTTCCTGCCCACGCTGAACTCAAAAGGAATGTTTGCCTTGATGACGCGCTCGATGCTTTGCGCCCGGGCCGCAGGCCCAAGAGACAAGACACCCAGCAACAGTGCAGTGAGGGTTCGTCCGACCAGGTTCTTCATAACATCCTCCTATTGTTTGTGCAGCTTCGGCTTTCGCCGATCAAACGAATGTCCGGAACCGAGACTGCGCCGAAAGAACTGAGTTCCGCTATCCGGTTCTTGCCGTCAAAGCCTTTTCCGGCCGTGCTAGGAGGTTGGACTCCTTTTTGATGTATGAGATTTATTGTTTGTTTTCATCCAGCCCATGAACTATACTCATGCCGCGATGAGTCCGAAATTGGAAGTGCGGCACTTGAAGTTGCTGGTGACGGTGGCGGAAGAAGGCAGCGTCACCGAAGCCGGCAAACGCCTGCATCTGACCCAATCGGCGCTGAGTCACCAGTTGCGGGACGCGGAAGAAAGACTGGGCACAGCCTTATTTCTGCGGCTGGGCAGAAAGATGGTGCTGACTCCCGCCGGGGAGCGCCTGATCACCTGTGCGCGCCGGGTGCTCGAGGAACTCAGTCATACCGAAACCCAGATCGAAGGACTCAACGGAGGATCGCGAGGTGTCATTCGCCTCAGCACCGAGTGTTACACCTGCTACCACTGGCTGCCGCCCATGCTGCAGAAGTTTCACAGCAAGTTTCCCAAGGTGGAGGTAAACATCGACGCCGGGGCGACTGCGTATCCGGCGGTAGCGTTGCTCGAAGGCAAACTGGATGTCGCCATTATGAATTCCCCGCCAAGCAATAAAAGTTTGCGCATCACGCCCATGTTTGAAGACGAACTGGTTCTGGTGATGTCGCCCCAGCACCGGCTGGCCGCGGCCAGCCACGTACGCCCCCGGGACATGGCGGCAGAAACCGTGCTCATCTATCCTCCAAGGGAAGAAAGCACGCTGATCAATAAAGTCCTGAAACCGGCGGGCATAGAGCCTCAGCGCGTGATCGAAGTCCCGCTGACGGAAGCCATCGTGGAGATGGCGGGGGCCGGTACCGGCATCGGTTTTCTGGCGCGCTGGGCGGTGGCGCCCTATGTGGAAGCCGGCAAGGTGGCCATCCGGCCCTTGAGCGGCCGCGGCTTCCGGCGTCAATGGCACGCGGTCACGCTGCGCAACCAGCCCACGCCGCCGTTCCTCGCGGAATTTCTGACCCTGTTGTCGCACTTCTGCCCGAAAAATGCGCGCCGCATGTCCGCGTGACGCTGCAAGCGACCCCGACTGCGCGAGAGCTGGGCAGCGAACTCCCAACGCGATTACCATCGTGGTATGGAGCGCCGCTCCGTTGTCGAATACCTGGAGAACTTTCTGCAGCGCCGGCGGGACTGCGCCTATATTCAGCGGCGCGGATATCGCACCGTGCGCTGGAGCTACCGCCAGGTGGCAGAGACTGCTTTCCGGTTCGCTCGCGAACTGGAAAGTCGTGACCTCGGCAAAGGCGAGCGCGTCCTGCTGTGGGGGCCAAACTCCGCGGAATGGGTGGCTGCCTTTTTTGGATGCGCTCTCCGCGGCGTTATTGTCGTCCCCATCGACGACGCTGGCGCGTCGGATTTCACTCAGCGTGTCTATCAGCAAGTAGAAGGCCGGCTCTTGTTGTGTTCGCGCGCGCACACCCAGTCTTCAATTCCCACACTAATCCTCGAGGAGTTGCAGGAAACTTTGTCCGGCCACGACTCGACGCCTTACGAGGCGGCGAACATTGGCGCCGCAGACACGCTCGAGGTCGTCTTTACTTCCGGAACCACAGCCGAGCCTAAAGGAGTCGTGATCACTCACGGCAATGTTCTCGGCAACGTCGCGCCGCTGGAAGCCGAAATTCAGCGCTACCTCAAATACGAACGTATGGTCCACCCCGTGCGATTCCTGACCTTGCTGCCCCTGAGCCACGTCTTTGGACAATTCCTCGGAATCTTTCTGCCGCAACTGATGGGCGGAACGGTCATTTTTCAGGACGCGCTGAGTCCCGCCGAAATCATGCGCACGGTGCACCGCGAGCGAGTTTCGGTGCTGGTGGCAGTGCCCCGGATGTTGCAGTCGCTCAAGGAAAAGATCGAGCGCGATCTGGAAGATCAAGGCGGGCTGGAGAAATTCCGGCGCCGGTTCCGGTCGGCAGAAGGCAAACATTTCCTCCGCCGCTGGTGGATCTTCCGGGGCGTGCACGGTCAATTTGGGTGGAAGTTCTGGGCATTTATCTCGGGCGGCGCCGCGCTCGATCGGGTCACGGAAGAGTTCTGGGGAAGGCTGGGATTCGCGGTGATCCAGGGCTACGGGCTTACCGAGACTACGTCCATCATCAGCGTCAATCACCCCTTTCGCCCGGGCAAAGGCTCGATTGGCAAAGTGCTGGCGGGACGGGAAGTTAAGCTGGCGGCCGATGGGGAGATTCTGATCCGGGGAAGCGGGGTCGCTACCGGATATTGGAGTGGGAGCGATGTGGAGCCGATCGCGGGAGAGCAAGGCTGGTACGGTACCGGGGACATGGGCGAACTCGACTCCAGCGGCAATCTGTATTTCAAGGGCCGGAAGAAGGACGTGATCGTTACGCCTGCCGGCATGAACATTTATCCCGAAGATCTCGAAGTTGCATTGCGCGGCCAGCCTGAAGTGAAAGATTGCACAGTGATCGCGCTGCCACGCGATGGGAACGCTGAGGCTTGCGCGGTGCTGATCCTGCGTGAGGGTGCCGCCGATCCTGAGCCCATCGTCATGCGCGCGAACCAGACCCTGGCTGAGTACCAGCGCATGCGCAGCTGGTTTCTCTGGCCGGAGAAAGATTTTCCGCGCACCTCCACGCAGAAGCCGCGCAGCAACGTGATCCAGCAAGTCGTGCAGGCCCACTTTCGTGCCAAACCCGCGGCGGGGACGGGCTCAAGTCCGCTCGCCGAACTGATCGCTCGCATCAAGAGCCGCGCTGCGGGCGAACTTCGTCCGGACGCCAACCTGGAAGCCGACTTGAATCTCAGTTCACTGGACCGGGTGGAGTTGCTGGGCGCTCTCGAAGACCATTACCAGCTAGATTTGAGCGAAACCCGCTTCGCCGCCGTGAAGACGGTGAGCGATCTGGAACGGATGCTGCAGGGCAAAATGCCGGCCCGCGCACCCTATCACTATCCCGCGTGGGTACAACGCTGGCCTGCGACCTGGCTGCGCCTGATTGCTCAATACCTTCTCGTGCGTCCCGCCGTATTCCTGCTGGGATGGCCACGCGTCGAAGGACGCGAGAACCTGCGCGGCCTCGAAGGTCCGGTGCTGGTGGTGTGCAATCACATCGCTGACGTCGACGTCGGTTTCGTGCAGACCGCGCTGCCCGCCCGGTTGCGTCATCGCCTGGCTACGGCTGCCGGAGGGGAGGCGCTCGAGTTGCTTCATACGCCGCCGGCAGGAAAAAGTCTGCCCGGCAAAATTTACGATCGGGTGAAGTGGGTTCTGGGAGTGTCTTTGCTCAATCTGTTTCCGCTGCCTCGGGAAGCCGGCTTCCGTGAGAGCTTTGCCTATGCCGGGGAGTCCGTGGATCGTGGTTACAGCATTCTTGTATTTCCTGAGGGACGCCATACTACGGATGGTCAGATGAATCCGTTTCGTGCCGGTGTAGGCCTGCTGGTGAAGAACCTGGCCATCCCCGTCGTCCCTATGCGTATTGACGGCCTGTTCGAATTGAAGCGAGCAGGGAAGAAATTCGCCAGTCCCGGGCAGATTTACGTGAAAGTCGGGGTGCCGGTTCGATTTGCGCGAGACAGCGATCCCGCCGCCATCGCCCGCGAGCTTCAGATCAAGGTAGAGCAGTTGTAGCTTGCTTGAGTCTGGCGGGCGGCATTTTCTCCCTGAAAAAAGGTGATCCGCACTTGTTGATTGATCTTGTTACCTTTGGGACAAACCCGGGAACTGTCATCGCATCCAAGCCCTGGCATGTCATACTTTTTCGTGTAGTGCTTTCTAAAGATCGGTAAAACTCCCGTGGAGGTTGCAGGACATGCATTTCGATATGCGTCAGTCGTTCCGAGTGGCGGCAGCTGTTGTTCTCGCCGCGATGTTTGCTCTCCCCCAGAATCTTTTGGCCCAAGCTGCTACTCACGTGGTGAGCCCTTCCGAACTGCAGCAGGCGGTGGTGAAGGCCTCGACGGCCAGGCAGCAGAATCTCGATGAAGTGCGGCAATTTTTCTCCTCTGAGAAGGCGCAGCAGGCTTTGAAGTCGGCCCACGTAAACCCTGAGCAGGTGAAGAGTGCGGTGGCCACTCTGGATGATGCGGAACTGGCGCAACTGGCTTCGCGGGTGCACAAGACGCAGGCGGATTTCGCGGCCGGTACGCTGAGCGACCGGGACCTCATCATCATCCTCGTGGCGGTTGCCGTCCTCATCCTCATTATTGTTGCGGTGCGATAGAGGCGAACCCATGTGTGTGCCTGTAGTCAGAACTTTCGCGCTCTGGCTCGGTGCTTGCGGTGTGTTTCTGGCTGCCCGCCCCGGCGTCTGGCTGGATGTGCCTTTCCTGCAGCAGGAGAAGGACGGCTGCGGCGCGGCCAGCATCGCCATGGTGATGCAATACTGGCAGCGTCAGCAGAACCGGCCGGCCAGCCTGGACTCTGACCCCGCCGAGATTCAGCGCGCCATCTATTCTCCGAAAGCTCACGGCATCTACGCTTCCGACATGCAGAGCTACTTCGCGCAGAAGGGATTCCGCACGTTTACAATTCGCGCAGAGTGGGAAGATCTCCAACATCATCTGGACAAGGGGCGCCCGCTGATCGTCGCCTTGCAGCCGTCGGGCGGCGGGTCTCTGCACTACGTGGTGGTGGCCGGCCTGGATGGGGAGCAGGGCTTCGTCATGGTCAACGATCCGGCCCAGCGCAAATTGCTCAAGCAGGGCCGGCTGGACTTCGAGCGGGAATGGAGCGCCGCCGGGAATTGGACTTTGCTGGCCCTGCCCCAAGCCGACGCTCACTGACCTCCTTTATATTGTCGCTGTTGCTGGTTTGCGGCTGGGCGGCCCTGGCCGCGCCCCAGACGACGTCCTCCTCCATTCAGCCGGCCGACCGGGCACGGCAGCTTTTCGCCGAACAGCGTTGGCAGGAGATTGTGAGCATGGGCGAATCCGAGCACCTGCCTTCCGCCGATTTTGACTTCTACTACGGCAGCGCGCTGGCGCAATTGGGGCGGTGGGACGATGCGCGCAAAGCTTTTGCCGCCGGCGCCCGCCTTCAACCTGGCGACAAACGATTTCCCCTGGAACTTGCCGGAGTCAGTTTCAAGCAGAAGCAATATGCGCAGGCGGCCCACTATCTGCGGCGGGCGCTCCGCCTGGACCCGCATGATTTGTATGGCAACGACTTTCTCGGCACGGTTTATTTTCTGCAGGGGAATCTCGAAGCCGGGCTGAAGTACTGGAACCGGGTGAAGAAGCCCCTGATCGCGGAGGTGAAAAGCAAGCCCGCACCGAAGATAGACCCAGCCCTGTTCGATCACGCGTTCGCATTTGCACCCTCCAGCGAGTTATTCCTGTCCGATCTGCGGACCTCCGACCTGCGCGTCGCTGGGCTGGGGATTTTTCCCAGCTATCGATTTGATCTGCAGGCACGCGACGATGGCAGCTTCGACATTCTTTTTCGCAACCGCGAACGCGATGGCTGGGGACAAGACAAGTGGGAAAGACTGTTTTTGCTGCTTCGGGGTCTCCCGTTCCTGAGCATAAATCCTGAGGTCTACAACTTGCGGCATCAGGCGATCAATTTCGTCTCCATGTATCGCTGGGACGCCGAAAAGCGCCGGCTTTACGCTCAGCTTTCCGAACCTTTGAAGACCAACCCCAAATTCCGGATTGGCTTGCTTGCCGACCTGCGCGGCGAAAACTGGGACATCCGCGATTCGTTTCAGGGCCCAGCGCCGTTGTTGGGTAGTTTCAATATGAGGCGGGAAGCGGTGGCTGCCAACTTCGCTGCTTTCGAAAGCGGGCGCTGGCAATGGTCTGCGGGAGCGGAGATCTCGCATCGCGACTTTCGCAGCATCATTCCCGGCCCAGCGCTGACCGCAAGCCTATTGGCCAAAGGATACCAAGCGAAACAGAGCGCCCAGGTGGACGCGGAATTGTGGCACGTGCCGGAAAGAAGGATGACGCTGCAGGGCGGGCTGTCGTCGCAAGCGGGCCGGATCTGGTCGCAGCCTTCGCAATGGTTTGAGAAGCTGCAGGGTTCGTTGCGCTTTCACTGGTTCCCGCAGGCTGAGGGCGACGACTATGAAGTGCAGCACTCGGTCAGGGCAGGCAAGACCTGGGGCGAGGTTCCATTCGACGAACTCTTCATGCTTGGGGTGGAGCGCGACAACGATCTTTGGATGCGCGGCCACGTAGGAACTCGCAACGGCAGAAAGGGCAGCGCTCCCCTGGGGCGCAATTATGTTCTCTCCAACTGGGAAGCCGACAAGAAGGTCTATGGAAACGGAATCTTTACCTTGAAGCTCGGGCCTTTTGTGGACACCGGCAAGATTACTGACCCTTCGCCGGGATTGGGCTCGCAGAAATGGCTCTGGGATGTGGGCGCGCAGGCCAAAGTGCGGGTGTTCGGAGTTCCCGTTGTCTTTTCTTATGGCAAGGACCTGCTTTCAGGCAACGATGCCTTCTATGTCTCCATGCCGCGCTGAGATTTCTTGGCCAGGGAGGACGCCGGGGAAGGGGTGGAATGTGCCTGGGGCTATAATGCTGCCCATGAAAACCCACACCTGTTGCGCTATCGCAGTCACTCTCCTGCTGGTTGTGTTTTCGCTGCCCGGCGCCGCCAGGACTGCCGTCGAACTCAAGGACGCTCAGGGCAAGAGTGTAGGTTCAGCGGTCATGTACCAGGGAGAGGGTGGCATGGTAATCCAGCTCAACTTGCACGATTTGCCACCGGGGGAACACGCGATCCACATCCACCAGAATCCAAAGTGTGAGGCGCCGGATTTCAAGTCCGCCGGCCCGCATTTCAATCCCGACGGCAAAAAGCACGGATTGGAGAATCCGGAAGGTCACCACGCTGGAGACATGCCGAATTTCACCGTGGAAGCCAATGGCACGGCCAAGACGAAGATCGTGAATAAGGATGTGACCTGGGGAACGGACAGCCATTCCATTTTCAGCAATGGCGGAACCGCGCTGGTCGTCCACGCCAAGGCCGACGACATGAAGACGGATCCGGCTGGAAACGCCGGAGACCGCATCGCCTGCGGAGTGATCGCGAAATAGCCTCCACCCGGCTAAATCGCACAGTTTGAACAGGTTATTCACACTCAGAAGGCGAAAATCTACAGTAAATACCTGATAGACGAAGGGGAATTCAGCTCTTTCGGAGGGTGATTTCCACGCGCCGGTTCTTCTGGCGCCCGTCGGGATCGTCGCTTCCATCCGGCTTCTTGTTGGGCGCCACGGGCTTGGTATCGCCGAAGCCCTGGGTATTCATCCGGTTCGGCGCGCCATGCGCCACCAGCCAGGTCTTCACCGAATCTGCCCGCCGCTCGGACAGCTTCTGGTTGTATCCCTTCTCGCCCTTGCCGTCGGTGTGGCCGCCAATCGTGCACACATAGGCGGGATAGGACTGCACGACGGTCACGACTTTCAGCAGGCTGGGAATGGCCACGGGCCGGAGATCGCTTTTGTCGAAATCAAACAGGACGTCGCTGGACAGCTCGATCTGAATTTCCATGTCCGTGGCGCGGGCGCCCAGGTCTTTGAGGGCTGCGTTCAGGGCATCGACTTTGCCAGCTACGCCCAAGCTGACACCCTTGAGATCAGTAACCTTTCCATGCAGCGGCAAAACCTTGCCGGTGGCGCCGGGCGGAAGGGCATCCTCCATCTTGTATTTCTGAGCGAGTGCCGCCTGCGCGAGACACAATACGGCAATTAGAGAGGGACAAATGAGCGCCCGCCTCGCCTTCTCACCAATCACGGTTCCTCTCCTTTATGGAGACACAGGGACATCTTCAAAGGGGGCGAATTTCGGGACCACAACCGTGATCTTGCTTGAGGTCGCCGGCGGGGCGGGGAATTTGGCCCAGTTCAAGTGTTGCTGCCCGGTATCGAAATTTCCCCAGAAGACATCCAGAATTTTGTTGCTTTCGGAATCGGTCAGGAAAGCGTACTTTTTGTTTTCTGCGGGGTCGGTGTAGTAGAGACCATCCCAGTCGAAGTTGTAATAGATGGGTTTAGCGGCCGTGCCGGCAACCAGTCCGCCGGATTGGGCGGTGTTCGTATTGATGGTTCGCCAACGGACAAGCAGGGCACCCCCGCTGGTGCGCTTCACCTCCAACAGATCGCAACGCAGATTGGGATCGCCGTTGAACTGCGCGCTGGCAATCGGGGCGCTGGAGCTTGCCGGCGCAGCCGCGGGCGCGGGGGCCGGTGCGGCGGCCGGGGCTGCTGCAGGGACAGCTGCTTGCGGGGCGGCGGCAGGCGCGGACTGGGCGGGAGTTTCAGGCTTCGAACAGGCCACCGTCGCAACGGTCACACAGAGAGAAGAGAGAAGGAGAGAGGTCGCCACCAGATTGCGGGAATTCATGCTGCCCTCCGCTGAAGCGTGCGGATTTTATGCCTAAGAGAGCGGTATTTCAAGGGGGTTGGTCGAAAGAATGAGACGGTTTCCGGGTCGGCCGTGAGGCGGGGGCAAGCTCGAGGTGGCAGGCGATCCGCACATCCGGCCGGCGGTCCGGTGTCCAGACGCTGCTTGTACGGCGACGAGGAAGCACACTAACATCTACGCTTCCATGCGGCAACCTCGCCCGACTATCCCCAGACTGCTCGACAAGCTGGAGAAGTTCTACGGGAACCAGGAACCGGGCTGGCCCCAGGATCCTTATGAGTTCATTGTATGGTGGCATTGCGGTTATCCGGCCAGCGATGCGACGTGCACAAGAGGTTGGGAGAAGTTGCGGAGCGAGGTTGGCATCGAGCCGGGCAAGTTGCTTAAGGCGACGCCGCGAAAGCTATCCTCCGCTCTCAGCGCCGGCGGCATGGTTCCCGAGTTGCGTTCCTTACGTCTTAAGGAAGTTGCCATGCGGATGCAGGACGAGCTTGGCGGCGATCTCCGCGCGGCTTTGGCCGGGCCGCTCTCGGCGGCGCGAAAGACTTTGAAGAAGTTTCCCGGTATCGCAGATCCGGGAGCCGATCGCATTCTTCTGTTTGCCGGGATTGCCCCGATTGCAGCGGTTCCTTCCAATGGTACGCAGGTTCTGGTTCGTATCCTCCGCGGTCGGGAACACGAGAGCCACGGGGCCAATTATCGTGAAGCACAGCAGGTGATCGCGGCGGAGGTGGTCGAGACGCTAGACGCCCGCACCCGCGCCTACCTGCTGCTGAAGCGCCATGGGCAGGAGATCTGCAAACACGCGAAGCCGAAGTGCGAAGAGTGTCCTGTCAGCTCGAACTGCGCGTTCTTCGCCGGCTCGCGACTCCCGTAGCCCAACGTTCAACCCTCTGCCGCTTTCCGCGTCTGGAGAGATGCTCAACTTCATCACCTCTGTCGTGCCTCAGCTTCGTCGAGCCAGCCACGACGCAGCCTTTCAGTCGGAGGGCTCGACAGGTAGGGTTTGATATCGAGAATAGGCGTCCCATCCAGCATATCGACCCCTCGAACCTGCAACTCGGCGCCTTCGCGGCGAAGCAGCTCGACGGTTGTCAGTCCAATCGGGTTGGGACGTCGTGGAGACCGGGTCGCAAACACACCATGCGGCCGGTTGTCGGAGGGCGGTGTACCAAGCAATGCGAATCCATGGGAGCGATCGAATTCCCAGATGACGATGAGATGCGAGAAGCCCTCGATGTCAGTGAGCCCTAGTTCAAACTCGGGCAGAATCTTCAGCACACCATCAGCTTCGTGTTTAGCGCCCAGACCCTTGGGAATCTCGCTTGCGTCCTTATACGGACTACTCACAAATCCAACCGGCCGCGAGGTGAACATACGGGACGTGCCTCCATTTTCGACAGTCCTCAATCATAGCTTCCCTCCACCCGCCACTGCCCGCTGAGTAAATCCCGAACCAGGCGGTAGAGCGTGATGCCGCTGGATTCCTGCACCGCGATATCCCACTCGTCGCGCGCCCAGCCTTCCTGCTCCCACCAGTCGCCGGAAGAGCGCCAGGGACCGGCAGCCCAGAGGATTTCCCCGCAAATGTCTTTGCGCTTTGAACACGTGATGCACACTGGCCGGCCCTCCCGCAGCGTTACCGTGGCATGCAGGGGTGGCCGGAAAATACGCAGCGCGGTGACCGCGATCTCCCGTTCTGGATCTCCATCGAGGTTGTTATTTGCGAGGTTGTCATTGCGAGGGGATTTCCGCCCGCGAGGAATCTGCTTTTCTTTTTTAGGCTGCTGTTGCCTGTCGGAAGCAAAGTGCCGCATGAGAAATCCTTGGGGACGATGAGTATCCAGCAGTTGCAGCGATCCCACTTTATCTTGACCGACAATGCCGGCAATCCTGGCCAATGTGAGTTCAAGTTTTTCCGGTTCGGGAGAAGGCGGAAGAAACAACCCGCCCTGCACCGACCGCGGCCGCACCGGTTCGGCCGCCAAGTGAATCTTCACGATGGGGGCGCCGGGCGGGTGAGCCTGCAGGTCGAGCTGCAGCAGCTTGAGAAAAACCCTGGGATCGAGCAGCGGGACGGGCAAGCGCAGGGTGCGGTGAAAGCAGCGCCGATCTTTTTCATCGTTTCCCACTTCATCGTTTCCCGCAGGAACAGCGTTTCCTGCGCCGCGATGTAAATGTCCATTTTCCAGCTCCAGTTGTAATCGCAGTTCCTGTGTGGCCAGGGCTCGCGCCCCCAGCCGGGCACACAATTGTTCCAATAAACGGCTCAGAAGGAAGGCCAGGGGCTCAAGCAGCACCAGGGGATATTCCAGTTCAATGGCTTCTTCAAAAATGAGAGGCGGCCCGGCCGGAACCAGAGTTCGGGAAGCGCAGCCGCGCGCCAGCTGTTGCAACCGGATGCCGTCCTGTCCCAGGCGCTCGCACAGCGCAATATCGGGCAAAGCCGCCAGGGCGCGAAGATTACGAATGCCCCAGCGTTCGAGAATTTCCATGATTTGAGACGGCGTATTTTGGGGCTGCACCTCGGCGTCGTGCCCGACCGTAAATAGAACGTCCAGCGGAAGATTGCCCAACTGTTCGGCCTCCTTTCCCGGGGGAATGACGATCACGCCGGAAAAACCGTGAGCGGCCAGCACCGCGGTATCCGGATTGGAGGCCACCGCAACATTGGCTTCGAGGCCGAGATCGCAGGCGCGGCGCGCCACGTCGCGCGCAATTTTCGCCGGCGGACCGAAAAGCGGTTCCAGGCCGGCGAGATCCAGCAGGATGCTATCGCTGCCCGCATCTTCTATTTGTGGCGAAAAGGACCGGGCGCAGTCCAGCAGGGCGGCGTGGGCAGAGGCTTCCTGCAATTCCGAGCGGGCGCGCAGGACCAGGCCGGGGCAGGCCTCCACCTGGATCTTCGTCATTCCCGGCTCTACTCCAGCGCGGCGGGCCTTTTCGTTTACCGCGAAAAGTTTTTGCAGCGGCGCTTTGCCTTCGAGCACGGCGACAGCTTGCGATCGCAACTCCGGTTCGGCACGGAACAGCGCTTCCACCGGAAAATCAGGGACGAGAATGCAGGCAAAGGCAGTCATTTGTCATTCGTCGTCGGTCGTCAGAAAAGCTTTCAGCTGTCAGCTCTCAGCTTTCAAATTCCTGCAGCTTTGGTTGCGAACGCCATGGTCACGGATTGCGCCGGTTTGCGCTGCAGGCGCGAACGTAACAGCTCACCTTCAATCTGCAGTCCATCCAGAAGCTGCGTGTGAGCCGGGCAGTTCATCTCTTTTTCTGAGAGCTGAAAGCTGAAAGCCGACAGCTTTTTTCCCGACCGCAGCCTGATCAGCAGCGAGGCGCAAGTCTGGGCGCAAGGCGCCTGGGCCACCACCAGCAGCACCGTGGGTGTGGGCTCGACCGCGCGCTGGAAACGAAACCAGGAGGCTAGCGGCATCTGTCGCGCTGCCGCCTGAGACACATCGCCCAGATCGATGGCCACCAGACCAAAACCGCCACTCTGCAAGAGAAGGTCGGTGACCCGCAGCGCCTGTTCGAGCGCTCGGAATTCGGACGGTGGGCGATGTCCGCGGTCCGGCGTCCGGGGTCTGAGGCCGGTTTCTCCGCAACGCACCCACAGCAATCTTTCCGGATCAATGCCTGCAGCGGCTGCCGAGGCGGCATCGAGCGCGTCGGTGGTATCCACCAGAGCGCAGACTTCGTGGCGCCGGGTGGCGGCGGCCAGGGTGGCCAGCAACACGCTGGTGCGTCCGGAAGAGGCTGAGCCGGAAATCTCGCTCAAGCACCCGCGGGGCAGGCCACCGGTAAGAGCATCGATCTCCCGAATGCCGCTGGAGACTCTCTCGGGCGAAGGCCGCACCGCCAGCCGCGACGCTGGAGTCACTCCCGCCAGCTTGGGAGCTGCAGCGAAGCGCTGCAAAACCTGCGCCGGATCTTTGACAAAAATGGCAAGGGGGCGGCCCCCGGCCGCCTGTGTACAAACCAGTGGGGAAGACAATTCAGGACCTCAATATTTCAGGGAGCGCACTTTGCGGGATCATCCGAAGGGATGTCTCGAGGCGTATTCGCTTTTTATTCGCCTAAAGGATTCTGCCTTGCGGAGAGGGGTTTGTCAAGCCGTACGGAGGATCTTTATCCTGCTTTGTTATAATCACATCCTCCCGGAGGCGCTATCGTCTAGGGGTTAGGACGGAAGATTCTCAATCTTCAAACCCGGGTTCGATTCCCGGTAGCGCTACCAACCTTTCCTTTTGGCTGGAAGTTTCCTGTAACTCAAAGAAGATAATGCTAGTTGTATCGATTCGATAAACACCATCCCAGAACAATACTCCTTGCGGGAAAATCACGTTCTGAAGCCTTTGTTGCCGCGTGCAGCGATTTACAGAATACACAACGGCACACTGAATGCGGCCCTTGTGCTTTGATCCGCAAAATTGCTTAGGTTTGCAGCTGATCTCTCAATGCGCGAGGCGGACGCTCGGACCCAGAACACCGACAAATGCGATCGCGATGGCACAAGCGGCCACGATTAATGGCCAGCTCTTGTGAATCGGCATTGGTTTTGCAGGTGGTCCGTAAGGAATCAGATTTCCGCGGTTGAGCCAGTCGGTGGTCCACATCAATGCTGAAGTGCCGCCGAAGGTCGATGCCGCCGCGGAGATCAGAATCAGGATCATTCCCTTGGGATTCAGCGCACCGGCTATGCACATCAAAATTCCCCCGGCAAAATATGGGATCGCCGAGAGGCGCACCGCGCGCTGGTAGCGTTGCTCTTTGTTGCTGCCGATCAAGGGACGCAATTCAAGTAGGCTAATGCGCGCGGCGAGCAGATAAGTAACAGCACCGAAGATCGTCAGACCGATTCGCCAGAGCCACTGGGGACCGAGGCCCTGAATAAAGGCGCCCCAATCACCAATGCCGCCGATGCCGGAGAACAGGAAATATCCTGTGCCGGTGAAAAGATTCACCGTCATGGAGATCCAGAAGAAGTATTTCAATCGTGGATAACGGGGGCCGGTGAAGCGTCCGAGGACAAAGAATACCGCTCCCGCGAGTAAGTTCACCAGTGTGCCACCCGCCATCACAAGACGGCTGTCCAGGCTGCATTCGAAGTGGACCGATGAGAGCACGAGAGGCTTGGCCCCGACCAAAAGACAAGCCCCGCCGTGGCCCACGCCTTCGTGTAAGACGTTCCCGAGCATGTAGGCGAGGATGCCGATTGAACCCACGGTGAATGCGTGAACTGGAGCAACCGTGTCGATTTCGGCTTCTTGCTTCGTGGCGGTTTGCATTTGCGCGACAAGGTAACACAAAGAATAGCGAATAGGAGAGGTTGCAGCAGCAACGGCTTCGTCTCGGCGGCTCTTGAGGGCCGCAGCTTAGCGGAGCCAGAATCCAACGGGCAGTATGCGGCGCGTGGTCACACATATGGGATGTGGGCGACCCGCAGAACTCAGGAAAAATTCAGAAACAGTCCTGAACTGCTTTGCAACCTAGCCTTTAGTGTCTGCAACCTTAGGCTGCCACAATTCGATCGGATTTCCCTCAGGGTCATGCAGGCGGGCGAACCGGCCGTTGGGATAAGACTGCGGGTCAATCTTGACCGTGATCCCCGCAGCTTGTAACTGGGCCGCCATTTTGTCGAGATCCCGGACTCGAAAGTTCACCATCCAGAACTTGTGGGCATCTCCAAAATAGTCGCTCGTCTCCTCGAAAGGAGCAAAAACGGTGGGTCCTGCCTCTTGCTGCCACACGGAATCCTCGTAGCTCGATGGTGTGAGCGAGATCCCCAGGTGTTGCTGGTACCAACGCCCCAATGCTCTCGGATCGTGAGCTCGGAAGAACAGTCCTCCAATACCCGTCACTGTTTCCATTTTCGTTCCTCCAGCGATCCCATCACGAACAGTAGCGCCCGCAGGGGGAGGGGAGACCTTTGGCTGGATGGCTGTCTGAGCAGCGACGCCGAGTTGGTTCCGATTCCAGATGAAGCTCGACCCGAAAGCAAATGACAGGGTTCGAAGCAGTTGGCGTCTTTGAAGACGCATCCCGTCCTCCTTTCGAGAGGAGCGCGACTCGATCTACGATACCTACGCAAACAGGTTCTGGGAAGCGTAAAGAATGAGGTTCTGGGCGGGTTCTCGGCAAAGCGGAAGTAGAGGGCGGCTGGACATAATTCCCGGTTTGCCCGCTATTTGGCAACTTCCGGCGCTCTGAGTAGCGTCAGAATTTTTCTTGCGCGGAGCGCAAACGGTCGTGTTCGCGTCGCAATTTTGAATCCCATTGACCTCTGCTTGCCAAAGAACGCACGTTTGTCTCGGCCACAGATCGAACGACGAGCCCCGTTCGTTCTGGCTGAGAGCAGCGAATCCCCAGCGCCATCACGCAGCATCGAGGTCCGTGTTGCTCCTGCTCACTTGCTGGGAGGGACTGCTTCCATCAGCAACGCAAGAGACTTCTTGAAGCTCTTCACGCCCTCATCCGCGCCTTTGAAGTGCCCTAACCGCACAACGACGAGGTCGTGAGACGGAATAATCATCGTCTTCTGTCCGCCTGCACCCGACATGAAGTAAGCGCTCCTCGGCACAGGGTAGGAGCCGTCGCCGTTGATCCAGAAGAAACCGCCGTACACCGGGTTCTGGTCGGCCACCCAGGCTGGCGCTAGCGTTCTGACGAACTTCACAAAGCCCTCGGGAAGAATTCGCTCTCCGTTCCAGACGCCGTTCTGAAGATAGAGATTGCCCAACCGCGCCCAGTCCCGCGCTGAGGCGAACTCATAGCCTTGGCTCAGGAAGTTGCCGAACGGGTCAGTCTCCAGGACCATGGTGCGCATACCGAGTTTGTCAAACAACGCGCGCCGCGGAAACGAAAGGTATTCCTCGCCACGTTTCTCCACGGCCAGCCGGATGAGGTAGTTCGTCAAGACCGGGTCGGTGTTGCGATACCGCCCGACCTTTCCCGGGAGCCATTGCAGCGGCCGGGTGGCCGCATAGTGGAACGAGTCCACCCCACCGGTGTACAGGTACAAGTGGTCTGGATACGTGCCGGTAGGATCGTAATCGGGATCCTCCAGCGCCTTGATGCGGAGCCCGCTGGACATGTGCAGGAGGTCGGCAATGCGGATTTCCGACCGCAGGTCCTTCCCCTCTTGCCACTCCGGGATAGGCGCAGGCTGCCATAGCTCGTACGCGCCCTGCTGGATCAGCACACCCATCAGTGTGGCGGTCACGCTCTTGCCCATCGACCAACTCTCGAGTGGCGTCTGCGCCATGATCCCCGGCGCGTATCGCTCGGCGATGAGTCGTCCCTTCCAGGTCACCACCAAAGCGGCAGTCTTCCCCTCCGGCGGATCGAAGGCCGCATCCACCGCCTCTTTCACCTTCGCCATGTCGAGCTCAGACGGAGGCGGATCATGGGGCAGCACGTCGCCCGTCGGCCATGCTTGCTTCGAGGCATCGGGCAAGCTGCTCTTGAGTATCACGGGCTTGAAGCTGACCCATTCCTTGCCTACGGGGAGTGTCACGCATCCCTGATCCCCGAGGTAGACAGCGGTGCGGGTCACCCCACCGGGCACTGCAACGTGCACCTGCTTGTGCTCACGGTCCACGACCGGTTGGCCGAGCTCTGCGCGCATCTCGTACGGAGCAGTGAAGTAACCGACGTTCTCCGCGGCGAACTCGGGATCGAGTCCGGTGATGAATACCGCGGAACACATGACTTTGGCGAAGCCGGCGGCGTGGTGCAACAGAGGGTCGCCGGGTGGAGGGACATACGGCGTATCCAGTTCAAGCGCCTTCGCGCGCGAGATTAGTGCCGCTGGACTCGGCCGCGGGTCCGGCGAAGACAGCTCCGACTTAGTGGCGACGGTCGTGAAGTGCTGTGTCTGGGCACCAGTGACTACGAATGCCAACAAGAATGCCGTTACCGATGCTCGCATGAGATACGTTCTCCTGGTTTCAGGCGCTCGTTCGCAGAAAGGCACAAGAGCGCGGCGCCCTGGCCAAAATAAACGGGACGGTTGTATGGATGAGAGCCGCACCCACAAGTTGCGGATTCTACCGTGTAAATCCAGTGTCGGGCGAGGTTGTTGTGTTAAACGCTTCTCTGCTGGCTGTGTACGATCACACCCAGCGCAAGAAGGAAGCGTCCGTGACAGGCACTCGAGTCCGTATGCACTGGCGTGCCGAGATGATTCGAGACCACGCGGTCGGCGCAAGCCGAAATGATGTTGACTTTGTATACCGGATCCCCGCCACGCAGCCAATTCGCATCACCGAAAACCTCTGCAGGCCCGAATACGTCGAGGGTCCTCCCTTTTTGGTTGGACACCCCAAAGTCTACTCGGTCCGTTGTGAGGCCGACGTCGTTATGACATCAGTTATTCAGGTGGCGCTTGAATCCAGTCCTTCACCGGAGTAGGTTCTCTGGCATGAAAAGCTCGGCTGCTCCACTCATTTTCTTCCTCCTCTTCGGAATTGGGGTGACATCTGCGCAGAATCCGAACACCACAACGCTGCCTGGAGCATTCGTAGATGTCGACGGCGGACGATTGTATTACCAGGAATGCGGTACAGGTCCTGAGGCCGTCGTTCTGATTCACGACGGAATCGCTCATTCGGCTGTGTGGGACGATGTTTGGCCGACGTTCTGCAAGCAGTTCCACACGATCCGGTACGATCGCCGGGGGTATGGCCGTTCTCCTGCCGCCACCACGTGGTACTCAGAAACTGAGGATCTCGCAACGTTGCTACACTCGCGCAGAGTAAAGCGCGCGATTCTAGTGGGTAGTTCGCACGGCGGCGAACTCTCCATCGACTTTACACTTCAATATCCCGATCTGGTCAAGCAATTGGTATTGGTAGGAGCTGTCGTGAGTGGCTTCCCCTATACGGATCATTTTCTGAACCGCGGGATGGCGAACTCCCGCCCCTTTGAAACGGGAGACGTAGCGCAAGGCCTTTCCAACTGGTCAAAGGACCGGTATCTCCTGGCTCCGGGGCACGAAGCAGCGCAAAAGCGGCTTCTTGCTATTTTGACCGCTAATCCCCAAGACATGACTCATGCTGACTTCGTGCGTCCAACCAGACCGGCGCTCCCGCGTCTTTCCGAGATTCGCATACCCACTCTGATTCTGGTTGGAGACGCGGACATCCCGGATGTTCATGCTCACGCGGGTGCAATCGAAGCGGGCATAACTGGCTCGCGGCGCATGATCATTAGCGACGCTGGACATCTGATGTACCTGGAAAAGCCCGAAGAATTCAGCCGCGTGGTGATCCCTTTCATCGAGTCAAACATCGAATAGTCACTTGGCCTGCAACTTGTGACCCGAAGGCTCTAGGATGGCCGGCTAACCGCAAACTATGCGGCATTTGGCGTAACATCGCGATTGGACTCATGGGCTGGTTGTCAGTGCAATCGCCGGTTATCAAGAGCAGTCATAAAGCGACCGATTTCACGATGCTTTCACTGCCGAGCTTTCAGCATAGCCGCTCGCGGAGAATTTACGATGATGGTGTCGGTCTTTGTCGGCACAAGTGTTGATGGATTCATTGCGCGGCCGAACGGTGATCTCGACTTTCTACCGCCGGGCGGTGGTGAACCCCACGGCTACGACGAATTCATAGCAACGGTTGATGCCATCGTCATTGGCCGCAAGACATTCGAGACGGTTCTCGGCATGGAAGAGTGGCCTTATGCCGACAAGCGAGTGGTGGTGCTGAGCAGTCACCACATCGATTTGTCTGCAGCTCGCGGGGTTGTGGAACAGATGGCTGGACCTCCATCTGACATTCTCTCGCAGCTTGCTGCCAGCGGTATCCGCCACGTCTATGTTGACGGAGGAATCACGATTCAGGGATTCCTGCGCGCGGGACTCATTCAACGCCTTGTCATCACTCGCGTGCCGGTCCTCATTGGGGACGGGACTCCTCTTTTTGGCTCTCTGCCGCACGACATTCGACTCCATCACGTAGCCACGCGGCACTATCCCAGCGGCCTGGTTCAGAGCGAATATCACCTCGTCTCCCAGTAGCCGGCCAGTGCGGCAGCCTTGACCAACGGGAAGAATCTCCTCCAATCGCTGAGTGGATCGTATAACATCGCCGGCTAGGAGCTGAGCGTAGCCGCATGGATGTGCATTTAATCGACGGGACCTATGAGTTGTTCCGCCACTTTTTTGCGGTGCCGGCTTCGGCGGATGTGAACGGCCAGGAAATCGGCGCCGTGCGCGGTGTCCTGACTTCAGTGCTGTCAATGATTGAGCGCGACGCCACCCACCTCGGGGTTGCCACCGACCATGTCGTGGAGTCGTTCCGCAATGACCTCTATCCCGGATACAAGACCAGCGAAGGCGTGGCTCCGGAGTTGCTCTCGCAGTTTCCGATTCTTGAGGAAGCACTGGAAGCCATGGGAGTGGTAGTGTGGCCGATGGTTTACTTCGAGGCGGATGATGCGCTTGCTTCCGCCGCCGCCAAATCCGCGCGAGATGACCGGGTCAGGCAGGTGTTCATTTGCACGCCAGATAAAGATCTCAGCCAGTGTGTGGCAGGCACGCGAGTGGTTCAACTGGACCGCAGGCGCGACCTCCTGCGCGACGAAGCCGGGGTTGTGGCCAAGTTCGGAGTGAAGCCACCATCGATTCCAGACTATCTGGCCGTGGTCGGCGACAGCGCAGATGGATTCCCGGGCGTCTCTGGATGGGGCCAGAAGGCTGCGGCTCTCGCCTTCTCTCAGTACCCCCACCTGGAGGACATTCCGAAGGATTGGCGAGAATGGCATCCGTCGATCCGCAAGGCCCGCGGGCTGTCCGAATCGCTGTTTGCCGCATGGAATGACGCCCTGCTGTTTCGCACACTGGCGACCTTACGACTGGATGTGCCGGTCTTTGACACGGTCGAAGACCTGCGTTGGAAAGGACCGCGCCAGAACTTCGAGGAGCACTGCCGGCGAATGAAGGCTCCCGATTTGTTCCGCCGAGTGAAATCGGCGAGATCGAATATTTCCAAGGAGACCTAGCTCAAATTGGCCAATCTGGGTCCGAAAT
Source organism: Terriglobales bacterium (assembly GCA_035937515.1). GTDB lineage: Bacteria > Acidobacteriota > Terriglobia > Terriglobales > Acidobacteriaceae > JAIQFF01. The sequence goes on along the minus strand of DASZHW010000157.1, from coordinate 16,657 downwards.
GAGGAGAACGTGAAAACCCTTCGGCATGTCTTGATCCTAGTGAGCGTGCTCCTGATCGCTGGAGTTGCTGTTTCACAGACGTATCAGCCTTCAGAATCGAATCTCAAGGCGCGCGAATGGTTCCAGGATGCGAAGTTTGGCATGTTCATTCATTGGGGCGTCTATAGCGTCCCGGCGGATGGCGAATGGGTGATGGAAAACAAGAAAATCCCGGTTGCCGAGTACGAAAAGTTTGCCCCCCAGTTCAACCCCGTCGAGTTCAGCGCCGCCAACATCGTTGCCCTGGCCAAGTCTGCCGGCATGAAATACATCACCATAACCAGCAAGCATCACGACGGGTTCGCCATGTGGGGAACCAGGCAGACGAAATGGAACATCGTCGATGCCACACCGTACGCGAAAGACCCTCTGAAGCAGTTGGCTGAGGAGTGCAGGAAACAGGGGATCAAGCTTTTTTTTTATCACTCGCAGCTTGACTGGCACAATCCGGACTACTGGCCTTTGGGCGGGACCGGGCATTCCGCGGGCCGTCCCGAGGGAGGCGACTTCAACCGCTATCTGGATTTCATGGATTCCCAGCTTACCGAGCTATTGACCCAATATGGCGACGTGGGCGGCATCTGGTTCGACGGCATGTGGGACAAGCCACAGGCCGATTGGCGGCTGAATCGGACCTATTCTCTGATCCATAAGCTCCAGCCCGCCGCGCTGATTGGCAGCAACCATCACCAGGCGCCGATCGACGGCGAAGACTTTCAGATGTTCGAGAAAGACCTGCCAGGCGCGAACACCGCCGGTTTCAATACGACGAAGATAGGAAAACTGCCGTTGGAAACCTGTGAGACGGTCAACGGCGCGTGGGGCTATAACAAAAGCGATAAGAACTTCAAGAGCGTGTCGGTCCTGATTCACTACCTGGTCCGCGCCGCCGGCGCCAACGCAAATTTTCTTCTGAACATTGGGCCGATGTCCAGCGGGCAAGTGCAGCCCGAGTTTGTGGAGCGACTGCACGCGCTGGGGGACTGGATGGGCAAGAACGGAGACACGATTCATGGTACCCGGGGCGGTCCGATCACCCCGCGCAGCTGGGGCGTGAGCACTCAGAAAGGGGACAAAATATATCTCCACGTGCTCGACTGGCAGGACGAGTATCTGGCCCTTCCCACGGTTGCGGGGATCAGGGGAGCCCATCTCTTCGGCGCAAACCAGCAACTTGAGCTTAAGAAGCTGGACGATGGCATGCTTCTGCGCATACCCGACGAAGGGCGTGATTCGGTCGACACCATCGTCGTGCTGGATAAAGCAAATTAGCGCAGCCGCCGGAGCCCGCCCGCCGCGGCTCGTTCTCGCCGGATTGCGAGGCGTATCCGAGGCGTACCATTGAGCATGCACAGAATACGTCCAAGATACCTCGACCCGGATCCTGCTGATAACCCAGGGCTGGTCGATGTCCTCGTTCGCGAGGAGCACTTTCGAGAGGAGCCAGAGGGAAGAAGACGAGGAAGAGGACGACGCTGAAAGAGACGATCAGGACGAGGAAGATGACGACGAAGGCTACTCGGACTGAGCGCGTCCTGCCGGGCGCGTCCCGGGGCGGGCTGGCGCGAGCCGACATGGCATTCCGTCCATCATTTCCTGGCGCAGGTCATCAGGTCCGGAGTAGCCCATTCGAGCCATTCACAGGTGCCGGCCAAGCCAGTAGGGTAGGTGGTGAGCAGACTTCGGGGGAGGGCTGTTCGAACGGGCGTCCCACGACTCAATGGTCTGGGACGCTTTCGTTTCTAAAGTGTCCTGTTCTAGAAAAAGCACAAGACTGCAGAGCTCCCTCGTGGCACAATCACTCATTGGGTGTCCCAAAGTCATTGCCGTTTCCCTCCCTCGTGAGGGACACCGAAATATTCAGGCAGAAGTGAACCCCAGGGGGCCATTCCGTGAAAGTAAATTTTGCAACAAGGATCTTCCAGCCCAAGTTGGTGGCCAGACGGTCGGTGGTGTCCCTGGTCACTCTTGACGACTGAACAATGAAAGAACTTAGGAAGATGCCGGTAGGACGTCGGGTAATTTGCCCTGTCTTGTCTGCGGATCGCAGACGGTTGGGGCGCTCCAGACGAAAGTCATTAATGTTGGGAACAGGCAGGATGGGTGTACAATCAAGGCTGTTTTTGAAGTCAACAGGCCGAGTCCGGATCAATGCCCCTTCCGAGCCATTCACACTGGCCGCCCAATCCCTGAAAGTGGAATTATGCCATCCATGCTGTCGTTGATCTTTTCCCGCATCGCCACTCCTTTTCGCCGTACTTCCCTTCTGACGGGACTACTGCTTGTGCCGGCGCTATCAGCGGGGCAAGTCTTTGTTCAGGAAAATAACAATACCGTCGCCACGAACTCCGCGTCGGTGAGCGTGGCTTATGCGGCGCCCGAGACCGCCGGCAACTTAAATGTCGTGGTGGTGGGTTGGAACGATACTTCCTCCTCGGTAACTTCGGTGGCAGACGACAACACCAACAACTATGTGCTGGTTGGCACAACCGCAGGTCATGGCTTGTCGCAGGCCATTTACTACGCCCGAAACATTGTGCTGCCCAACAATACCACCCCCACAGTGACTGTAACTTTCAACCAGACTGCGGGCTTTCCCGATGTTCGCATCCTCGAATACAGCGGGCTGAGTACCACTGCGCCGCTGGACAATTGGGCCGGAAGCTCCGGCCTTTCCACCTCTGCTGATAGCGGGGGAGCCACTACCACGACCAGTGATCTGATCCTGGGCGCAGGCACAACCGCTAGCGCCTTTGCGGCAGCAGGCGCAGGGTTCGTTTCGCGAGTGATCACCAGTCCATTTGGCGATATCGTCGAGGATTCCAATACCGCCCAGCCCTCAGGCACTTACAATGCGACAGCTACCGTTGCTGTTTCCAATCGGTGGGTCATGCAGGTGGCGGGATTCAGCACCACTGGGGTCAATTTTGTGAACCCTCCAACCATTTCACCCACGACACCGATAACGCCGGCGTCGGGGTCAGACGCGGGTGGAACCCCGGTGACCATTACGGGCACCAATTTTCAGCCGGGCGCGATCGTGTTGTTCGGCACCGCTCCCGGTGGTATTTCCGGCGTGAATTGCGTCGAATCCGGCGGAACCACGATCACCTGTCTGACGCCCGGCGACAGTGATGGCGCCAAAGACGTTACAGTGGTAAATGTGGATGGACAGTCTAGTTCGGCTACTGCGGCTTACACCTTCCAAAATGTGACGCCGGTGATCAGCACGATCACCCCCGCCACCGGTCCGACCAACGGCGGCACAGCGACGACCATCACTGGCAGCAACTTTCAGGTGGGAGCAAGAGTCGTCATCGGAGCTCTGCCGGCCGGAAATGTAGTAGTGCAGGACAGCGCGACCATTACCGCCAACACTCCCGGGTTGCCCGTAGGACCCGCGGATGTGACAGTGAATAACCCGGGCGGAGGCACCGCAACCACAATCGGCGGTTTCACCTATGTATTGGGCACCGGACCGATTAATTATGTTCAGCGCGGTGCCGCGGCCACGGCCAGCGCTACGACAACTATTGTTGGCCTTATGCCCAGCCCGCAAACAGCCGGCAATCTGAACGCTGTCATAATCGGCTGGAACGATACCGTGGCAGCCGTCAGCTCGGTTACCGACGCAGAAGGAAACACCTACGTCCCCGCCCTTCCCGTGGTCACCGGTACCGCGCTGAGCCAGGTCATCTACTACGCCAAGAACATCGCCGGCGATGGCGGCACCCCCAATCAGATCACGGTTACGTTCAATCAGGCGGCGCAATCTCCCGACGTGCATATACTGGAGTACAGCGGCTTGGATGTCAGCAACCCGGTCGACGCGGTGGCTGCCGGCTTCGGTTCTGGACTGCTTGCGGACACCGGAGCTTGCACCACCACTGCGGCGGTCGAAGTGGTCGTGGCAGGTGTCACAACGTCAAGCACTGTTGCTGGTCCTGGGCCCGGCTTCAACTTCTTGAATCTTACGGCGAACGGTGATGGTGCCGAGCACCAGATAACGTCCGTGGCCGGCAGTTGCGAGGCCACTGCGCCGCTGAACAGCACCGGCAGCTGGGTGATGCAAACAGCCACTTTCAAGGCGCCCTCAGCGGCAGCACCGGACTTCAGCCTGAGCACGGCCCCGGCCAGCCAGACCGTAATTGCAGGCAGCCCGGCTTCCTACACTATTTCGGTGACCCCGGTGAATGGCTTCAACAGCGCGGTTACGCTGACGTGCGCTGCGGTCAGCCTGCCAACAGGCGCGAGCTGCGCTTTTGCCCCCAGCTCGGTGACACCTGGGGCGGCAGCGGTGACATCCGCCCTCACCATCACCACTTCTACGGCTACGCCAGTAGGGGCTACTACCGTGACGGTTACCGGAACCTCCGGGTCAGTAAGCCACAACACGTCGGTCGGCCTGATCATTAACCCGATATCCGCGCCGCCAGACTTCACGATTGCGGCCACCGCGCTCTCGCCGGCGTCAGTTACGGCAGGCGGATCCGCTACTTCCACGATTACCATCGCTCCGCTGAACGGTTTCAATGGCGCGGTGGCTCTGACATGCAGCATTGCCCCGCCCGCAACTCCGGCGCCCACGTGCGCGCTCGCGCCGACCTCGGTAGCGAACGGTTCCGGTCCTTCGACGCTGACGGTCGCCACCACTGCGGCGACCACAGCGTTTGTGGCGCCACGACTGAAGGGGGTCTTCTATGCCATGTGGTTACCGATCGGCCTGGCGCTTGTCGGGTCGGGTTTCGCCTCACGGAAGAAAAGGATTTTGTCCCTGCTTCTCGGCTGCGTGTTGTTTTTGGGCTTGATCTTCCTGGCGGCCTGCGGTGGCGGCTCTTCCAGCGGCGGCGGTGGCGGCGGAGGTCATCCCGGGACGCCTTCCGGGACCTACACCATCACGGTCACCGGAGCCTCTGGATCGCTGTCGCACACCGCGACCCTATCGCTTGTGGTCCAGTAGCGCCGGAAGATTGGTAGGCGAGTCACATCGGGCGGCCCATATCGAGTAAGAAGCGTCTGACGCTGTCGACCTCCATGAGGATGTCGCTGACAGCATGGAGGTTCGTGCCTTCCATGCTGTGCCTACGGATCCATACGATGCGCACTTGTTTGCCATAATTTCGCCTTATCATCACCGTGAGACAGCGCAACCATCCTTCCTTTTTCTGCAAACTTCTTCACACACTGGTTGGCGAAACATGTAGGCCGCTGATTCTAAATGAGTTTCATTTGGAAGCCAGGGTGCACATATAGTCTCGAGGTCTCCCCCCCAGACTAAATCGATCCATCCAGTGAGGCGCGAGTGAACGATATAAACGGGGGGAAGGTTCAGCGTGGGCGTCGCTGGCCGCGTGCCAGGCATCAGTTCCTTGTATTGCTTTTGTTTGCCGCAACGGCAGCGGTTACGTTTCAGTTTGCCCGCCAGCAGCCAGTCTCCAGAACGAAATCCTCAGTCCCAACTGCGGCTGCGGGAAATGGGTCCGAATCCCAAGACGAGACTCCATCCGGGCTCAGCACGGAATCCTGGGCCGTCGAACCACGCGCCATCCGTCCGGTTTACCGCTACTCGCTCATTCCGGGCGGAGTAGAGAGCCTCGAACAACTACAGAAGACGATGCAGCGCGATCCGGTGGTGGCCGAGCATTTCCGCGGCTTTGATTTTCAACGCGCTCATCTGGTGCAGGTTTCTGAGACGCAATCGATGCACGTTGCCTACCGGCTGGGCGACAAGGTGTATTGGACACGGAAGAAAGTCACTTTGCATCCCGGCGAAACCCTGATCAGCGACGGCAAGATCACAGCCCGCACGCGTTGTGGCAACCGGATAGCGGCAGTGCCGCTGGGCGCACATGCAATGCTGGACCCTTATGAGGGCGACCTGGATCGTCCCCTGCTGGCCAGCGCCATGGTCACACCCGAGGTTGACGTGCGGCCAGACGCAACCGCCGCAGTCTTGCCCACTCCAAAGCCCGAAGCTGCCAGTGTCTTGCAGTCGGCGAAAAGTCACAAGGGGCTTGTTCCTCTGCTTTTCCTGCCGCTCGCCGGTTTCCCGGCTGTGGGCGGCGGCTCTCCCCACGAACCTCTGGCAGTCGCACCGGAGCCCGGTACGTTGCTGCTGATTTCCAGCGGCCTGGCAGGCGTGTATTGGAGGTCCCGCAAGGCGAGGCGGAAACGCTAAGTGAAAAGCCTCATCGCACACATCAGGAGTCTCGGCACCCGCCGTATCCTCCTGTTCGGGCAGATAGGGATTCTTCTTCTGCTTACTGGATTTCTGTACGGCCCGCTGGCGCTTCAAATAGCGCGGCAATGGTGGAAAGACCCAAATTACACCCATGGATTCTTTGTCCCTGCGTTTTCGCTGTTCTTAATCTGGGAGCGGCGGGCAAAGCTGGCAGCGATTCGGATCCAGCCGGCATGGTCGGGCCTGATGATTCTCGTAGTCGCCCTGATAACTCTGGCCATGGGAACAGGGAGTTCCGCGCTTTTCCTTTGCCGTATATCCCTTCTGCTCGTGATTTCCGGAATCGTGGTTTTTCTTGCCGGATGGCGATTCCTGGCTGCGATCTCGTTTCCCCTGGCCGTCCTGGTGCTGATGATTCCTTCGGCGACCCTGCTCGATCAGATCACGTTTCCGCTTCAGATGGTCGCTTCCAAGACCGCCACATTCCTGCTGTCCATGAGTGGAATCCCAGTCTACCGGGAGGGCAATATCATCATGCTGCCGTCGGCCCGGCTGGAAGTGGCGGAAGCATGCAGCGGCGTCCGGTCACTGTTTTCGCTGATCACCTTGACCGTCATTTACGGTTACCTGGCGGAAACCAACGTTGAAATCCGGGTGCTGCTGGCGCTGGTCGCGGTCCCGGTCTCGGTTCTGGCCAATGCACTACGAATCACCGTCACCGGCCTGGTAGTCGAGTTCTGGGGCGTGGAGGGCGCGGGGGGGATTCTGCACCTGCTCTCCGGATGGCTCGTCTTCGCCGCTTCCTTGGCCCTCATTTTCCTTTTCCACCGCCTGGCTCAGACCTTTCTGGCGCCCGAACCGCCTTCAGGCGGGCAAGAGCAATACGCATGATACGGACCGCGCACGTTGCGACTGTGGCGGTGCTTCTGGCTGGAACCGCGTTTTTTCTGCAAGCACGCGCCCGCAGTCCATTGGGTCCATCGCGAGCCTCGCTGGCGTCCTTTCCCGTGCAACTCGACAATTGGGTGGGAATCGATGTGCCGATTCCGGACGAGATCCTGACAACGATGGGCCCGGGAGAGTTCGTACAGCGAGAGTACGCCAACGACCAGACTGACCAACCCGAGATCACTCTCTACCTGGCATACCGCCCCGAGGACCACTCATTCTTCCACCACTTGCCTCCGGTTTGCCCCACGTGTACCGGGTGGAGGACGCTCGAATCCCACACTACCGCTCTCCAATTTCAGGGCGAAACTGCCTTTGAAGCGAACCGGTACTTGATCGCGCGGGGAGCCGATCGCCAGCTGGTTTTGTCCTGGTACTGGTCCCAGGGCCGGCGGGTGGCGAGCGAAGGCACGATGAATCGATACCTGCTGTTCGACTCGCTTCTTCTGAACCCGACCGACAATGCCCTGATTCGATTGAACACTCCTTTGCGGCCGGGAGAAGCCCCGCAGAAAGCCGAGGAGCGCCTCGTCGCTTTCGCCGGACTCGTGAACCCGCGGCTCGATCGATACGTCCCGCGTTAACCGCCCTCCTGGCCACGGCCTCACCGCGGCTGACACAGGTCCTGCAGGTAGGCTGCCGCGCTTTCCGGTGTAATATCGCGCTGCGGTGTCCCCAGCATCTCAAATCCCACCATAAACTTCCGGACCGTGGCCGAGCGCAGCAGCGGTGGGAAAAAATGCGCGTGGAAGTGCCATTCGGGATGGGGTTCGGCGTCCGTGGGGGCCTGGTGAAAGCCCATCGAGTAGGGAAACGGGATGTCAAACACCCGGTCGTAAACTGACGTGACCTCCTGCAGGATCTGGGCCAGGCGTTTCACTTCGTCTCCGCTGAGGTCAGGAAGGGATGCCAAGTGGCGGCGGCTGCAAATGAGCAGCTCAAATGGCCATACTGCCCAGAAGGGAACCAGCGCGACAAAGCTCTCGTTCCGGCAAACCAGGCGGAGCTCCTGCTCCTGCTCCAGCCGGACATAGTCGCACAGCAGGCAGGCCTGGCGGCTGCGGAAATAGTCTCGCTGACAAGTGAGCTCCCTGGCCGGAATGTCGGGAACCGACCGGGTCGCCCAAATCTGGCAGTGGGGATGAGGATTGCTCGCCCCCATCATGGCGCCGCGATTCTCGAAAATCTGCACGTGATTGATTTGCGCCACCTTCCCAAGTTCGCCGAACTGGGCGGTCCAGGTGCGGATCACGTTTTCGATGTCCCCGGGTTGCATCCTGGACAGGGTGAGGTCGTGGCGCGGAGAAAAACAAACCACGCGGCAAATTCCGGGCTCGCCTTCAGCCACCAGCAGGCCTTGGCCTTCGACATCCTGGCGGTCGGGGGAAGTCCCCGGCTGAAGCGCCGAGAAGTCGTTGTCGAAAACGAAGGCGCCGGTGTAGGCGGGATTGCGAGCTCCGCCAGCTCTTGGGTTTCCCGGACAGAGGTAGCACGAGGGATCATATTCAGGCAGATGGGGCGCCGGAATGTTTTCGACTTGCCCCTGCCAGGGACGCCCGGCGCGATGGGGCGAGACCAGGACCCACTCATTGGTAAGAGCATTCAATCTGCGATGCGGATCTTCGGCGAGCTTCAATCGCTGGCTCCCAACGCGGGTTTACAATGTACGCGGCCGGCTGGGCGACTCTCGGAGCCCAGACCTGTATGACACAGCGCAGCCTGGCACCGACCATCGCGGTCGCGGCAATCGCTTACGGAATGCATTATTTCATGCCCCCAAGTTGCCCTGCACTTACGCACTCGCCGGCCGGCCCAGTTTCCCTGGGAACCGCCAAATGAGTGAGACCGAACTGGGCCGGCGGTTCCAGGAGTTGTTTGGATCGCAGCCCACACTCTTTCGCGCTCCCGGCCGGGTTAACCTGCTGGGGGAGCATACCGACTACAACGACGGATTTGTCCTGCCCAGCGCACTGGCTTTTTCTACTCGGGTCGCGATTGCTTCCCGTAAGGATCGCAAGCTCCTGGTCCGATCGGAGGGCTTCCGGGAACATTTCGAATTCGACCTCGATCATCTGCCCAGCCGGGCTTTGGGGGCTTGGTGCGACTACGTCGTGGGCGTCGCGGTCATGTTGCGGGAGATCGGACACTCCATTCCCGGCGCGAGCCTGCTGGTTTCGGGGCAGGTGCCGATTGGCGCTGGGCTGAGTTCATCCGCGGCCATCGAGGTGGCCAGCGCTCTGGCCCTGATCAGCCTGACGGGCGCGCGGCTTCCCTTGCCTGAGGTCGCCAGGCTGTGCCAGCGAGCGGAGAACGTGTTCATCGGGGCGCGGGTCGGCATCATGGACCAGTTCGTTTCCTGTCTCGGCAAAGCGGGGCACGCATTGCTGCTGGACTGCCGTTCCCTGGAGTTTCAGTTGGTTCCGATTCCCCCGAACGTGCGGCTGGTCATCTGCAACACCATGGTGAAGCACGATCACGCCAGCGGCGCTTACAACCGCCGTCGCGAAGAGTGCGACGAAGGCGTGCGGATATTGAAAGAGTGGTATCCCGAAATCCGTGCTTTGCGGGATGTTTCGGTTGAGCAGCTAGAACGGCACGTCGCGAGTATTCCCGCGACCATCGACAAACGTTGCCTGCATGTCGTGGCGGAGAATGAGCGGGTGCTGGAGGGCGCGAAATGCCTGACTGGCGGCCAGCTGAGCAGGTTTGGGGAGCTGATGGGACAATCGCACCGCAGCCTGCGCGACTTGTATGAAGTCAGCTGCCGGGAACTCGACATCATGGTGGAGTTGGCAGGACCTCTGGCGGGCTTCCGTGGTGGACGCATGACCGGAGGCGGATTCGGCGGCTGTACCGTCAACCTGGTCACGACCGCAGACGCGCCAGAGTTCGCGGAGCAAATCACCGAACGCTATCGCGCGGCTACGGGGATCAAGCCTGATGTATATGTGTGCTCGGCCGCCGACGGCGCGGGCTCCGAGCAACAGTAAAGTCTAAGTTGCAGGTTTTTGTTCGTCTTTGGGTTGGCGTCGGGAACGGCGTGGTGGGAAGACTCTTAACCGCAAAGAACGCTAAGAGCGCAAAGAAATTCGCAAAGAGCGAATGAACCCGTCTTAATTTCCGGCGGTTGCGGCTCAGCTAAGGGATTGCGGCGTTGCCCTCCGCTACACCTTTTGCCGGATGAGATCTTCCACGTCGCCGATTTTTTCTCCCAGCAGATTCAGTTTGCGCGCCAGGCCCTGAATCTCGGACTCGGCACGCCGGTTGACGTCGTAATCGAGTTCGCCGCGCAGCCGGTCCTTGGTGTCCTGCCGGTTCTGGCTCATCATGATGACCGGCGCTTGTATGGCGGCGAGCATAGACAGAAACAGATTGAGCAGGATGAAGGGATAGGGGTCCCAGGCCGCCCCTCTCAGGACAATGTTGATTGCGGTGTACACGCAAATGGCCATTGAGAACATGATGATGAATGTCCACGACCCGCCAAACCCTGCGACCATGTCCGCAATGCGCTCGCCGAAGGTCATGTCTTCTTCGATCATGTCATTGGGGTTGCGACTGGCGCGCACCCGCACCAGTTGTTGGGAAGCGTGGAACTGACGGCCCAGCACGGTCAGCATGTCCATCCCGGCATGCGGTTTTCGTTGCAACAGGGTGGCGATATCGTCCCGGTCGACTTCCAGGCAGACGGATTCCTCCACCGACGTAGCATCGGTCTGATGGGGCGTTTGTTCCAGCATGGAGGCGAAGCCGAAGAATTCGCCCGCAGAGGGTTGATCGACCACGACTTCCTGATGATCTTCGTCCACCGTCGTGACCCGGACTGAGCCAGAAACCAGGACGTAAGCTCGCCCGCCCGGGTCGCCGATTTTGTAGATGCGCTGGCGCGGAGCGAAGGTCTTCACTTCGACTTGTCCAGCCAGGACTGCGGTCTCCTCCTCGTCGAGCAGGGCAAATAGGGGAACACGTTTCAACGTTTCTGGGCTGCAGGTCATTGATCACCTCGTCGGGTTGAAGTGGAACCACGCCCGATTCGTTCAGAAGGATGGCACAAAAAGGCGAAAGGCAACAACTGGCGGGGTGAACTACTTGTGTTCGGCGAAGACGCGGGAGTGGAATTCCATGACTTCCCCCATGTGGGCGAGAAAATAGTTCAGGCTGTGGTCTCCGGGGTACGAGTGGTACTCATGTTTGACGCCCTCGGCCTCCAGTTGCTGGTGCAGAGCCGCAGCGCCGTCTTCAAATCCGAAATCGTCTTGCTGACCGCAGTTGAAATAAATGGCAAGGCCTCGCAGCCCGGCCTGGTTTCTCCGGGCCAGAGCGAAAACGCTGTTCTGGTTCCAGTGCGCGGCATCGATAGGCCGGCCAAAAGGCGCTCCCAGCAACCGGCCCAGGGGTCCGTTGGAATGTCCGGCGGCACTGAGTTCCTGCGGAGTCTGGGTCATCAGGGCAGGACTTTGCGCGCTCACCGCGGAAAACAACTCGGGATGAGCAAAGGCGAAGCGCAGCGCCCCATAGCCGCCCATGGAAACACCGGTGATGGCTCTTCCTTGCCGTCCCGCCTGCACGCGGTACCGGCGCTCAATGAAGGGCATGAATTCCTGCAGAAAAAAGTCGCTGTACCGCGTAGACCCATCCGCCGAATTGATGTAAAAACTGCGTTTGCCTTCGGGCGCGACGATCAGGAAGTTGCTGATCTTGTTTTGGCGGCGCAGATCTTCGATCAAGGCCCAGCCCCCGGTGTCAAACAGGGTTTGCTCGTTTTGGCCGAGGCCATGCAGAAAGTAGAGTACGGGAAAGTGTTGCGCCTCCCGCTTCGGATCGCTGGCGTCGTAATCCGAGGGCAGTTGGACACAGTAGTGAACTTCCTGTTTCAGGATGCGGCTGTTGATCGCATTGCAGTCGGTGCGGTTCTGCGCGCTTGCCGCCAGGGGAAGGAACAGGAATACCGCGACGGAGAGCCGCCCAAATCGAACCATCCCTGATCGACGCATGGAAATCAGTCTACTCGTAGCGCAGAGCCTGCACCGGATCCAGCCGGGCTGCCCGCGCCGCCGGATACAGTCCCGAAAGCAGACTGACCACGAACGCAAAAACTATGGCTGCGCCCACCAGCCACCAGGGCACCGACCAGAAGTTTTCCGGCGGCAGGGCCTGCCGCTTCAGGTAGATGTTTGTTCCCAGGTTGATGACGTGTCCGATGGTCCAGCCCAGGGCGACGCCAACGATCCCGCCCAGCACGCCCATGGCTCCGGCCTCGGCGAAGAACAGTTTCTTCACGTCGCCATCGCTGGCGCCGATGGCCTTCATGATTCCAATCTCACGGCGGCGCTCCAGAATGGCCATGACCAGCGTATTCACAATGCCGATCGAAGCCACGGCCAGGGCCAGGCTGCCGAAAATTCCCAGGAAGAGATCAAGCACCGTAAAAAACTGCCGCAGGCTGCGCGTGGCATCCAGGATGGAGAAAGTGTTGAATCCCATCTTCTTGATGGCTTGCTCGACTGCCTCGACCTGCTTGGGGTTCTTGACCCGCACGCTGATGGTGGAATAGCTGGGCTGCTTGCTGAACCCACGCATGCTGTCGCGCAGGTCGGAAGGCTGCATGACGTGCAAATTTTCCGCCAGTTTCAAGGGTAGGAATACGCGGGCGCGGGCCGCCCCGCGCATGCTATCGGGATCGAGATCGGACACGCCGACAATCTTCAGTTTTTGCTCCCGCGAGACCACGGAATAGGCGGCATCCGATGCTGCTTCAGCCGGAACCTGGCGGGTGGGTGAAGCTGCTTTCGTAGCCGCTCCTTCCGGGATTGACGAGGCCGCGGGGATGCGCTCCGCATACCGCATCGTCAGCTCCTGACCGATCAGCGGTTGGGCCAGTTCGGCTACTGGAATGTCGTCCTCCTGACCCGGCTTCTCGGTCTTGCCCAGCAATTCAGCGGCAAAAGATTCTTGCAGAATGACTTCGGGCGCACTCTCGGAGGAGAAGAAGCGGCCCTGGACTCCCGAAAAAGCGTCGTTCGAGCGAGCGGACTCTGGGATTCCAGCCACCATGGTCAGGTGCGGCTTGTCCTGATAGCGGAGCTCGGTGATGAATCGGATATCCGGATACGCCTCCTGCACTTCGGCCAGGCGTTCAATTTCCTGCCGGGCGGGTTCGTCCAGAGTACGGCTTTCGGCGGCCGTCGCGGAGGAATTGTTTTTTTCATCATCGCGGCTGAATCCCCGCACATCGCGCCGTGACATTACTACTACGGTATCGAAGAGGCCTGATTTCACCAGGTGCCGGTTTGCCAGTTGCTGCAGTCCGATCCCCAGCGACAGCATGGCGACCAGAGAGGCCACGCCGACCGAAATGCCGATCGTGGTGAGCGAATTGCGCAGCGACGATTCCCGCAGATTGCGCAGGGCCAGCTCGGAGAGGTCGTAGGTTTTCATCGCTGCTCTCCTGGCCGTTCTCCCGGAATGCTCGCGGCGACCGCAGCCGGGTGGGGCTGGTCGTCCAACAGCTTGCCGTCGGCCAGAAAGATCATGCGTTGGGCGTAGCGCTCGGCCAGCGCCCGCTCGTGGGTCACCATCACGATGGTCATGCCCAGGGACTGGTTGAACTCGCGTATGAAATTCATGATTTCGGCCCCGGTGTGGCTGTCGAGGTTTCCAGTGGGTTCATCGGCAAGCAGGAGTTTCGGCCGATTGATCAGCGCCCGTGCCAGCGCTGCCCGCTGCTGCTCGCCGCCCGAGAGTTCGCTGGGGCGATGAGTGGCGCGCGCGCCCAGGCCGACACGTTCCAGCGCTTGCCGGGTCAGGGTCCGTCGCTGATTGCGGTCTACTTCCGCAAAGCGCAAGGGCAGCTCCACATTTTCCGCCAGAGTCATCCGCGAAACCAAATTAAACGATTGAAAAACCATTCCCACCGTGCGCAGGCGATGTTTGGCCAGATCTTCGCGCGAAAGCTGAGCCAGATCGCGGTCCTCGACGATCACCGCTCCTGAAGTCGGCCGGTCCAGTCCGGCGATGAGATTGAGCAGGGAAGACTTGCCCGATCCGGAACTGCCGAGCAGGGCCACAAACTCTCCCGCGCGCACCTGGAGAGACACGCCGTCCACGGCACGAATCAGGGTCTCACCCATCTGGTAATGGCGGCAGAGGTCGACAATGCGGATCGCGGGCGCGCCGTTTCGGGAGGATGTCTGGTTCGACTGCTCAAGGCCACCGGTCATTAGTCTAGCGAACCTCTCCTCTCATTAGACGCAGAGCTTCGGCTGGACTTATGTCCCCATCGCCATTTTTTGCGGCGGCGCCATCCTCAGCAGGTGAGATGGCAGCGTCTCCCTCGCCCGGCGCCAGGAAGAGATTATTCTGCAGGCCCTGCTGTTGGGTGTAGAGATCGAAGTAGCGGCCGCCCATCGCGTAGAGCGTTTCGTGATTGCCGCGCTCCACCACTTGACCTTGCTCCACCACCAGAATCTGGTCGGCTCTGCGGATGGTGGAAAGTCTGTGGGCAATCACAAAGGTGGTACGGCCCTGCATCAGATAGGAGAGCCCGTGCTGGATCAAGGCTTCCGATTCCGAATCCAGGCTGGACGTGGCTTCATCCAGGATCAGAATGCGGGGCTCGGCCAGGATGGCGCGCGCAATCGAAATTCGTTGACGCTGCCCACCGGAAAGCTTGACTCCGCGCTCGCCTACGATGGTGTCGTATTTTTCCGGGAAGCTCTCCGCGAATTCGTCCACGCGGGCGATGCGGCAGGCCCGCATGATCTCGTCCTCGCTGGCATCGGGGCGGGAGAAGGCTACGTTCTCGCGAATGGTGCCGTCGAACAAGAAAGACTCCTGCAGCACTACTCCCAGGCGGGTGCGATACGAGTCCAGGCGAACCGTGCTCAGGTCCACTCCGTCGACCAGGACCTCCCCGTCCGTGGGGACGTAGAATGCAGAAATCAGCCCGATAATCGTAGACTTTCCCGATCCCGACGAACCGACCAGGGCGGTCACGGTTCCCGGTTCGCCCTGAAAACTGATGTCCCGCAGCACCGTGCGGACACCATCGTAACTGAAGCTCACGTGGTCGAATTCCACTCTGCCGTAGATGTCCTGCAAGGTCACGTTTCGCTTCGGGTCCTGGTCTTCTGGCCGTTCATGCAGAATTTCCTGGGTCCGCTCCAGGCCGGCCAGAGCTTCAGTGATCTGAGTTCCGATGTTGACGATCTGAACAATGGGAGCAACCAGGAATCCCAGGAAAAGCGTGTAGGTGAAGAAACTGCCCAGAGTCAGCGTGCGGGCGATGATCTGATGCGCGCCCATGTACATGATGATCGCTCCCACCACGCCCATGAGCAGGCTTGCGGAAAGGCTCATGACGGAAGTGGCGGTGAGAGTGCGCATCACATTGTCCAGCAGGCGCCGAACTCCGGTCGCGAAGACTGCTTCTTCCCGCTCCTCGGCGTGGTATCCCTTGATGACTCGCACCCCGCCCAGCGACTCGGCCAGCCGGCCGGTGACCTCGGCGTTGATCTTGCTGCGCTGACGGAAGATGGGACGGATGGTGGTGAATGCCTTGTTCAGCGCGATGGCAAAGCAGAGCAGAAAGCTGAAGGCCAGCATGGTCATCACGGGACTGATGCGAAACAGCACGACCATGGCGATGCCCGAGGTGAGCAGGCC
The DNA here is from genome assembly GCA_035937515.1 of Terriglobales bacterium. GTDB lineage: Bacteria > Acidobacteriota > Terriglobia > Terriglobales > Acidobacteriaceae > JAIQFF01. Next base: position 825 of record DASZHW010000157.1, on the reverse strand, counting down.
GCCAACCAGGTCGACCAAGCCGGTTCCGAGCAGGTTCCGGACTCCTTCGACGTCGGTCATGATGCGCGATATCAGGGTTCCAGTCTTGTTGGAGTCGTAGAAGGCGACGGGCAGATGCGAAATGTGCGCCTGCACTTTCTGGCGGAGCTCCGCAATCAGACGCTGCGCCGCTTTCGACAACAGCTGAGTCAGCGCAAACGAAGTGATCCCCTGAACCACGGTCGCGAACAAGACGAGAAGAACCAGCCGTCTCAGCAATTCGACGTGATGTTTGGCAATGACGCTGTCAATCAGAAATTTGGTGGAGTAGGGAAGTACAAGACCCGAAACCCGGTTTATGACCATGAGCAGGAATCCCAGCGCCAGCAGGCCGCGGCGTGGACGCATGAGCTCCCAGACTGCGGGAAGAACGGTCCGCAGCCGCTGCGCGCTCATTCCGGGTTTGGGCTTTTCAGCGGGAGGCGAACTCACTGCCATAATTAAGCTATCATCAGACCCTGATTAGATCATTTTCGGGCGCAGAAGGGCTCATTTTCGGCCGGTGTGGCGGCCGTTTTCCTACCCTCGCAAGAATGTGAGCTGATGGTTTGTTTTCAGTGGATTGGTTACGGAAGTATTCTTAGTGTGGGTTAAGACGCGCAGCAATTTGATAGCCATTAAACCGTTTTCTTGATACACTAGTTCTGCGTTTGATTAGAATCGGTTGTTGAGCAGTTTCTTGCATACCAGCTAGCACCTGCCCTTAGTACCTCCGATCCCTTCCAGCGTAAATCGAATTGAAAAGGAAACAGTAACAACATGGCAGAACAAGGAACAGTAAAGTGG
>DASZHW010000156.1:0-99668 GCA_035937515.1 Terriglobales bacterium | reverse complement strand
CTGCTTGTTCTGCTCCTGCTGTTGTTGCTGGGCGTGCTGTTGCTGCTGCCTGTTCTGCTCCTGCTGTTGCTGCTGGGCGTGCTGTTGCTGCTGCTTGTTCTGCTCCTGCTGCTGTTGCTGGGCGTGCTGTTGCTGCTGCTGCCTGTTCTGCTCCGGTTGTTGTTGCTTACCCTTCTGCCCTTCGGGCTTGGCTTGCTCTCCGTGCTTGGTCTGCTTTTCGTCCGACTGATCCTGCTGAGCATAGCCAGGCACCGCGGTTCCGACAAGACAGAACAGTACTGCCGTACTGATGACTCCAAATCGTTTCATGAGCTTCGCCTCACATTTCAGCTTAAGCCCTGCAGAAATAATTAACTGTCTCCTTTTGACCAGCATAAGGACTTCGACGAAGGCAACCTTTCAGGAGTCATAATCTCCGTGGTGCCGACAAACGCCTTTTGATCACTCGACAATCGATCACTCCCGGGTGATCATGGTGGCAGCCAAGGACAGATCCGCGTGAGATCTCCCGTTTCCCGCCGCCAGTTCCTTGCTGCCATGGGTGCCCTGGCCGCAACGACAAGCCCTTCCTATCACTGGATGACACTCATGGGACAGCCAGTTGATGTTCTCAAGTCACCCTTCCGAATCGCTGTGATCAACGATGAGATTACGCAGGACTTCGGGCGCGCCTGTGAGATTGCTTGTCAACATTTTGGTATGAAATGGATTGAGCTGCGAAGCCTGTGGGACAAGAATGTCGTCAACCTGGACGCGCGTGAAGTTGCGGAGGCGCAACGCATCCTGAAGAAGAACGATCTTCAGGTGACGGACATTGCCAGCCCGCTGTTCAAGGTGGATTGGCCGGGAGCGCCGAAATCACGGTTCAGCCCCAAGGGCGATCAGTTCGGCGCCAGCTTCACCTTTGATCAGCAGGGAGAAGTGCTGGAGCAAAGTATTGGTTTGGCAAAAGCCTTCGGAACGGATCGCGTCCGTTGCTTCGATTTCTGGCGGCTTGACGATCCGGGTCCGTATCGCAAGGCAATCAATGACAAGTTGAACCAGGCCGCAAACCAGGCTGGAGAAAAAGGCATAGTTCTGGTTCTCGAAAACGAACCGGCATGTAATACGGCGACCGGCGCGGAAGCGGCCAAGGTCCTCGAGGCGGTGAGGTCTCCGCGCCTGATGCTGAATTGGGACCCGGGAAACGCCGCTGCGCTCGGGGAGAAACCTTACCCTGATGGCTACAATCTTCTGCCGAAGAACCGGATTGGCCACTGCCATTGCAAAGATGCAGTGAAGAAACCAGATGGATACGACTGGGCCCCGATGGGGCAAGGAGTGATCGACTGGGTAGGCCAGTTTGCCGCTCTCAAGCGGGATGGCTATCACCACGCTGTAAGCCTGGAGACGCACTGGCGCGGCGCGGGCACACCAGAAGCATCGACGGAAAAGAGCTGGGCAGGCATGAAAGACGAGCTGCGCAAAGCCGGGGTCCTGTGAGGTAAGATTCGCCCCCGGGTGATAGGCAAACCGATTTACCGGTCACGAGGTTGAGTGATGACGCCAGCAACTCGACGGCAATTCCTGCAACGTGCGGCATTCCTGGTCGCGGCTTTACCGGCAAACCTGCGAGCAGCCGGCGGTAGCCCGCTCCCCATCGGCTTCTCCACGCTCGGCTGTCCGGCGTGGGACTGGCTCAAGATTCTCGACTTTGCCAGCCAGAATGGCTTCGCTTCAGTCGAACTCCGAGGTTTGCAGGGTACGATGGACCTGCCTTCCCGCCCCGAGTTCGCTCCCGACCGCATCGCTCAATCAAAGAAGGACGTGGCCGCTCGCGGCTTGCGCATCTCGTGTGTCAGCAGTTCGGCCAGCATGCACGAAACCGATCCGCAGAAGCACGAAGCGCAACTCGCCGACGCCCGCCGATTTATTGAGCTCGCTTCAACGCTGGGTGCTCCCTATGTCCGCGTCTTCGGGAACAACATTGTCGGTCCCCGGGAGGCAGCCATCCAGCACGTAGCCCAATCGCTGCGCCAGCTCGGCGACTGTGCCGGACCCAGGGATGTCACGGTGATCATCGAATCCCACGGCGACTTCACCGACTCGCCCACACTGCGCGCGATTCTGGAACAGGCCGGCTCTGCGCACGTCGCGCTGTTGTGGGACGCTCACCACACATACGTCAGCGGAAAAGAAGATCCCGCATTTACCGTGGCCCAGCTGGGAAAATTCATTCGCCATACCCACTTGAAGGATTCGCGCAAGGAAGGTAACGATGTCCATTATGTGCTGACCGGGAGGGGAGACGTCCCGGTAAAGCGCCAGATTCAGGTTCTGGCCGAGACCGGCTATCAAGGCTACTTCTCCTTCGAGTGGGAAAAGGTCTGGCATCCGGATCTCGAGGAGCCTGAAATTGCTTTTCCCGACTTTGCCCGGGTGGTGACGCAGTATCTCAAGGATATTCGTTCGTGAAGTCTCAATTCGCGTGAGGTGCATCCGATGGCGAACCAGACGCGGCGTGATTTCGTAAAACAGACAATTTGTGGCGCAGCGGCAATGCTGGCTTATCCGCCCTCGCGCGTTCTCGGCGCCAACGATCGTGTGCGCGTAGGCCTGATCGGGCCGGGGGCGCGGGGACAGGAGTTGCTCAAGCAAATCCTCGAACTCCGCAATGTAGAACTGGTTGCTGTTGCCGACATCTACACTCGCAACCGCGACCATGCCAAACAGTTGGCTCCAGGCGTCCAGACGTTCGATGACCATCGCCGCCTGCTGGACCTGCATGACGTGGACGGGGTCATTGTCGCCAGCCCGTTGCATTGTCATGCCCGCCATTTCCTGGACACGCTGGCCGCCGGCAAGGACCTTTATGCCGAGAAGACCATGACCTGGTCGATCCCCGAAGCGAATCAATGCCGGGAGGCGGCGAAAAAGTCGAATCGCGTGATTCAGATTGGACTGCAACATGAAAGTTCCGGCGCGCTGGCCGACACTCGCAACTGGATCAAGGATGGTCTGGTGGGCAGAGTTACCCAGGTCGAGTCCTGGATGAGCCGCAACACGCCTCACGGGAAAGGCCAATGGGTGCGTCTCGTGCCCTCGGATTGCACGGCTCAAAATGTCAACTGGAATGCATTTCTGAACGGCCGGCCGGAGCGGCCCTTCGATGCCTACAAATTCATCAACTGGCGGTTGTTCTGGGAATTCTCTGGCGGCAACGTGACCGAGAACATGGTGCACCAGATCGCCTGGATCATGTCAGCCCTGGACCTGCCTCTGCCCGCCTCTGCTTACATGTCTGGCGGAGTGTTCTCAGAAAAGGATGGACGCGAAGTCCCCGACACCATCGCAATCACGCTGGACTTTCCCAACGACACCGTAGTCACGTGGCAATCCACCTTCAGCAACAGCCGCTACGGGCTTGGCGAACGCCTGCTGGGGAGCGACGGCACCGTCGAACATGTTGCGGGTGCGACCGAGATGGTGAGCGGCAAGTCCGAAGAAGGCCTTCGCTATTATCCCGAGAAAACAAACCGGCCGGATGGCACCGCGATCACGGGAAACAGCCCGGATCAGAATCACATGGCCAACTGGATAGACTGCATGCAATCTCGTAAGACTCCGAACGCCTCCGTGGATATTGGCTACAGGTCGGCGATCGCGGTACACATGGCCAATTTGTCCTACCGTCAGAAACAACGCGTCACGTTGGAGATGGCGATGTCCGCCAAACCAAGCTTCTAACTCAGTCGATGGTTGCAGGTTCAAGCCGGGGCGTCAGCATCTGGATGAAGGCTAACGCCAGCAAGTACGCCGAGCCTGCCATGAGAAAAGGAACCATGTAACTCCCGGTCCACTGGAGCAGGTGGCCCACGATCTTCGCCATCAGCATGCCGCCGACGGCGCCCGCCATGCCGCTGATGCCAATCACCGATCCCACCGCGGGTAGCGGAAAAATGTCAGAGGCCAAGGTATACAGATTGGCAGAGAACCCCTGATGAGCGGCTGCGGCCAGCCCGAGCAGCAGCACCGCGCCCCACAGGCTCTCGACACGATACGCGAATACGATGGGGATTACGCTGAGGGCACAGACGAGCATCGCGCTCTTGCGCGCAACGTTAACGGTTTTGCCGCGGTGAATCAGTGAGGAGGAGAACCAGCCGCCGGCGATGCTGCCCACGTCCGCCAGCAGATAGATCACCATGATGGGCACTCCGATTTGTATCAGCTTCAAACCATGATTTCTTTGCAGGAAGTCTGGAATCCAGAACAGAAGAAACCACCAGATCGGGTCGATAAGAAATTTGCCCAGCACGATGGCCCAAGTCTGACGATGAGGAAGCAGCTTCACCCACCTTACTTTCACCGTGGGCTCCCTCGGATCGCTACGGATCAAGTCCAGCTCGGCTTTGGAAACTCGCGGGTCTTCTTCCGGCTTGCGATACAGGATTAGCCAGAAGGCGAGCCAGATGAATCCCAAGGCGCCGGTTATAACGAATGCCCACCGCCAGCCGTAATGAATCGTGATCCAGGGCACAATCAGAGGAGTAAGAATGGCGCCGGCGTTGGTGCCGGCGTTAAAGATGCCGGTGGCCAGCGCCCGTTCTTTTCTGGGAAACCATTCGGCGACTGTCTTGATGCTGGCTGGGAAAACACCGGCCTCACCGAAGCCCAGGGCTGAACGCGCAGCCAGGAAACTGCTTAACGAACTTCCGGCGGCATGGCCCATCGCCGCCAGGCTCCAGAAAATCATTGCCAAGGCGTACCCCAACCTGGTGCCGAGGCGGTCCACCAGCCAGCCCATCACGATCATGCCTACTGCGTAGGCGGCCTGGAAAGCAAACACGAGATTGCCGTAGTCGATCTCGTTCCATCCCAGATCGTGTTGCAATGTCGTCTTGAGAACCCCCAGGACCTGGCGATCCATGTAATTCTTGGTGACGCCGAAGAGAAGGAGAGTACAGATGACCCAGCGGAAGTGGCCGGCGAGCGGGGAGATTCGGATTCGCTTTGCTGAATCCGCCGGCCCGGCATGCGCAACCGATGCCGGGGTATCGGGTGTACCGGTAGGATCCATAGGGACGGGTCGGTTACTTCTTCCGGCCGGCTTCCAGTCCGGAGGGGCCCTGCCCGAAGCCTGGCTGCACGTTCACCACGCCGAACTGCCGGTCTTCGACCTCGCGATGAGCGGCCATCGCCCAGAGATAACAGATTCGGTGTCCGGGCACCGAAACGTTGGGATGAAAGCCGCGAGGCAGTAACACGGCGTCGCCTTCTCGCACCACCGTCACCAGGTCAGGAGATTCCGCGTCGTTGTAGACGAGCTGTATGCCGTAAGCGGGATGCGGCATGTTGAAGTAGACATACAGCTCTTCCAGCATGGTGGCGTGTTCATGGGGCGGCCAGCTGGTCCAATTGCCGGGCTCGGAGTCTGTGAATCCAACGATCAGCCTGCCGGCTTCGATATTTTTCGCCAGCAGCAGGTGCAGATGGCGCGTGTTGGATGGGCCGCCGGTGCTGAATTTCAGACCGGGGTCACGCGAGATCTCCGCGAAGCGGACCACTTGCAAGGGATAGGCTTTGCTCACCTCCGCCGAGAACTCAGCCAGATCGACGCTCTTGTCGGTGGAGATTTGCACCGAGGAATCGCGGGGAACGTAGATGGAGTCGTATTGTCCGAGAGAGATTTTGTTCTCATTCACCTTCACGGTGGCTTCGCCGGAAAGGCAGATCAATCCGGTTTCCCGGTCGCCGGTGGTCAGAGATTCGACGGGGTTTGATTGGTTCAGAATGATGCGGCCATAGGCCAGATGCCGCATGGAGCTGTTATCGGGATTGACCGAGATGCGCCGGCCGGTGTGGGCGTGGGTGCGGCGAAAAACCAATTTCTCCGTGGCCGCCGCCGGTTCCGCATTCATGATTGCCTTCCCGCCTGATTCCAGGCTGAAAACGCCACCTTCCCGTGGCCACAAGCCGCTTCCCAAGCCGAGCTATTTTCTGGGAGTTTCCCCTAAATCGTCCAGATACTTCTTGACCATCGAAACCTCTTCCGGATCCGTGGCGGATTTCAAATATTCCCTGAGTTGGTCCGCTTCGGCATCCGGCTTACGCTCGACTTCGTAGATTTGAGCCAGCAGAAAGTGGGTTCGCGGTTCGCGCTTGGCTTTGTCGATCTCAGCCGCCTTGAGCGCACTCCTTTCTGCTTCCGGCAGGCGATGCAGACCGAAGTATGCCCCCGCCGAGTAGAAGTAGGCATGAGGATCATTGGCGGGATCGAGAGCAACGGCAGCTTGGGAAAAGTGAAGCATCTCCTCCCACCTCTGCTGGAGCGCAAAAAGATCGGCGAGGCACAGGTCAGCAGGAAGATAGTTGGGGTCTACCCTTAAGGCCTGGGAGCAGGCTTCCCGGGCGTCTTCTGGCCTCTGTTGTGCTTTCAAAACCTGGCCCAGCAATACCAACGCTGCTGGGTACTTCTCCTCTTCCTGCAGAGCTTTACGAAGATGCTGTTCGGCCGAGGCCAGCTTTTTGTCGCGGGCCGCGCCGCAGGCACGTTGAAAGTCTTTCCGAGCCTGGCCCGGAACTTCCAGAGATGTGACTCCCGAGGTGGGAGGACGGACTCCCGTCAGGGGCCACATGAAACACGATTCGTCGCCCGTGGCCGGGGCAAATGGCGCTCCATCCGGGCCCTTGACCCGGTCGTCCGGAACGGACGGAACTGGGCTGTGGAACAGAGAATTCAGCTGTTTTGTGGCCGAACCGCGAGTGGCTTGTCCCACAAACGAAGTACTCGACAATGCAACCACCGTGCAAGTCAGGAACCTGAAGCCTCGAAAGCACCAGGCGGACTGGTTCGGCCGGCCTCCACCCAAGGTTCGAGACATACCGCGAATGGTACCGCTAAATTGACCCGGAGAAACGCAAAAATCCTGTCAATTCACTGATCCCAAAGTTGGCAGCCCCGTGTCTTCAGGAGGAAAGAGCGCAGGTTTCAACAAAAACAGTACAATGGCGCCTCACGACCAGAGCCTCGCTGCCAACTCATGCGCTTCCTGAACCAAACAGCCGCCTGGGCGGCGATAAAAGGATTGGCCCTGGGGGTGGGTCTGATCGCTCTGTTCTCCACCATACTGCTGCTTTCCGATTTAGGCCATCGGAGAACGGCTTTCGCAGCCGCCGCGAGCTCCCGTAGTGAGGCTACCGCAAGCGGAAGAATGGTCAAAGCCGCGATTGTGTATTTCGCTCGTGACATCGGTACCGACCAGTGTGTGCAGGGTCTGATCGACGGCCTGAAAGCCGCCGGGTTCGATGAAGGGAAAAATCTGGAAGTCCGCCGCGCCGATGCTCAAGGCGAGATGATCAACATTCCCGCCATCCTCCAGAACTACGACAATTCCGATGTCGACCTTATTATGACCATCACTACGCCTTGCCTGGCGGGGGCGTGCAACAACGTAAGACGCAAGCCGGTGGTGTTTACCTGCGTGACCGATCCGATTGCGGCCGGCGCGGGCAAGACCCACACCGACCACTTGCCGTTCGTTACCGGCGTCGGCAGTTTTCCCCCGGTGAGCCACATTTTGGACATGATGCAAAAGCTGGTTTCGGGATTGCGCGCGGTGGGAACCATGTATAACCCGGCGGAGGCCAATTCGGTGAGGGAGCAGACCATCGCGCGCGAGGTATTTCGCAGCCGCGGTGTGAGGCTCGAAGAAGTCGCTATTTCCGGTTCCAACGAGGTCCTGCAGGCGGTGCAGATCCTGGCAGGACGAGACATCCAGGTGGTATGGGTTCCCGGAGATAACACCGCCATCGAAGGGTATGAAGGCGCGGTGAAAGGCGCCAAAGATGCCCGGTTGCCTCTGATCACCGACGAATGTTCCGAACTTTCGCGTGGCGGGCTGGCGTGCCTCGGCGTTAGCCTGCACTCGGCGGGAGTGGCTTCCGGCAAATTGGGTGGCCGGGTCCTGCAGGGCGCGAATCCGAAAGATCTGCCTCTGCAGGAAGTGGCCGTCGAGGAAATGGCCATCAGTCGCGGTAACGCGGCGCAGCTGGGTCTCTCCATCCCTTCGGAGTTCGCGCAGCACCTGCTTCCGTAGCCAGCCTGCCATGGAGATCGTAACCCAGCAACTCGGTGATGCGCTCGAAGTCAAGGTGAGAGGCCGCCTTGACAACTATTGGACCGAGCACCTGGGCCGCAACCTCGACGAGGTCATCCGCGGCGGAGCCCACAACATTCGGTTGAATCTATCCGAGATTTCTTTTCTCAGCTCTGCCGGCGTTGGTTTGCTGGTGAGGGTCCACACCCAACTGAAAAGCATCGGCGGGGCTTTTGTGATCACCAGCCCTTCGGCGCGGGTGAAGCAGGTGTTGGACCTGTGCAGGCTCTCCAACATCTTGCTTTCTGAGAGGAGTCCGGTTGCTCCTCCGATGCACAGGATCGAAGCGCGCCGATTCTCGTCCCCGGCGGCGTCCTTCGAGGTTCTGGATTGCGACCCGGCAGGAACGTTGGTCTGCCACCGGATCGGCGATCCGGGACTGCTGAAAGGTTGCCATTTCGGCCCCCAGGATTGCCGGACAGTCGCGTTTCCGCAAGCTACATTCGGGCTCGGCCTGGGAGCTTTTGGCGAGGGGTTCGAGGATGCGCAGGGACGTTTTGGAGAATTCCTGGCAGTGGGCGGCTCGGCGGCTTATCTGCCGACCGATGGAACCAATGTGCCGGATTTCATGGTTTCCAGCGGCGCACTCGTGCCCGAGATGAACGTCCTCTATGGTCTGCGATGCGAAGGCGGATTCAGTCACGTCATGCGATTCGAGACCACCAGCGCCGAGAGTCCCATTTCGCTGACCGAACTGGTGCGCACCGCATTGGAGATTTCCCGCGCCCCGGCGATCGGAATCGTGATGGTAGTCGAATCGGCTGGACTGGTGGGAGCCGCTCTTCGCCGCTCGCCAGCCGCGGCTGCCGGAGCGAACGATGGTCCGTTCAAATATCCGGAGGTGCGTTCCTGGCTCTCGTTCTCAACCGAGCGGCTTTACTCGCGGTCTCTGGCGCTGGTCTCGGGCATCGCGGCCGGTTCCGAATGCGCGGCGTTGGCTCCCCTGCTTCGGCCCGTGGGTGCGGAAACCTGGCCGGCCGGGCATTTCCATGCCGCGGCATTTTCTTATCGTCCCCTCAAGAAGGGAGACATCGATTTGGGCGCCACAGTCACGACCTTATTCGAGACCGAGACCCTGCAAGGCGTGCTCCACCTGCTGACCGATAACCGCGAGGCGGCGGGACCACAGCAGAGCGAGTTCGTCCGGGGCGCGTGCTGGATCGGCGCGGCGGCGGAGATCAAATGAAAATAAATCGCATGAAAATGGATCAGATGAGAATGAATCGGATATGAGTCTCCTGATTGGTACGTTCACCATCGGGTGCATTCTTTCGCTGCTGGCCCTGGGCGTGTTCATCAGCTTCCGGATTTTCGCGTTTCCGGATATCACCGCCGACGGATCGATCACGCTCGGCGGGTCGGTCGCCGCCACGCTGCTGGTTCGTGGGGTAAGCCCGCCGCTGGCCTCACTGGCTGGCTTCGCTGCCGGAATGCTGGCCGGCGCTTGTACCGGGGTGCTGCATACTCGCTTCAAGATCAACTCACTGCTTTCGGGAATTCTGGTCATGACCGCGCTCTATTCCATCAACCTCCACATCATGGGCAAGAGCAATGTTCCACTGTTGTCGGTGACGACGATTGCCACGCAGTCGGAGCGGATCGGGACAAAACTCATGGGTGGGGCCACCAGCTTTGATCTCGCGGGTTGGGAAGTCAGCGTGCGCGACGCGTCGGTGCTATGCGCGATCGTGCTGGCAGTAGCGCTTACGGGCACGTTGCTCTATTGGTTTTTTCGAACCAACCTCGGCATGGCCATGCGGGCCACGGGCGACAACGTGCAGATGATCCGCGCGCTGGGGGTCAACGACGCCAACATGATCGTGTTCGGAGTAGCGATCTCGAACGGTCTGGTGGCCCTGTCCGGAGCTTTGCTGGCGCAGTACCAGGGCTTCGCGGATGTCGGCATGGGAATCGGGATGGTGGTGTGGGGACTGGCCAGCGTCATCATTGGGGAAGCGCTGGTGGGTACGAACCAGCTGGGTTTGACCATCATCGGCGCGGTGATGGGCTCCGTGCTCTTCCGCTTGCTGGTGGCCGTGGCGTTGCGCTGGGGCCTCAGTCCCAACGACCTGAAGCTGATCACGGCAGTGTTCGTCTTCTGCGCGCTGATTGTGCCGCAGTTCCTGAGAAAAAAGCGGATGCGGAGCGCGCATGCTTGAGGCCGTCCATGCTTGAGGTTCAGGGGGTCTGCAAGACATTCCATCCGGGAACGCCGAATGAGGTTCGTTCCCTGCGCGGCGTGAACCTTGAACTGGCCGCCGGGTCCTGGGTGATCATCATCGGGACCAACGGCTCGGGAAAATCAACTCTGCTGAATGCGGTCGCCGGAACGTTTCTGGTGGACGAAGGAAACATCCGGCTAGCGGGGCGGGACGTGACCCGCTGGCCCGAGTTTGCCCGCGCCGCGCTGATCGGGCGCGTGTTTCAGAATCCGTTCAGCGGCTCCTCCCCCAGCCTCACCATTCAGGAGAACATCAGTCTTGCCGCCCGCCGTGGCTTGGGCCGGGGTCTGGGCTGGGGATTGAAAGAGTCGCTGGTGGCTAGAATGCGCGACGAGGTGGGCCGATTGAATATGGGGCTCGAGGACCGGCTGGAGAACGCGATCGGCAGTCTCTCGGGAGGACAGCGGCAGGCGCTCACACTGCTCATGGCCACCTGGCTGCGTCCTGAATTGCTGCTTCTGGACGAGCACACCGCGGCGCTGGACCCCAAGAGCGCGGACCTGGTCATCGCGCTGACTGAGCACGTGGTCGCGCGCGACAAGCTCACCACCCTGATGGTGACGCACTCGATGCACCAGGCGGCAAGTCTGGGAGACCGCCTGATCATGATGCATCGAGGACAGATCATCCATGATTTCCAGGGCGCCGAAAAGCGGCGGCTGCGTCCCGACGACCTGCTGGCACGTTTTGAAGAAGTGCGGCGCGCTGAACAACTGGACGAAAGCGCGGCTCAGATGCTGGCCGAAAGGTACGTTTGAAAACGCTTGGAATATTGGCGACCCGCGACGTCCGGTGGTGAACGTTTTCCCTATTCAATCGAAGTCCGGTCGGGTCACACCAGGTTATCGGGGACCGCACTCTTACCGTTGTGAGCGGCGGCAGTCTGGGCCTCAGAGGTCTGGCTTTTTTGTGCCACTGTGAACGATGCCGTGGCGAGAAGAAGACCCAGCAGGCTGGGCTGGGCCAGGCATGCGCATAAATCACAAGCGCCGGTCAAAATAACTGCGAACAGCGAATCCTTCAACACAAACATCTGTTTGCGCATGCTCAAAATATCCTGCCGCCCACGATTACTTGGATGCTTCCCTGATTTCGCAACAAGTAAAGAGTTGGTGACGCTATGTAAAGAGTTGTAAGACGCGGAGATGCGTCAACTCCGGGGCCCCGATGTCGGCCTATTGCGGTCTGCGATGAAAGGAAACCCTTTAGGGCGCATCCTAGTATTCTGGAGCTGACTCTGATGAAAAGCAGCCTCTGGAAAAATGGTCTCGCCGTTCTTGTATCTGCGTTCTCCATGGCTGCACCGCCTTCATCCGCGGGCGGTCAGGAGCTTACCTTCAAGATTCCGCTAACCAAGATCGCGGTTAACATCGAGAACCAGCCCATCGCGATCATGGCTTCCGGCGTTATTTCCAGGGTTTCGGTAGAACGTGGTCAGAATGTATTCAAGCTGCAGCTGATCGCGGACCTCTCGGACCTTCAGCAGAATATTACCGAGGTCTTGCGCGCCCAACTCGACCGGTCCGACCGCTGCGGAGAGCGGATTGCTATTCAGAGCGCGACGCTCACCCCGCTGCCTCCAGCGAGCCAGGTGTTGGCCAGGCTGCATTTTGAACGCTGGACATGTGTCAAGGTGTTCGGCAAAGAAAGGCCCAACAAGCTGGTGGGGGGCAACGGCACCATTGAGGTGAAGCTCACCCCGGCAGTTGACGACGAAAGTACGTTGCGGCTGGTTCCGGAGATTGGGCGCGTCGACGCGGAGGGGGCTTTAGGTGAATTGCTTCGCTCAGGTGCCGTCGGAGCCGCGTTGCGGGAGAAGGTCACGAAGGCGCTGCTTTCGGCCATGCAGAAAGGAACGAACTTCAAGGCCACGCTTCCACCCATCGCGCAGGACTACGCCACCATCCAAAATGCGCAATTCCAGGATGGCGGCTCGGGCCAACTCAACGTGGTTCTGGACGGAGAGGTCCGGATCTCAAACGAGCAGATAAAGCTACTGGCCAGCCAATTAAAGGAGCGCTTGTCTTCGCAGGGAGCGCCGCCGCGATAGGGGACGGTTCGAAGCTCGGGCCGCCGCGCTTTCCGATTCTGCAATTTGTTGCCTGGTTTCCCAATCCAGCGCGTCTGACAAATTATTACTCTTCTTTACCGGAACTTTACCTTCCTGAGGCTCTCGCCGGGTTCTTACCACCGTGTGCCAAGTTCAACTATTCATGCCCGGTCCCTTGAATTTGACGTAGGGCGGAATGAACGGCCAATACTTATGAGAATCTTTGTCGAAAAGAAATCTGCCCAGTCAGCCATGTGGTTGGCCGGCATCGCGCTCTTGTTGCTCTCCATCCCGCTGACCGCATCGGCCGAGCTGGGAGGCGATGCTACATCGGTGGTAGCCGATCAAGCGCGCATGAAGGCCACTCTGAAAACCACCCAGAGCGAAGCGTACACGGTCCACGAAATCCAATCTCCTTCAGGCACAGTGGTTCGGGAGTACATTTCTCCGGCCGGAAAAGTCTTTGCCGTCGCCTGGCGAGGGCCATTTTTACCGGACCTCCACCAGATCCTGGGGGCTTCCTTCCAACCGTTCACGCAGGCGGTTCAAGCCCAGAAAAGAGAACGGCCGGGCCGCGGGCCGGTGGTGATCCAGCAGGAAGAACTGGTAGTCAAGTCGGCCGGGCATGCGCGCAACTTTTTTGGGAAAGCTTACCTGCCGAAGATGCTGCCTGAGGGTGTTCGTGAAGAGGAAATCCGATGACGAGAAGGATGATGAGAAGTCAGAATATGCGCAGCTTCCTGAGTATTTGTTTGTTCGCAGCATTATTCCTGGTCGCAGGATGCGGAAGCTCGCCGGTGTCGACACTGCCCCAGACGATTACCGGCACCGGCATGAATGTCCAGCCGGTCACGGTCAATCTGGGGCCGACCGGAAACTATCCTAATGGCATCTTCACCAGCGTGACGGTCTGTGCTCCCGGCAGCACCACCAATTGCCAGGTGGTCGACAATGTGTTGGTCGATACTGGCTCCTTCGGACTAAGAGTTGTGGGTTCATCATTGGGGTCTCTCGCCCTGACCCCGGAGACCGTCAATGGCAACCCGCTCGCCGAATGCTACGCCTATCTCGACGGCACCTTCACTTGGGGACCGGTGCAGACAGCGGATGTGCAGATGGCAGGCGAGGTCGCAAGCTCAGTTCCGGTTCAGGTGTTAGACGATGCTTTTTCTGTGATTCCGTCCGCCACCTGTGCGGGAACCCCGGCCGATACGACAGCGGCGTTGGGAGCCAATGGCATATTGGGAGTGGGCCCGGTTCAGTATGATTGCGGTTCGAGTTGCACGGGGAATATTCCGGCGGTCGATCAATACTATCAATGCAGTAATGCAGGGTGCCAGGTGAGCAGCGTGCCTCTGAACGAGCAGGTGCAAAACCCGGTCAGCCTTTTTGCCACCGACAACAACGGAGTGATCGTCGAGCTGCCTGCCATCACCAGTCCGCAGGCCACGCTCAGCGGGTCCCTGGTCTTTGGCATCGGCACGCAGTCCAACAATGGGCTGGGCAGCGCTACGGTGGTGCAGATGGATCCTAACTTTCTGACTTTCTCCACCAGCTTTGAAAGCACGAATATGACGGGCAGTTTTATTGATAGCGGCTCCAACGCCCTGTACTTCGACAGCAACGACGTCCAGGGCTGCCCGGATATCGACTTTTATTGCCCCAGCTCAACCACCAATTTTTCCGCCAGCAATTCGGGAAGCGCCGGGACTGCCTCAGTCCATTTCAGCGTGTTCAATGCGGACGTGCTCTTGAGCTCGGGGGATGCTGCACTCCCGGGTCTGGCCGGACCCAGCGATGGCAGCTTCACCAGCTTCGATTGGGGCTTGCCTTTCTTCTTCGGGCGCAACGTGTACACCTCTATCGAGGGAAAGACCGCGCCGGGAGGAACCACCCCATACTGGGCTTATCCACAAAACTAGGTTGGTCGCTCCCCGCTTCACCGGCTCCTGAGAGGGTAACCAGGAATGTCCGCTCCTGGACCGTCCTTCCGGACATTCCCTTCAAACGACCTTAGTGTTTTGCCCCTCGGCAGAGCTCTCACTAAGATGGTCAAACGTCCTTCCCTGGAGATCACACATGCTTCGTTGGCTGATGGCCATTGGCACTTTCGTTTCACTCTTTACGTTCCCCACCACCGGGTCCGACGCCGGATCTTCCACCAACAACCCAGAGGCGACCCGGTGGTCCGTCGCCGTGAAAGCGCACAGCCAATTTGACATTTGGACCTGAACTCCGCAAGGATAGCGCCTTTCAGGTTCAGGAGGCACATCATGGTCACACACGATACTGGAGACTGGCGCGATCTCTTTGATGTGGCGTTGTTTGAGCCGAACCGCGTCAAGCTACGGCAGCGCATCGAAAACGCGAGGCACGCAATCAACCACCGGCTCGACATGTTGCAGAAAGACCGCGACGACAATGGGAGAACGATTTCGGAACGTATCGCACTCAGCGACGCCCTGACCACGCTCGCTGAACTACACAAGATCGTGTATGCGCGCAAGCCGAGTACGAGCGTTCGCGGGCAGGATGGCAGAACCGGCACAAAGGCGGATCTCTGATGACAGGCAGGATTGTGCAGGAAAGCAGGGAAGAGTTCGCTTGGCGATAAAACCTTTACCGCATTCCATACCCACCGAACTGCCGCCGGCGAAGCTCTATCTTGATGACATCAGTGAGATCCTGCAGATTCTGATCGATTCAAGCGCGGACTGCCAGGCGACCTTCGTTGCCGGCAAGTCGAAATGCGACACCCTGGATGACTTGAAGGACCTTCGCGGGCGGACAACACATTTCGTGATGGATATCTCAGCGGCGGGGAAGCATCAAACCCTTGAACTCACCCCCGCCGTTACCCGGATACATGTCTATGAAGTTGGCGACCAACTGGCAGCCTGGTCGAAATATGTGAACGTGGCGGCGATTTTTGAGCGGCGAAAGCTAAAGCTGAAATCCGCCGTGCGCTCGCTGGGATGGTGGGTCTTTGCCGCCTTGTGGCTCCTGACGGTTGCCGTCTGGGTGTTTGTGCCCCATCCAGCCAAGCGTCTTTCCACCTATGAATTACTTTGCGTTGCGACCGGCATTGCAGTGGCCGCCGCAGTTGTCTATTACTTCGTGAGTTCGCACAGTATTGTCTACTTGCGCTATCCACAAAGAGTTGGCGCCGGAAGATGGTTAGAAGATCACAGACAAGAAATTATTGTGGGTGTGATATGCGCCCTGATGGGAGCGATTGCCACCCAAATCGTAGAAAAGACCTGGAAATGATGCTCCGCACTACTCATCTGGCAAGGTTGCGAATGACGACGGAGCAAGCGAGTGGCCGGAATGGTTAGCCTCTTTTTTATCGGGGTGGTGACTGCGCTCGCAATGCTCGCCATATTGGCGAAAACATGCGCAGGCAGGCCCAAGAAAGCGGAAAAATGGGAGAAGAGCGAAATCCTCAGGCAGCTCTTGACCCTATCCGAGCGCGAGAACGGCATTTCCGCAGTCGCTTCTCCTTCCGCCAGGAGTCTTCGTCCTGTGTCTGCCTCCGCCACTCGCCGTGAAACGATGGGGAAGTTCGCCCAGCAGCACGATTCCAAGCGGAAGTACTCCGCAGCCAGTCGAAGTTCTCGTATCCCGTCCAAACCAAACCAACCCGATGCCGACGTCGAAGAGCAAATCCGCCAACGTGCTTTCGAGCTGTATCAAGCACGTGGCGGAGCTAGTGGAAACCCAAGCGATGACTGGGAGCAAGCCAGGCAGGAAGTGTTGAACCGCAAAGCAAAAGCAGCCACGACCTCGTCCTGACCAGGTCCCATACCCTTCGGCCGCCCGATATTTCCTCTGCAAACTCGACATCCATACTTCTGCTATCACGGCGCCGGAAAGTGACAGGCTGCGCGCTTTGGTTCAGTGCGAAGGCGCTTGCCCACCGAGCGCTGTCTAGAGCGAAGGAGGCCGGCTGGACGGAACGCCAGCCGTAGTCCGCTCAATCAATGATTGCAAGGCCATGCGAAGTCTGGTGTGGTCTTCGTCCTGCAGCGCAACGAAACGGAAGGGCTGCAGGCAGCCAGACGTCAACTCCCGGCTTGGCTGCAGAATCTCGGCCATTCCGTGAATTGCACCTTTGCTTGTCTGGAATGCCAGTTCCACAAAGTCACCCTTTTCAAGAGGCTTCGCCAGGATCAACAATCCGCCGGTGACAGAGAGGTCGTGCAGTTTGGCTCGAACTGGCGGGGTGCCCTCTACACGAATTGCAACCGGGACTGATCCACCGAGCTTTATGCGATTCGCTGGTCTAGCCGAGTTTGGCTGGGGAAAATATGTCATGGCTGCCGACTATGTCATCGGCAACCCTTGTCCACGAGATTACCCAAGGACGTGGCCGACCGCCAGGCAGCGGGGACGGATGGGTCCCGCACGCACTCTGAGCAACTTAGAGAATCTCGTCGGTTTGCTGACTGTGTGTAGTAACCAGGACGAGTTACAAGCGTTACCGTTTGTCGAAGGCGGACCCCTCTCTAACATGCGCAGAGATCCGGCTAATTCGTGTGCCGCAGCATTCCTGTTGAAAACTGACCTGCGACTCCATTTACACTACACCGCGACATGTCGATACCAGGTAATTCCGCGAAATGATCTGCCCGGGAAATCAGCTCCGCGCAATGTGCCTGGCCGGGGTGTTGTTGGCGGCTTCCACGGCGGGGGCAGTTTCAGGAGCTTCATGGAAGGGTGTACTGAGTGACAGTTCGGGGCGCCCCGTCCGCGAAGCAGTAGTGAAACTGCGCTCCGCATCCGGTCACGCGTACACCGCCACGACTGCGGCGAACGGCAGGTTCGCGTTCTCCGGGGTCCCCGGTGGGGTCTATGCGATGTCCGTCCAGACCCCGGCCCAGGCAGCGACGGCCGCGACAGAAGTGGTCATAAAAGATGCCGCCGCGCTGACGATGACGCTGCAACTCTCCCCTGAAGGCCGGGCATTGCGCGTCCTGGCGCCCAGCGAGGAGGTCTCGGCGCAGGCGAGCGGCGGCGAGCATCTTTCCAGCGCGGAAGTGTCGAGCCTGCCGCTCAACGTGCGTGACTTCAGTAAACTGCTTCTGCTGGCGGCGGGAACCATGACCGATGCCAACGGAGCGGCGAACTTCACCCAGCAATTTGCCGTGAATGGGCAGCGCGGGTCGGCCACGGTCTTCGCTCTCGATGGATTCGACACCACCGACCCGGAACTGGGTGGCGCAACCTTCTCCAACTTCAACGTGGATGCCATTCAGGAGGTCCAGAGCAACTCGGGAGTCATGCCTGCGGAAGTCGGTCACGGAGCCGCCAGCTTCACCAATGTGGTCACCAAGTCGGGGGTGAACCAGGTCCATGGCAGCGTCTTCGAATTTGCGCGCAACGCGGCCTTCGACGCACGCAACTACTTCGATCACAATGTGCCCGGCGGCCGGCGCATTCCGCCTTTTGTCCGCAATGAATTTGGCTTCACGATTGGCGGGCCAATCGTGTTCCCTGAACTCTACGATGGGCGCGACCGCACCTTCTATTTCGGCGAGTATCAAGGATTCCGCCAGGTGCTGGGGACCACCCAGGTCATTCCCGTGCCGACGGCATCTGAGCGCCAGGGAATCGACACCCAAACCTTTCCCGGGGACACGTTGACAGTGCCAGTGAATCCCGCCATCGTTCCGGTTCTCAATCGCTATCCCCTCCCGAATAACCCATCGGGAGCCTACGGCGACCGCACCTTCGCAACCTCCTCCAAGGTCTACACCCGAACCGACCAGTTTTCCTTGCGCGTGGATCATCGGATTTCCAGCAAGGGCTCCCTGATCGCTCGATTCAGCCTGAACCAGGTCACCGGGCCGCTGACAAATCCGGACCAGACGGCGATCGATCCCAGCTTCGCCGTGCAGTTCTTTGATCACCAGCGCAGCGCGGGAGTGAGATATTTGCGGACAATCTCGCCCAACCTTACTTCTGAAACGTCGCTGGGATATATCCGCAGCACCCCGGTCTTTCCGGCCGTCAATCACACCCAGCCCGGTTTGGATTTCGGCGACGGGCTCTTCCAGGCTTTCAACGCGCCCGCGGGCTCGATTTTTGGATCATTCGGGAATCTCTATCAGCTGAAACAGGATATGAGTCTTGTCCACAAATCGCACGCCTTCAAGTGGGGCGTGGAGGTTCGCTTGAATCGTGATACCACGATTTTCGGCACCGATCCAAATGGAGCTTACAGTTTCGGTGGAGGCACGGCTTATTCTCCAGTGTTGATTCCCTCGGCCAGCGGCACGCATGACATCCACCCGGGAGATCCTTTGCCCGATTCGTTGACCGGACTGCTGACCGCCACTCCTTATTCGTACGGGGTGATCGTCGCCTCGATCTTCACGGCGACGGGAGATCGCTTTGATGAAGCCGCGGTTCGTCGGGAAGCCTTCAACTTCTATTTTCAGGACGCCTGGAAGGCAACTTCCCGCCTGACGTTGAACTACGGATTGCGCTACGAGGTAAACAGTCGCATCCAGGAAGCCGAGAACCGCACCTCGCTGCCCAAGTTCATCGGAGCGAACGGGCAAGACGTGCCTTACTGGGACCATACCGCCAGCCAGCTGTTTCTCTACAATCCACAGCCTCCGTATGATCAGGATTGGAAGGGCTGGGGGCCGCGGCTGGCCGTCGATTACGCGCTCAGCCAACGCACTGTGGTCCATGCCGGCGGAGGCATCACGACCATCCTTCCCAACCTATGGCAGGACAATTTCGTCACCGGCGGGCTCCCCTTTGCGGTCTCGCTGTACTCAAGCGCTACGCCGACGGTTGCTCTGCCATTCCAGAATTCTCAATTGCCGATAAATCTTCCCCCAATTTACTCGACCAGCGGCCAGCAACTGTTTGTCCACGGCAAAACCGCGGGCGTGCCACCCAATACCCTGCTGGATCTGCCCCGGTTCCAGAACGATCTGAGAGCGCTGACTCCGGGCGATGAAGTGCAGTTGCTCACCATGATCGGGTTCGCCAAAAACTTCCACAACGGCTACATCGAGAGCTACACCGCAGGTGTCGACCACGACTTTGGCGATGTGAAATTCAGCGCCGCCTACGTGGCGACCGCGGGCGTCCGTCTGGCGAGCGTGTATGCTCCCAACAGTTTCGGAGGAGCCGATCCAGGCTTTGCTCCCTTCACCCGATTCGATTCGACGGGAAAGGCGGTCGGGGGCTTTGGGCCTGAATACGTTCTCACCAGCGGCTCACACTCGACCTACCACTCCCTGCAGGCCAGCATCAGCAAGAATTCCGCGCGCTTCGGACTGGGCTTGCAAGGCAGCTATACCTACTCCAAGTCGCTGGATGACACCAGTTCCGTGCTGGGAGGGATCGCCGGGAACGCCGGGGTGGTCCTGCAAACGCTCCCGCAAAACCCCTGGGACCCCCAGGCCGAGAAGGGACCGTCGACTTTCGACGTGAACCACGTCTTCGCCCTGAGTGTGATCCAGATATTGGCTCTGGATCGCATCCGTTTCCTGCAACCGCTGGGAAGGCCGCTCACCCGCGGCTGGCAATTGCTGAACATCACCACGCTGACCACCGGATCGCCTTTCAGCGTCTATTCAGGAGTGCAGCAAACGGGCGCCGGAGCGGGAGGCACGGATCGTCCCGATCAGGTGGCGTCTCCTCAATTTTCGACCAGCCGGGCGGTGCGCGAGGACTACTTCGGCCGGGGTGCGAACAATTCGTCTTTTTTCAATATTCCCATCAACCTTCCCGGAGGCACCGGACCGAACCAAGGCCGATTTGGCACCTTGGGTCGAAACACATTCCGAGGACCGGGATTCCATGACTTTGATATTGCGCTGGTCAAGGACACGCCCTTCGGGCACCGGGGAAACGGAGAACTGGGCACCGTGGAATTCCGCGCAGAGTTCTTCAATGTCTTCAACATCGTGAATTTCGGACTGCCTTCGAACATATTGCGCGGGAGTGGATTTGGAATTATCAGCAAGACTGCAGGATCATCCCGGCAGATCCAATTTTCCCTGAAGCTGATTTTTTGATGCCAGCCGGCCGCCGGCAGTCTATCTTGTCACTTCGGCAAGACTTGCGAATCTCACCAGCATCCAGGCTCAGAACCGCCAAAGGAGCACGTGATGGAAGCAACCCGGCCCCTGTTCATCCCGGTGATATTGGGCACAGCCAGAATGGGACGGATGAGCTTGCACGCTGCGCGGCTCCTGACCAGTGAAGTCAGTAAGCGCGCTGGAGTTGAGACCGAGCTCATCGATATTGCCCGCCTCCCCTTGCCCACCGACGATGCCGGTCCGGCGATCAAGGACCCGGGGTTTTCCGCCAGGATGGATCGGGCTGACGCCCTGATCATCGTGTCGCCGGAGTACAACCACGGTTATTCGGGCCTGCTGAAGCATGTCCTGGATAGCTGTTTGCAAGAATACATTCACAAGGCAGTGGGGATTGCGGGAGTCTCGGCCGGACCGTTTGGCGGCGTCCGGGTAGTTCAAAATGTGTTGCCAGTGATGCGAGAGCTCGGCCTGGTCACCATTTTCTGGGATGTGAATTTTTCCACGGTGCAGAAAGTGTTCGACGAAAAGGGCACTCTTCTCGACCAGGCGTTTCTTCCCCGGATCGACAAATTCCTGAAGGAACTTATCTGGATGGCGAAGACCCTGCGCCAGGGTCGTGAACAGATTTCTATCGACTGAAGACTGACCCGGGAAATGAGGATGGCGGTGACTAAGATTCAGAGCAAGATGATTTGCCCGAGATGCAAAGTTGAGATGAACCACCACAGCGACAAGCTCGTGTATGGCAGTGGCCCGCAAGAAGCTGGCCCCGATGACCCACCCCTGGACGGGACCATCGCGGAGTTTCATGCCTGCCCCAAGTGTGGCTACGGAGCTTCGCGCTGCGCGTAGAGTGCTTCAGGGCTTGCCTGGATCTTCCGCGGCGGGCAGATACTTGATCCCTTTGCATGCCGGCGCGTCGGGGATCTTGCCGTCAAGCAAGCCTGATGCAATGCAGGCCCATGCCCGCGCTATCTGGGAACTGGCAGAATTGGTTTCGTGATAGTGGTCAGGCGCGCCTTTCGCCTTGCAGGGATCCGGAGCTTCTTTTAATCCGCCATGTTTGGTATCGAGCGTGGGGCTCAGGAAGTCGTATCCCGGGACCATGTAACCCATCTCGTCGGGGCTCAGACCGATAATGAACCTGTATTTCCGGGTCATCCGCTCCAGCACCGCGGGTTCAGGCGGCCTTTGTGTATCGGCCGCGGGACAATCCGTTCGCCGGTATTTCGCGACGCCGTACAGAACCTCGGGGAACAACTCGCCCGGAGCAGTGAGCAGTTGTGCGTCGCCAAGCGCGATCGCATACACCCATGTGCTGACGGTCGGGAGCTCGCCTTCTCTCGGCACCGGTAGCGCGTTCAGCACACCCTTCTGCATCAGGATGGCATAGCCTTCGTTGTCCATCGGGACCTCAAGCGGAGCTTTTTTCACCTCGATGCCGGAGACCGGACTCCACTGCGCCCGGTCCAGAGCATCGACCGCTGCCTTGGCTACCTCTCTCCCAATCGCTTCGGTCCTTTTAAAGGTAATGGTTTTTGCCTGGTTGTCCTTGATGAATGGAAAATCTCGTCCGTCGAAACGGGTTCGCGTACCTTGGCCGCCGTCGCCTACGATCTCCACCGCGCCCAGGTCTCCTGAGATGTAAATCGCGGTGCCCCCGTACTTCTTTTCCAGACTTTCCCGCACGGTGTGAGGAAAATCCGAGGTCAGGATTGTGTTCTCGTCTTCCATCGACTCCGGATGTGTATTCCAGTTGACGACGGTGGCGATGGTTTTATCCTTCGACGGATCCGCGATTCCAACGAACTGCATGACCCTCAACTCTTCGTCAAAGAACCTGGGTGGACGGCCCTCGGTTCTGGTCTGGAGGTCTGCCAGCGAAGGCGAAAGCTGCGGGTCGGTGCGGCCCAGTCGCATGCGGGCGGGTTGCGCAGATTGAGCCGCCAGGGTGATGGCCTTCGCGATCTCTCGATCCACAAAATGCAGATAGCGTGGATACTTGCCATCGCGGAGCGGGCCCTCACCCCACACGCCGACTGGGTCAGGACCCTCGTGGTTGTGGGTGCTGGTGATCAAAACCTCCTGGATATCCAGCTTTGGCTCCAGGAGTTTCCGCACTTCTTCCGCACCGTAGTACTTTGCGTTGGAGTAGTACCCGAGGAGGTCCACGGCAACAATTGCGATGCGCCTGGCCCCGAATTCCAGGACCAGGGCCCGCGCCCACAAGTCATCATGCTTGCCGGTAGCCAGGCGATTGTTGCCGAATCCCGCGAGATAGATGCCGTCGTATTTCTGATCTGAGCCGCGGTCGAGAGAAGTGTTTACCGGATCGTCTTCAAAGGGTTCGCCCGGATCCCACCGGCCATTGTGGTTTTTGTCCGCGAATTTCTCGCCCCAAACGCCGGAGGCGGTAATGCCGCCATCCCAATCGGAGTTTTGACCGAAGGGCGTAATGCCCACCGCGGCCGCGCCCACGCGGAGCTGCGCATTGTCCGATGCCAGAGCCCATGCCATGAGCCAAACCGTACACAACAGTCCTGCACAACAAGTCGTTTTCGACATCGTGCTCTCCCGCGTGCTCGACACCGTCCGTCTGCGCTGCGGGCAAATTGTATAACTCTTACGCCTCTGGACACAGCGCTTGCCGCCGCGCTCTAATATCGCTCTACTACCTGGGGGCTCACCATGAACTACGACGATGCCAGCGCTCTTCTCGACTACCACTACTGGGCGCGGGACCGTCTGTTCGACGCACTGGTCCCACTCTCGTCTGAACATTACACGCGTGATTTGGGCAACAGCTTCAAATCAATTCGCGACACCGCGGTGCATATTTATGCCGCCGAATCGGCATGGTATGGACGCTGGACAGGCAACCCGCCGACTGCTCTTCTGCAGCCCGAGAAGTTCGCGGATGTAGCCGCGCTCCGATCAGGCTGGAAGGACCTGGAGCGCGAGGTTCGCGCTTTCGTGCATGAGCTTGGTCCCGCCGGGATGAACCGCCGATTCGAATACAAAATGTTCAACGGCCAGCCGGGGTCGTCTTTGTTCTGGCAGATGCTGCAGCACGTGGTCAACCATGCCAGCTATCATCGTGGGCAGATCACAACCATGTTGCGGCAGACCGGAGCCGCGCCGCCCAGGAGCATGGACCTTATTATGTTCTACCGTGAACGCGAAGCATCGACCCCACAAGGCCGGACCGCGTAACGCCTGGGAAAATTCGGAGGAGCAGCATGATCGCGCGAATCTGGCAGGCCCGCACCCGACCGGGCATGGGCGAGGCGTACTACGAGTATCTCGAGCAGACCGGCCTGAAGGAATACCGGGCAACCGAGGGTTTCCGGCAGGTGTTCGTGCTGCGGCGCGAGATCGGAGAAGAAACCGAATATGTTCTGCTGACGCTCTGGGACAGTATGGATGCGATTCGCCGCTTTGCCGGTCCAGAGCCGGAACGCGCAGTCTACTATCCCGAGGACGGCCGCTATTTCCCGGAAGAACAGCTGGGACCGCTGGTAAAACACTACGACGTGACCACCGCGCCCTAGTCGCGGGACATGATTCTGGCGTTTGGTCGCCCGCCCCGGGCGCTTAGCATCCATCTCTTTCAACTTCGTCTGCCAAAGTTGTTATAGTCGGTCATTCATCCCCATGTCGCTCACTGTTCATCCTCCTCTCGGCAGAAGTCTCGGCTACGAGTTTCGCCAGACACTGCGGCTTGCCCTGCCGCTGGTTCTGGCCGAGATCGGCTGGATGAGCATGGGCATCGTCGACACCATTATGGTCGGGCGCCTGCCCAATAGCGCGGTGGCGATTGGGGCCACCGGCCTGGGCCAGAGCCTCTATCACAGCATCGCCATCTTCGGCGGGGGATTGCTCCTGGGGATGGACACGTTTGTGGCTCATGCCTTTGGCCGTGAAGATATCCAGGATGCCCGGCACTCGCTGGTGAATGGAGCGTTCATCGCGTTCGTTCTCACTCCGATTCTCATGCTGGCGGTATCTTTCTGGCCCGCGCTCATGCAACTGTTCGGAATCAGTCTGGAACTGGTGGGACCGATGCGCCCCTACCTGTGGGCGCTGAACTGGGGCACGCTGCCGCTGCTGGGATATTTTGCCCTGCGCCGCTACCTGCAGGCGGTGAGCGTGGTCAGGCCGATCACATTCGCGCTGATTACCGCCAATCTGGTGAACGTGGCCGGGAACTGGGTCTTGATCCACGGACATTTGGGGTTTCGCGCGATGGGCATCACCGGGTCAGGCTGGTCCACCTGCCTGGCCCGCGTTTATATGATCCTTGTACTCCTCATCACGCTTGTATACGTGGAGTCCAAACGCCCGGGTCCGGGCTGGCGGGGCACCATGCGCATCGAATGGGCGCGCGTATCCGCTCTGCTCCGTCTGGGAGCGCCCGCCGCGACTCAAATCCTGCTTGAGATCAGCGCCTTCGCGGGTGCGACCGCTTTGTGCGCGCGGTTAGGGCCGGTGCCACTGGCTGGCCATGAGATCGCGCTGAACTGCGCGGCGCTCACCTTTATGGTGCCGCTCGGCATCAGTTCGGCGGCGGCGGTCCGGGTCGGCCAGAATCTGGGACGGGGTGATTCTGTGGAAGCGCGCCGCGCCGGATGGTCGGCGATCATGATCGGCTGCGGGTTCATGACCTGCTCGGGATTGGTGTTCGTAAGTTTTCCCAGGTTTATCGCGCGGCTGTTCAGTCCCGATCCGGCGGTGATTCGAGTGGGCGCGACTCTTCTGCTGGTTGCGGCAGCCTTTCAGCTATTTGACGGCCTGCAGACAGTCGCCACCGGCGCGCTGCGGGGCACCGGGGACACAAGAACCCCAATGCTGGCAAACCTCGTTGCTTATTGGTTTATCGGCCTGCCCTTGGGCTACCTGCTCTGCTTCCGCATGAGATGGGGTGCGGTGGGAATCTGGATCGGATTATGCCTGGGCCTGATGATCATCGGAACCGCATTGCTGATCGCCTGGAACTGGCGGCTGCAGGGGAAAACGGAGGCGTAACCTCGCATTTCCCTCATCGCCTGAGGGCATGCGCTGATTCGAACCGAACGCAAAAGAGTCGTCATCCAAGGGCTCTAGCGGGGGCGTGTGATGGCGCCTTCCGACGCGGACGACACCAGCGCGCCGTATTTGGCGAACACGCCTGTGGGATAACGCGGGTGCGGCGCTTTCCACTGCGCCAGCCGCTGGCGCAAGGCGGCGTCGCTGACTTCAACCTCGAGCACGCGCTGATGGATGTCGATGTGGATGGTGTCGCCTTCGTGCACGGCGGCAATGGGGCCACCCAGCGCGGCTTCGGGCGAAACATGTCCCATCATCAAACCGCGGGTGGCGCCGCTGAAGCGGCCGTCGGTGAGCAGAGCAACGGACGCACCCAGTCCTTCTCCTACCAGCGCCGCGGTCACGCTCAGCATTTCGCGCATGCCGGGGCCGCCTTTGGGGCCTTCATTGCGGATCACGACCACATCGCCCGCTTTGATCTGTTTGCTGGTGACCGCGGTCATGGCGTCTTCTTCCGATTCGAAAACGCGCGCCGGACCGCGATGGCTCAGGCGTTCATGGCCGCTGATTTTGGCGACGCAGCCCTCGGGCGCGAGGTTGCCATGCAGAATGACCAACCCGCCGGTTTTCTTCAAGGGCTTGTCGAGCGGGGCGATGACTTCCTGGCCCTGCGTTTCAACCGCTTTCTCGGCTTCGGCCGACAAGGGGAGGCCGGAAACGGTGAGGGTGTTTTCGTGGAGATGTCCTCCGCGCAACAAGCGGTGCGCCAGCAGGCGGATGCCGCCGGCACGATGCATATCAGATGCGACGAAACGGCCCGAGGGCTTGAGATCGGCCAGCAGCGGGGTGCGCTCGCTCACTTTCTGAAAATCATCAATGTGGAGAGGAACGCCGGCCTCGCGCGCGATCGCCAGCAGATGCAAAACCGCGTTGGTAGAGCCGCCGGTGGCGGCCACGGCTGCGATGGAGTTGTCAAACGCTGGCCGGGTCAAAATATCTTTGGGAGTGATTCCTTTGCTCAACAGATTCATGACCAGATCTCCGCAGTCATAGGAGACCTGGTCTTTTTGCGGATCCATGGCGGGCACGCTGTTGAAGCCCATGGGAGAAAGACCGATCATCTCCATCACGGTGGACATGGTGTTGGCGGTGTACTGGCCGCCGCACGCGCCGGCGGCCGGACAGGCAACATTTTCCAGTGCGAGCAATTCCGCATCACTCATTTTCCCGGCGGCGTTCGCTCCCACGGCTTCAAACACGTCCTGAATGGTTACATCTTTTCCTTTGTAGGTTCCGGGCGCAATGGTGCCGCCGTAGAGCACCAGTCCGGGAAGATTCATGCGGGCCAAGGCCATGGCGGCCGCAGGGATGGTCTTGTCGCAGCCCACCACGCAGACGACGGCGTCGAACATCTGTCCCCGGCAGACCAGTTCGATCGAGTCGGCGATCAGTTCGCGGCTGACCAGCGAGGCACGCATTCCTTCGGTGCCCATGGTCTCGCCGTCCGAAATGGCGATGGTGTTGAATTCCATGGGAGTGCCACCGGCAGCGCGAACCCCCTCTTTCACTTTCGCGGAGAGCCGGCGCAGGTGAAAGTTACAGGGCATGGTTTCGATCCAGGTGTTAGCTACACCGATGATGGGCTTGCTCAGATCGCTGTCGGTAAAACCGACTGCCTTGAACATGGCGCGGGAGGGCGCCCGGTCGCGTCCGTCGGTGATGCCGTGACTGCGGTGTTTCAGATCCATGGGAGAAAGATTATGACAGAGAGCGGCTGATCTGAGGAAACGGGCCGCATCTTCGCTATTTCGTGGCTGTATCTTTGCCCGGAATCCAGTAGATCTCTTCCTTCAGGACTTCCTTGGCGAAACCGATGCGCTGCAGGATTCCTTTGCCGTGTTCGATCATCTGCGGATGTCCGCAGAGATAGCCCACCGCGTTGGCCCCGTTCAGTCCCCACGAATCGGCGTATTTGCGGATCAGGTCATCCACGCGTCCGACTTCGCCGTTCCATTTCGGGTCGTCCCAGGGACGGCTTACCGTGGGCACGTACTTCAGCCAGGGGACTTCCGCGGCGAATTTCCTCATTTCGTCGAGATATCCGAATTCCCAGGAGCGGCTGGCCCCGCCGAGAAGAAACAATTTCTGCTCCCCGCCGAACTTGCCTTCCTTCCAATCTTTGTGCAGCGTCCGGACATAACTGACGAAGGGGGCGATGCCGGTGACGGTTGCGACCAGCAGGTGATTGCTGCGTCCGCTCTTGGTATCCAGGGTGAAGCGGCCTTTGGGGGCCTTCCGCAACAGCATCTCATCGCCGACCTGCAGCGGATAGAGCTTGGGGGTGAGTTCGCCTTCGGGCACGAGTTCGAAAAAGAATTCGATTTCGCTTTCGTAAGGAGACGACACGATGGAATAGGGCCGCTCGGAGCGCTTCTCCGGGCCCTGGATGCCCAGGGTGGCATACTGCCCGGGCGCGAATTTGAATTCGCCGCTGGGCTGAACCCGGATCATCCACAGATCGGAGGCGAAGTCCACCCGCTTGGTGATGCGAGCGCGGTAAAACTTGTCGTCGGCAGCGTTCATGTAAACCTACCTCGGGATCGACGAGCCTATAAGGTGCCTGAACCGGCGGGAAGATGGCAAGCCGGAAGTTTCCCGGAGTTCTGTGCTCCTGTAGGAGCAAGAAGAGCTATACGCTTTGGGCCTGGCGCGCCGATTGGGACAGGGTGGCGACGATCAGATCGGAGCGCTGGCGGAGTTTCTGCAGCGAGACCCGGATCGTCTCCTGGCCGGCGCTGTCGCCCTGAGTGCCGGCGTCGGCGGTTAAGCCGGCGGCACCTTCCGACAGAACACGAGCTACTTCGAGCAACGCCACCAGCGAGTCGGCGTGCAGTTTCCATACCGAAGGCGAATTTTCGGTCCGCTTGAGTTCTTCAAATTCCGTGGTCATGCGCGCGCTGACGGCCACCGCGCGCAGCAGCAAGCGGGCCAGCCCGCCACGCAGACTTCGTTCCTCCAGATAGTCGGCGCTGCACGCTTCTGCTTCGGCCGGGGTAAGCGTGAGATTGAAGAAGCGCATGGGTACAACCTGGCGTAATTTCGGATCCGCAACCCGCACGAACACGCGTATGGATTCCTCGACCTTGCGCAGCTTGATCTCCTCGTGGGAAATCTGCTGCTGGGTCACTGCCGAGCGCATGGCCTGCACATTGAGTACCGGCCGCTGCGGAGGCGGAGCAGGGCGGTTGGCTTTGGCTGCGACGGGAACGGGAGGCACGATCGGATAGGAAAACCGCCGGATCGGCGGCCTGCGCTCCAGGGCCAGCTTCAGCTTGGATATGCGGCGAAACTTTTCCAATGCGGTGCCGTAGTCGATCTTCAGGAGTTCCATTTCCTCCAGGGCGGCTACGTGTTCAACGGTCACGTCCACACCTTCCACGTTGCCCAGGATGCTGCCGCCCTGTTCGTGCAAAGCCGATGCAAACTCCCTGATTTCCGAGGCAGCGGCACGGTAAATCTCGTCAAACCTCCGGCCAAAGGCGGCATTGTATGGAGCGATGGTCGCCAGCACTCCGGGATGGTAAAAGGAGGAATCGAGCGACTGCTTAAGTTCGCGAACCCGGGAAATGATCTCAGAATCAAGCAAAGCATTGAGGTCGCGGAAACTCTCGGCTTCTTGCTGGAGCGGATCGAACCGGCGCAAAAGTTGGACGTGCTCCTCGGGAAGCGAGGGGACATCGGTGTCAGCCAGAATTTCAATCAGGGCAATCTCAAAGGGAGAGAGCGGAAGCGCGCCATCGAGCCCAAAACCGCGGCGTTCCCATTGGCCCGGAACCCGGGGGTGACGGTAGAGGAAGGTGGCGACCAGATCCGTCTTGTCGCGGTTTACGTCGCTGGTGTCCTTCTTGCGGGTGAAATAGCGAAGCACGGCTTCTGCGATTTCTGGATCGGTCTCCGTAGTGAAAGCGCGGCGCAGCATGGCTGGAGTAATGGCCTGATCGAGCAGGCGCAGCCAGCGGCGCATCTTGTCCAGAGTGGCGTGCACCTCGCTGTCGTCCTGCAAGGAGACGGCTTCGAGGCCAGCGGGAACCGGGATTTCGCCGCCCACGGTCTCCTGCAGGAGCTTCTCGTAGAAGCCCTGCACGGTGGCCAGGATAGCCAGTTCCCATTTCGGATCTTCGACCACACTTCACCCCGCGACCCAACTGCAAAAATGCAGTGAACAAAGCGCAAAGCTTTGATTTAGTAAAACCTATGCTGCCCTTCCCACACAATCGTTTTCCCGGGGGGGTGGCACCAAAGTCACAATCGAGGGGGAGGCGGGCTAACGAAGGTCGACCAAGTTACTTTGCTATTCTCTCCTGCATGACTTTCTTGGAACTGCGCTGGAAGCTGGGTTTAGTGATCATGCTTATTTTGCTTCTGTGGGCGATGGCGCACTGCAGAGGATACTAGCGTTGGAACATGAGAGAGAAATGCGCTGGACTCCCCGGAGCTAGAGGCTTTACCGCAAAGGACGCAAGGTTGTTCCGCAAAGGACGCAGAGAAAACCAAGCTATTTCTTCAGGTCTTTCAGTATTTCTCGAGCGGCATTGGCTCCCGAGCCGCCGGTCAGGCCCGTGCCGGGATGTGTGCCTGAACCGCACAAATATAGGTTCTCAATCGGCGTGCGATAACGCGCCCAGTCGAGCAGGGGGCGCATGGTAAAGAACTGGTCAAGCGACAACTCGCCGTGAAAGATGTGCCCGCCGGTCAGCCCGTAGGTGTCCTCCAGATCCTGAGGGGTGATGATCTGGTGGGTCAGAATCTGCGATGGCAGACCGGGCGCATATTGAGCCAGCGTCTTCACCACGGTATCGCCCAGCGCGACGCGCTGCTTTTCCCAGTCGCTGTCCTTCAATTTATAAGGGGCGTACTGCATGTAAATGGACATCACATGCTTGCCCTCGGGCGCGAGCGCAGGGTCGGTAAGCGACGGGATCGTAACTTCGAGATAAGGCTGGCGGGAGAAATTGCCGTACTTGGATTCGTCGAACGCCCGTTCCAGGTAGTCGATCTCGGGACCAATGTGAATGCGGCCGCTGAGAACGCCATTGATCTCGTCCCCCAGCGCCGTGAACCTGGGCAGTCCGGAAAGCGCCAGGTTCACCTTGGCCACCGTGCCCGGCATGCGATAGTGCTGCAACTTCATGACGAAATCGGGAGATAGATGTGCCGGGTCCACCAATTTGAGGAGTGTGCGCTTGGGATCCGCGTTGGAGATGACCGCCCGGGCGCTGATCTCTTCGCCGTTCGAGAGCACAACTCCGCTGGCCGCACCGTCCTTGACCCGAACTTCAATGACTTCCGCTCCGGTTCGGATTTCAGCGCCGGCTTGCTGCGCCGCGGAGGCCATCGCCTGGGTGACCGCGCCCATGCCTCCTGCGGCGAACCAACAACTTCCCGCAGGATGCTCGTCGCCCGCCGCCCGGATAAGCAGGACCAGACTGCTCCCTGCGGACCACGGCCCCAGGAAGGTGCCAAAGATTCCGCGGGCGGCGATGGTGGCGCGCAGCAGTTCGGTCTCGAAATACTCTGCCACCAGATCGGCCACCGCCATCGGGCCCCAGCGCAGCAGACGGTACATATCACGCCGGCCCAGCTTGCGGATGGAGCGGCCGGTATTGAGCATGCCCCAGAGATCGCCTGAGGTTGGATTGTCAATGTCCGGCGGAGCCAGGGTGAGCGCTTTGCCAATCACCCGGCCCATCTTGGCCAGCGAACTCTGGAACTGGGGATACTTGGTGGCGTCCTTCTGGGAAAACTTCGCAATCTCCTGGCAGGATTTTTCCGTATCTCTGTAAAGCGTGAGCGCGCGGCCGTCAGGGGTGAGCGAAGTTACTTCGACCTCGGGCATAATCATTTTGAGGCCGTGCTTCTCCAGTTGCATGTCCCGGACAATGTCGGGCCGCAGCGGGCCGGCAGCGTGGGCGAGAGTGGAGCAGCGGAATCCGGGATGAAATTCTTCGGTGATGGCAGCGCCACCCGTTTGGCCGCGGCGCTCCAGTACCAGCGGTTTGAATCCGGCCTTAGCCAGGTAGAAGGCGGTGACCAGTCCGTTGTGGCCGCCGCCAATGATGACCACGTTGCGGTTCGCCGACCGGCTTTTTGTTTCCGGCATGGTCTTTCTATCCGCCACCTAGGCCGCTCCCTTGAAGTCTTTGAGGATTTCGAGAGCCGCGAGGCGCCCAGGCCCGCCCATGATGCCGCCGCCGGGATGGGTTGCGGATCCGCACATGTAAAGGTTCTTGATCGGCGTGCGGAATTGCGCCCACCCCGGCACCGGACGCAGGAAGAAGAGCTGCTCCAGAGAGAGCTCTCCCTGGAAAATGTTGCCTTCGCTCAGGCCGAACTCGCGCTCCAGGTCGAGCGGCGTGACCACCTGGCGGTGCAGGATGATGTCCTTGATGTTGGGGGCGTATTCGGCGATGGTGTTGATCACGTTGTCGCCAAAAGCTTCTTTCTGCTCGTCCCAATTGAGCCCCGGGCGCAGCTTGTAAGGCGCGTACTGCACGAAACAGGACATGATGTGCTTGCCCGGGGGCGCGACCGAAGGATCGGTCAACGTGGGAATGACCATGTCAATGTAGGGACGACGGGAGAAATTGCCGTACTTGGCGTCGTCATACGCTTTCTCCATGTACTCGACGCTGGGAGAAATCGAGATCGCTCCCCGCAGGTGAGCGCCCGGTCCCGGCATGCACTTGAAATTCGGCAGCGCGTCGAGAGCCAGGTTTACCTTGCCCGACGATCCGCGAAATTTGTAGCGGTTCACTTCTTCCAGAAATTCGCCTGGGAGGGTTCCGGCTTCGATCAGTTTTGTGAAGGTCAGCCGGGGATCGACGCTGGAAGAAATGATATCCGCGTAGATCTCGTCGCCGTCGGCGAGGACCACGCCCTTGGCTTTGCCATTCTTCACGATGATCTGCGCGATGGCGGCCTTGGTGCGGATTTCAGCTCCGGCTTCGCGGGCCGCATCGGCGATGGCGTTGGAAATCGCGCCTGTGCCTCCGCGGGCAAATCCCCAGGAACGGAAGGCGCCATCAATTTCTCCCATGTAGTGATGGAGCAAAACGTAGGCGGTTCCCGGCGAACGTACGCCCAGGAAAGTCCCGATGATGCCTGAAGCGGACATCGTCGCTTTGAGCACATCCGTCTCGAACCACTGATCCAGGAAGTCGATGGCGCTCATCGTCATCAACTGCACCTGGTTGTATTTGTCCTCGCTGGTCATGCCCTGAAAGCGACGGCCGATGAACAGGAGCTTCATCAGTTCCTTCGGATTCAGCGTGGCCGGGTCCGGCGGCACCATGCTCAGGATCGGCTTTACGAAGCGGCACATGGCCTGCATGGCCTTGCCGAATTCGTCGTACGCTTCGGCGTCAACTTTCGAGTGCCGCGCAATCTCGCGATGCGTCTTGCCGTGATCGTTGACCCGCCATAGATAGTCACCGCTGGGCATGGGGGTGAACGTGCCGTCGAGCGGCAGGATTTCCAGGCCATGGCGGGGCAGATCGAGATCGCGAATGATCTCCGGGCGCAGCAGCGAGACCACGTAGGAGCACACCGAGAACTTGAATCCGGGAAAGACCTCTTCGGTGACGGCGGCGCCGCCGAGCACGTGACGACGCTCCAGCACCAGAACTTTTTTCCCTGCCCGCGCCAGATAGGCGGCGGTCGTGAGGCCGTTGTGGCCCCCGCCGATGATGATCGCGTCATACTTGGAATTAGACGGCATGCCAGCTTTCGATTCTCAGTCCGTGAATGGACAGCACTTGTTATGCAAGATTGCCAGGATTCTAACAGTTTCCGAAATGCAGCGAAGAAACGCGGACTAGAGCCCGCTGGGAAGAACCGTCCAGGTAAGAATGATGCTCCAGGGTGACGTCATGGTTTGAACGATAGTAAAACGAAACGCAATTCTACCGGGAAGACTAAGTTTTGTCTGCAGGCATCGGAGTGGGCGGGGTTCTTTGCGTTCTTGGCGGAATTTCCTTTGCGCCCTTTGCGGTTGAGAGAGCTTTTGACCGCAGAGTTCGCAAAGGCACCGCAAACGTCGCAAAGAAAAGCAGACCCTCGTGACCAGCAGTCATCGGAGCACTGGCGTCAGCGCACCAACGCTGCTTATAATCCACTTGCGACAGCCTTCTTCCCGAGGAAACCACCTTGCCCGTCGGAACCGCCTTTCACGAAAGAACTTTCGCCCTGTGCCAGAGCCTGAACTACCGCGAATGGTCGGGGTATTACGCCGTCAGCGTGTACGAAGTGCATCACGAGCACGAGTACAACGCCATCCGCAATGCTTGCGCCCTGATCGACATTACGCCGCTCTACAAGTATCTGATCACCGGCAAAGACGCCACCAAACTGGTGAACCGCGTGATCACGCGCGATATCACCAAGGTGAGAGTCGGTCAGGTGATTTACTGCTGCTGGTGCGACGAGCAGGGCAAGGTCATCGACGACGGCACAATTACGCGGCTCGAAGACAGCAGGTATCGCTGGACGGCCGCTGATCCCAGCCTGCGCTGGTTCCGCCAGAACGGCCTGAACATGGATGTGCAGGTGGAAGATATTTCCGAGAAAGTAGCCGCCTTGGCGTTGCAGGGGCCGACTTCTGGCAAGTTGCTGAAATCGGTTGCGGAGGCTGCCGACATCGCCAATCTCAAATACTTCCGCGTGACCCGCGGCAAGATCGGCAATGTGTTCGTGGACATCTCCCGCACCGGATACACCGGCGACCTGGGTTATGAAATCTGGGTTCCGTGGAGCGACGCGGTGAAGGTGTGGGACACCCTGATGGACAAGGGCAAGCAGTTCGATATCCACGCCGCGGGGATGCTGGCGCTGGATGTGGCCCGGGTCGAGGCCGGATTGTTGCTGATCGAGGTGGATTACACCAGCAGCAAAAAGGCGCTGATCTCGTCGCAGAAATATTCACCCTACGAGCTGGGCTTCGGCAAGATGGTCCACCTGGAGAAAGAGAACTTTATTGGCCGAGCCGCGCTGGCAAAGGACCAGGCACACGGCGTGCCGCGGCAGTTTGTTGGGCTGGAAATCGATTGGACCGAGGTGGAAGAGCGCTACGAGAAGTTCGGCCTCACGCCCGCAGCCCCCAGCCAGGCCTCGCGCGTGGCGGTTCCCGTTTATCTGGACGACAAGCAGGTCGGCAAGGCAACGACCACCACATGGTCGCCGGTGCTGAAAAAGATGATCGCGCTCGCCAGCGTGGACACAGCTCACTCACAGATTGGGACGAAGCTACAGATGGAAATCACCATCGAGGCGATCCGGCAGCAGGTGACGGCAAAGATCGTAAAGCTGCCGTTCTTCAATCCGGAGAGAAAGACGGCGACGCCGGTTTAGTAGCGCCGCCGTCCCGGCGGCCCGATGGGCGGGCGGGACGCCTGCCAGACAGCCGGCCAGAGGCCGGCGCTACGAAGAGCGTGCAGCTCTTCTCTTTCCCGCCCAATAAATCCACCCTCCCGCAGCCATCAGCACTGCCGTGCCTCCCACAATCTTCAACACCGCCAGCGGCTTGTTAGGGTCATCCGCAGGAGGCACGACAGACAGCAGGATTGTGGCGGTGGTGGTGAGCAGACCGATCACGGAGATCGAGAAGGCCACAGGCTTTCCCCCTGGAACCCGGATTACCTCCGGCCCTGCGGGCTCGCGCTGCAATTTGATCATGGCGCCAAATACGTACAAGTAGGGAATGAAGTAGGTAATCACGGTCATGCTGGCTAGTACGTCATAGGCGCCTTTCACGCTGGTTCCGGCTTGTCCGAGAAAGATGAACAGTATCCCGACAAAATATTGTATGAGCAGCGAGACCCACGGAGTTTTCCAGCGCGGATGCAGCATGCCGAACGCCGGCGGCAGAAAATGGTCAATGCCGGCAACGAATGGCAACCGGGCCACCGCGGCCAGATAGGCGGCGGCCGCGCCGACATTGCTCAGGGCAATCAGAAACGCCGCCAACGGCAGCGTCCAGTAATATCCAACCCGCTCGACCGTCTTGGCGATTGCCTGGACCAAGCCTTGCAGGTTGCTGACCTCTCCGGATGGCAGCGCCACCAGCACACCCACAGTTCCGATGATGTAGCAAAATGCCACGGTTACGCCCGCCGCGAACACCGCCCACGGAATAGTGCGCCGCGGATTCTTGATCTCGCCACCCAGGAATGAACCGGTTTCACATCCTCCGAAGGCGAACACCAGCAAAGACCAGAAAATAATGTCCTTGAAGTGAATGCTGGGTGTCATGGTGTGCAAGGTGAATGCGTTCGCCGAACCAAAGCGGTGCCACGCGATTCCACCCATCACAATCACGATCACCGCCGGAACCCACATCGCGATCGCGCCCAGGTTGTGCAACCACTTGCCGACGTCCAGACCGACCACGTTCACTACCGTCGCCAGGGTCAAGGCGAGCAGCGAAAAAATAATGTAGAAGGCGGCGTCGTTCGAGAGATGCCCCCAAGCGCTCTGCCGCATGAAAATGACATTGCTGGCGGCGAAATAAAGTACGGCAGGGAAGTAAGGCAGATTGCTGGTCCAGTAAGCCCACGCCGACATGAATCCGGAAAAATCGCCGAACGCTTTCTTGCTCCAGACATAAAGCCCGCCCTCGTCGGGATAGCGCGACGACAGTTCCACGACGGAAAAAGCCAGCGGGATATAAAAAACCAGCCAGGCTCCGATCCAGATCACGATCGAGCTGGGCCCAGCGGCCGCCGCGGTTGCGATCCAACGCAGGCTGATGCCGGTAACTACGTAGAACAGCACCAGATCGCGAAAGCCCAGGACGCGCTTGGGTTGGTTGGGAGCCTCAGCATTGCCGGCCACAACGGCAGAGGAGAGGGAGTTGATATTTCCAGGTTGGCCGGGAACAGGTTGGCCGGGAACGGGTTTTGACTGGGACATTCTCCCTGTCCTCCGCGTACTCCGTGGTGAATCCAAAGTCCGCCGGCCTGACCACGGAGGACACAGGGGATGCGGAGGTACCCGGGCTACGTGATTTCTTTCCGGCGTTTTCGTTTCCAATACAAATAGCCGGGCACGCCGAGCAGAATGATCGCAGTGCCCCAGAAAGCCTCGGTCGGCCGGGTGAGGATCGTATTCAGCGTCCACGCGCTCCCGACCAGTACATAGATCCCCGGCAGCCAGGGATATCCCGCACAGCGGTACGGGCGCGGAATGTCGGGCCGCTTCCAGCGGAGGACAAACAGGCCAATCACAGTGAGCGTGTACGACAGCACCATGCCATAGATAACGTAGGTGTAAAGCTGGTCATAGCGTCCGCTCAACGCCAGAACTGCCGCCCAGATTCCCAGGCCGATCAGGCCGAACGCGGGAGTGCGCCACTTGGGATGGATTTCCGCCATGCGCGGAAAAAAGGCGCCGTCCTGGGCCATGGCCAGACAAACCCGCGCCCCCGAGAGCGTGCAGGTGGCGGCGGCACTGAAGCAGGAGACGGCAATGGTAGCGGAGAGCCAGAGAGCGGCGTGCGGGGAAAACAGTGCGGCAGCGGCAGCGTGAGCGATGGTCTCGTGCGTGGCGATTTCGCTCAACGGCATGGCGTAAACGTAAGTTACGTTCATGGCCATGTAAATGACGCCGACGACCAGGATGCCCAGTACCATGGCGCGGGGAACGTTACGGCGCGGCTCCTTGACCTCGCCTGCGACCCAGGTGATGTAGACCCATCCGTCATAGGCCCAGAAAACTGCAATCAGGCCCACGCCCAGGGCAGAAATAAATTGTGCCGGCCCCAGGCCCATGGTCAGGCCGACACCATGTCCGCTGAAGTTCGTCCAACTGCCTTTGCCGATGGCAAATCCCAGCACCACGAAAGCCGCCATGGCGCCAAACTTGGTCCAGGTGGATACGTTCTGCAGCAGTTTTCCCCAACGCAGTCCGACCACATTGACGTAGGTGACTAAGGCGATCAGGAACAAACCCACAACGTGAGCGCGAGTGACGGTGACGCCCGCCAGCGAGAGCACGACGTGTTCCCGGGAGATCACAGGTATGATTTGCCCCATGTAAGCCGCCGAGGCCACACAGAGGGCGGCGATGGTGCCGCCGTTGGCCACGCTGAACAGCATCCAGCCATAGAGAAATGCGGGAAGGTCGCCGTAGGCTTCACGCAGATAGACATATTGGCCGCCGGAATCGGGGAACATGGAGCCGAGTTCGGCGAAAGCAACGCAACCGAACAGGGAAATCACTGCGCCCAGGACCCAGACCAGCAGGAACAGCATCGGTTGCGGCAGCGGGCCGGCAATATCTTTGGCGGTAAGAAAAATCGAAGAGCCAATGATGCCGCTGACCAGGAGCAGGACGGAGTCCAAAAGCGAAAGTCCGCGAACCAGACTGGGCCGGGAATCAGAGTTCGCGGCGGAGGGGGGCGAAACCGGCGGCAGGCTCATGAGCAGTTATCCCATCCCCAATTCGTCCGGCGATTCCAGGGGTGTGCCACAGTTGCGGCAAATGACGGCTGAGCAATCGCCGCAAGTCAGCGGATCGGTGGTTTCCCTGGCGCAGTTAGGACAGTAGAGTGGCTCAGGCTTGGGCTGAGGGTCCGCCATCAGGAGCAAGACTGTAGCATACCTTCGTGTCCCTTCGTGACCTGGGTGGTTATAAAATCAAAGGCGCAAACCACGAAGGAAACCAAGGTCCACGAGGGAGCCCAGGTTGCCCGAGAAACCCCAGACCCCCGATGAGAAGCTGCAACTGGAATTCAATCGCTGGGCGCTGGCCGGTGAAGGCGAGAAGATGGAGAACCATCATCTCGATATCACTGAGAAAACCCTGCGGCTGATGGATCTCCGCCCGGGCGAACGTGTGCTCGATCTGGGATGCGGCTCGGGCTGGGCC
Source organism: Terriglobales bacterium (assembly GCA_035937515.1). Lineage (GTDB taxonomy): Bacteria > Acidobacteriota > Terriglobia > Terriglobales > Acidobacteriaceae > JAIQFF01. The sequence goes on along the minus strand of DASZHW010000156.1, from coordinate 61,246 downwards.
ACACGGCTGCTGTCGCGGCTGGTGGGCGACGGCCCTGAAGGTTTCGGCCAGGTCGTAGGCCTCGATGTCTCCGACGAAATGGTGCGCCAGGCGCGCGCGGCGTCCAAAGATTTCGAGAATATTCTGTACGTCTGGGGATCGGCCCAGCAGATTCCCTGGGAGGAAAATTTCTTTGACAAGGTTTTGTCGGTCGAATCGTTTTACTACTATCCCGATCAGGATCGCACGCTGAATGAGCTGTTTCGGGTCATGGCGCCGCACGGGCGTTTGTTCATCCTGATCAATTTGTACAAGGACAATCCATACTCGCTGCAATGGGTGGATAAGCTTAAGGTGCCCGTCCACGTCCGTTCTGAAGCGGAGTATGTGGAGTTGTTGCAGAAGCATGCTTTCGAGAACGTCGAAGCCCGCCGCATTCCCGACGACACGCCCACACCGGACGACTATCAGACGAAGTCCTTCCATAGTCTGCAAGACCTGCGCGCCTTCAAGAAGATGGGAGCGTTGTTGCTGATGGCGTCGAAACCGGATCTGAGGACACCGGCGCCGGGATACACGATCTATTGAGAGAAAATGCGTGGGGATGGGTCGAAGCCCATCCTGAGCGAGAGTCGAGGGGGGACTCGTCCAGGCGGGCGAAGCTCCGCGGCCTTCGCGGGCGAGGGAGCCCGCGCCACACTAGACGCTACTTCACCAGCCGGTTGTACTTCTTCAGCACTTCACGCAACTTGTCCTGGGGAAGACCGATGACTTCGAAGTCGTTGATCCCCTTCATCGTCTTTGCCGCCACCATGGCATTGATCACGGCTTCTTCCGTGGCCTGTACGGTGGCAAGAAAAATGGGATTGAGGCGCTGGTTGGGGAGCATCGTCAGTTGGCGCACGCCGGTCGGCGTGGCGGCGCCGGGGTTGGCGGTGGAGAACGCGATGAAAATGTCCCCCGAACCGTCTCCGGAAAAGCTTCCGTCTCGCCCCAAGCCAAGCGACACGCGCCTGGCCACGCGTTTGAGCTGCGTCGGAATCAACGGCGCGTCCGTGGCCACGACCACAATGATGGATCCAATATCATCGCCCTTCACCGTTTGCTCGGAAATCTCCCGGCCGACCGGAACTCCCGCGATACGCAGCTGGCTGCGGTATCCGTAATTGCACTGCACCAGCACGCCTACCGTGTAGCCGCCAGACTTGGTGTCGAGCACGCGGGAGGAGCTCCCGATCCCGCCTTTGAACTCGTTACAGACCATGCCCGTGCCCCCGCCGACGCTGCCTTCCTCAACCGGTCCGCCGGTGGCGGTGTCCAGAGCATGGACCACGTGCTCGGGCTTGACGTGAAATCCGTTCATGTCGTTCAAGTCGTCGTCCGCGGTCTCGGCGACGACCGGCAGCGACCAGGAATAGCCCTCGGAGTCCGGCGGCGCGCGCTTCACTCGCCAGGCGATCACAGCATCGCGCACCACGCCCACACTGTGGGTATTGGTGATCATCACCGGTCCATCAAGGAAGCCGGAATCCTCCAGCCAGGCGGTTCCAGTCATCTCGCCGTTGCCGTTCAGAGCGAACCATCCGGCGAATACGGGGTCGAGCGAATCCTTGCCTCGGGGCAGAATCGCGGTGACTCCGGTGCGCACCGGGCCGACCCCCACTTTGAGAGCGCCCTCGCCGGAAATCAGAGTGGTATGTCCGACTTCGACGCCCTTGACGTCGGTGATGGCATTGAATGGGCCGGGCGTGCCGTCAAACGGAACTCCCAGGTCTCGCGCTCGAGGTTTGGCCTGGGCTGCGGCTCCCGTCGCCAGGCTGGTCACAAGAAGAAAAAAGATCCATGCCGGCACAAATATCCCGCCTGGTTTTGGCATCCAAGTCCTCCGTGGTAAGTTGGGCAATATAAAGTACCGGGTCTGAAGTCCGGATACAATCGGGGAAGGTGGAGGGGCGGGATGGAAAACTGGAAGGTGGCGCTGGTGGGAAGTTCTGCGGGCCTGGGTACAGCCCTGTTTCTGAAGCGAAAGTGGACGGCGGGAATCATCGTGGCCGGCGTCGGGCTGGCAACGCTGGCCTCGGAGTATCCGGAAAAATTCGCCGAAGTGCGCAGGAAGCTGCCCGGCTACATCGAGAGCAGCAATCAATTTCTTGAAGTGGCCACGCGGGTGGGAGAACGTCTGGCCGAGGCCGCCGAAAATCGCTCGCGGGCCTGGTACGATTCTCTGCTGAACGGCTGACTACTCGATGCCCAGCTGCTTGCGGGCGTCGGGGCTTAAGCGATCGGGGGTCCATGGCGGATTCCACACCACGTTGACCGTAGCCTGGCGCACGCCCGGCAATTGTTCCACCCGGGCTTTTACCTGCTCCCCAATCATGACGTGCGAGGGACAGCCCTGAGCCGTCAGCGTCATTTCTACGGTGACGTCCTGTTTCTCCTCCGGCGCAGGTTCAAAGCGGACCCCGTAGATCAAGCCGAGATCGACAATATTGACCGGGATTTCTGGGTCATAGCATTGTTTCAGGGCGCTGATGACTTCGCTCTCCGTAAGACTCACTCCGATTTCTCCTGGGTACGACGGCGCTCCCTGAAGCTGACTGGGATGCTCAACCTGATAGTTTACACTTCCGCAGGAGGCTCCGCGTGAGGGCAGCGGCAATATGAGTCCGCAATCGAAACGCAAAATTCAGTTGGTGTTGGTGGCGGCGATCGCGGTGGCCGGCCTTCGCGCGGCTTATGTTGCCTACGAGCGCCGCTCCCCTGCGGCAGAACCCGCGGCGAAGCATGAACTGGCGCTCAACCCGGACTACTACGTAGTGCCCAAGAAGCTCTATCCCTACGACTTGAAATCGGCGAAACAGCTCACCCAGCAGCCGGTGTGGGTCAAAGAGGGCTACCGCTACACTTACTATCCCTACGATCGCGCACGCCGCCGAACCGACTTTTCGCGCGAGGCCGGTCTCCTGCTCCCCATCCAGAAACTGGACATTAAAGACGTGGTCGAGGACACCGCGCCTGGTTCGGCCCACCTGCGCCAGGTGATGGCTGTTTTCGAACTGGAAGGCAAGAGCTACGCGCTTCCTGTGGGCTGGCTGACCGGGGACAGTTACAAGCTTTTCTCCGACGAAATTTTCTACATCCAGGATCCTCGCGACCTCTACAAGCACTGGTCCGCGGATGTTTGGGAATCCATCGCGCAACATCAGGTCAAGCTGGGGATGAACGAATTTCAGTCGGACTTCGCCATCGGGATGGGGGTTCCCGAACGGCAAACCGACGCATCGGTAAAAACGGTTCACTATCCAAACGGTGGGAAACCGGTGACCATAATCTACCGGGATGGCAAAGCGGCGGAGATCAGTGGACAGTAATCAGTGGTCAGTGATGAGTGAGCAGTAACCAGTCACGGGCGACTGCTCACTGACCACTAGCCACTCCATTTACTTCACCACCGGCGACTTGTCAGTCGCGGGGCCCTGGTCATCGGCGTGGATCACACCGTCCTCTTCGGCATAGAAGGAGCGGTGATCTGCGTCCAGTTGCTTGGGAGTGAGGGTCAACTGGTATCCGTCTTCGTCCTTTCCTTTTTCTTTGTGTGGACGAAAGCCCACGGAGTAGTCGCCACGCTCGGGATTGACCATGCGCTTGGTGAACGACCCGGTATGGACCAGGTCCGCTAGTGAACTGGCGTACTTGTCATTCTTTTTCTTGTAGAGTTTCTGCGCGCGAATGACGGTGCGCATGTAGCCCAGGGCGGCTGCTTCCGAGTCCGAGCGCGCCGGATCGCCCCGGAATTTAGGTTGATAGGTAGTCTGAGTCCAGGCGGCGAGCCCGCTCAGCAGCAGTATCGCCACCACCCCTCGCACGATGTTTCCATGTGGTTTCATGTGCAGTTATTTGTCCTTTTTCCTGATGCTTACCACGTTACCGGCGTAATCGCCAAACCGTTGCAAGATGGTTCCGCTCGTGGGCAAATCAGTTATGCTAGGCCAGTTTCGAAACCAAAAGGCATCGCGATCAAACAGGGAACCCTATGAAGGCAGCAGCTGCCATGAAGGCGTCACCAGCAAAAAAACCGGTCATTCGTCTTGCAGTCGTGGAAAGCGATCCGCTACGTTTCGTTGGATTTCGCGCCTTGTTCGACTCGGAGACCGACTTCGAGCTGATTGCCGCCTCTCTTCCCGATATCGCCACCCTGCCGAACGTTGATCTGGTGCTGCTGGGCAACCGCAACGGGCAGAACCTCTTTGATCTCATGGCCAGCCTCAAGGCCAGCCGTCCCGACCTGCGCATCATTGTGACAGGTTCGGGCATGGACGAGGAAACCATTTTGAAGGCCGTGGCTTCAGGGGCCAAGGGCTATGTGGATGAAGCCGCTTCTCCTGCCGAGTTTGTGCAGGCCATCCGGGTAGTGAATCAAGGCTCGGTCTGGGCCCCGCGCCGCGTGCTCTCCATGTTCATCGAGCGCGTAAGTTCCGCTCCGGGCCGCATCTTTCCGGCCGGCCGGGTCACCTTTACCGACCGGGAGAAGGAAGTTCTGGAAATGCTGGTGGCCGGACGGTCCAACAAGGAAATCGGCTCCGCGCTCGGGATTGAGGAGCGCACTGTCAAAGCCCACGTGGCCAAGTTGATGCGCAAGGTAGGAGTGCAGAACCGCATCGCACTCTCCGTCCATGCCATTACTCACTCGCTGGTCACGGCGAAATAAGCCGGCTCGAGACATAGTTACTTTGGGCCAATGACCTAGGTAATCTTGTCGCTTCGCTCGCTCCGCCGCATACTCGCTTCACCTACCACAGAACCTGGGAGACGGGGTTGGAAGCGGAGATTTTAGGGTCGCCGCGGCTGACCCCGATTTTTTTTGCCTTCAGCAAAATGATCCAGGACAAGACGTTTTTCTGACCTTGTGGGCCCCACTAAAATTCCGTCTGACGCCCCCCGCATCTGTCTAAATCCGCTAAAATCACTGTGTTAAGCTGGAAGTAGGTTCTGGAAACTCCCGAAAGCAAGGAAGAACATGAAAAGACTTCTCGTTCTGTGTTTGGTTCTCTGTTTTGCTTTCCCGGTGTGGGCTAAGGATGATGACGAGGACACAACCAAAGCCGACGACCGCATCAAAGCCGCCGGTACGGTGCTGGATGAAATCGAGGCAGCTCCCGACCAGGGCATTCCGGAAGAAGTCCTGGGGTCAGCCCAGTGTGTTGCCGTGGTGCCCACCATGCTCAAGGGCGGATTCATTGTGGGCGCGCGTTTTGGACGCGGTGTCGCCAGCTGCCGCACTGCGAAGGGCTGGAGCGCACCCGCGTTCTTCAGCATCAAGGGCGGCAGTTTCGGTCTGCAGATTGGCGCCCAGGCGGTAGACCTGGTGATGCTGATCATGAACGACAATGGCATGAAGAACCTGCTGAGCAGCCAGTTCAAACTGGGGGCCGATGCCAGCGTGGCCGCCGGGCCGGTGGGCCGTCACGCCGCCGCCGATACTGACTGGAAACTGAAGGCGCAGGTGCTCAGCTATTCCCGAGCGCGTGGACTGTTCGCTGGACTGGAGCTCAGCGGGGCCGCCATTGACCAGGACAAAGACGCAACCCGCCAGTTCTACGGCCGCATGGTGCCCTTCAAGACCTCGTTGACCGGCACTATTCCCGCTCCTCCCAACGCCTATCCGTTCCTGAATGTGTTGGCCAAGTGGGCCAAGACGGCGGCGAGTAAGTAGTTCGCGTTCCTGTTTCCAGGCCCCGATTGGCATCGGGGCTTTTTTTCATGACGCCGCGGGACTCGGCCTGCGTCTTAAAACCAGTCGCTGCGGTAGGCAATCCACCAGCTGGCATAAGCAATGGGGATGGTTGCGCCCAGTGCCCACCAGATGGGCAGAATAAAATCTGCGGCCAGCCCCAGCACGGTAAAGCTGACCCAGAAGATTTTCTTCTCCATGCCAGCATTTTAGTCCCCCGGCAGGCCTCTGGACTGCACTCGAAAGCACACCAAGGCGCACGAAGGGACTTCGGAGATTTGTACCTTCGTGTACTTCGTGGTCCTCGAGTTTTGGGACGCTGTCAGACTTCCTCCGGCTTTTCTTTCCTCTGCCAAACGTATACAAAGATGCCATGAAGCGGTCACTCAGGACGGTTGCCGAATCGGTGCAGGCGCAAGTGGTCGGAGATGGAGCCGTGGAGGTCAGCGGAATCGCCAGCATCGCGCTGGCAGGGACTGGCGACCTGGTCTTTGTCGAGGACATAAGGCACTTGGGCTCCGCATTGCGATCACGCGCCGCTGCCGTGATCGTCGGGGAATTTGCCCGGGCGGAGTTCACCGGGAGCAAGGCCAGCGCCAAGCCGCTGCTCATCGCGCAGCATCCCAAGCTGGCATTCGCGCGCGCGGCGCGGCTTCTGAATTCCGGAGCCGGGACCCAGCCTGGAACCCACTCCAGCGCAGTGGTCCATGGGTCGGCCCGGCTGGGCAAAGACGTGATGGTGGCGGAACGAGCGGCCATCGGGGAGAAGGCGGAAATCGGTGATCGCACCCGGATCGGCGCAGGCGGGGTAGTCGGCGCCCACGCCAGCATCGGACGCGACTGTCAGCTCTACCCGAACGTCACGATCTACCCTGGCGCCCGCCTCGGCAACCGCGTGATCGTTCATGCCGGAGCGGTGCTGGGCAGCGACGGCTTCGGCTATGTTCGCGACCCGGCATCGGGACACTACGAAAAGTTTCCCCAGGTCGGCCGTCTCGAAATTGGAGACGATGTGGAGATCGGCGCGAATACCACCATTGACCGCGGCGCCCTGGAGGTGACTCGCATCGGGCGCGGCACCAAGATCGATAACCTGGTGCACATCGGACACAACTGTCAGATTGGGGAAGATGTGGTGATCGCGGCCCAGACCGGACTGTCCGGCGGCATTGTGATCGAGAAGAACGTAGTGCTGGGCGGCCAGGTGGGTATTGGCGAGCATGCTCGCATCGAAGAAGGCGTAATGCTGGGCGGACAAGGCGGCGTTCTCCCCAACAAGGTGCTGCGCGGCAAGGGCGTGGCATTCTGGGGAACTCCGGCACGTCCGGTGCGTGAATATCTGAAGCAGCTGGCAGTTCTGGCGCGTCTGGCTAAGAAATAGTCGTTGGTTCTTGGTCATTGGCCGTCGGCCAAAACCAATGCTGAAGGCATTTACGAAACGGCGAAGTGCCAACGACCAACGACCAAGGGCCGAAGACGAATTCCCATGGCCATCATCATCATTGGCGGGCACTCGCGCAGCGTGGGCAAGACCAGCGTCGTCGCCGGCCTGATCGCGGCTCTGCCGGAACACAACTGGACCGCGCTCAAGGTCACGCAGTATGGACACGGCGTCTGCTCGAGAGATGGAAAGCCCTGCCTGTGCGCCACCGGCGATCACAGTTGGGGGATCGCTGAGGAGAAAGACCGCTCCGGGGAATCGGACACGTCACGTTTTCTGGTTGCGGGAGCAGCGCGCGCCTGGTGGGTGCGCAGCGAGCAGGGACGTCTGGCCGAAGCCATGCCCGCAATTCGTCGTCGGCTGGACGAGGCGGAGAACGCGATCCTGGAGTCGAACAGCATTCTCAAGTTCCTGCGGCCCGATCTCTATCTCAGCGTCCTTGATCCTGCCACCGCCGACTTCAAGAAGTCAGCCCAGGAATTTCTCGACCAGGCGGATGCGGTCATCCTGCACGAAAACCAGGGGCAGAAACCGGCCTGGCAGGAGGTTTCCCTGAAGCCAGCAGCGGGATGTCCCCTGTTTCGCATTTCGCCGCCGGAATACGTCACGCCCGAGATCGTTGAATTTGTGAGAGAAAAGCTGAGAAAGGCATAACCGCAGAGGACAGAGAGAGCGCTGAGGAAGATCATCTGCGAACTTTTCTCTGTGCCCCAGTGTCCTCTGTGGTTATCTTCAGAAGCATGACTCCCGCACCCCTCAAGCCCGTGGTTTCCGTGGAAGTTCTCAATCAGATTGACATTCGCGTTGGGACAATCGTCGCTGTGGCCGATGTGCCCAATTCCGACAAACTGGTCCAGTTGCGAGTGAGCTTTGGCGATCACGAGCGCACCATCGTCGCCGGCATGAAGACGGAGCGTGCCGACCCACGGGAGATCGAAGGCAGGCAGGCGCTGTTCGTCGTCAATCTGGAGCCGCGCAAGATGCGGGGTGTGCTGTCGGAAGGAATGCTGTTCGACGTCGGCTATGTCGACGGCGTGCGTCCCGTGCTGGCCGTGCCGGAAAGCCCGGTCCCGGACGGAACCCGAGCGGGTTAATTTTCGGTTCTCAATTCCAGTTTGTCATTCCGAGTGGACTTTAGTCCGCGAGGAATCTGCTCTTGTTTTCGTCAGCTCCCACGCCTTGGCATATTTCCAGGAAACGTACACCGCGTGATACAGGTGCAGCAGCAGTCCTTCCCGGCCGTCGAGAAAACCCAGCCGCAGAAAATAGTTATAGAAAAACGTCAGCCAGGGGCGAACGGCGATGTTGATGACACTGAATCCGGCACGTCCATCGGCCACCGCCATTTCTGCACCCAGCGAGGAATAGCGGTTCATGTGGTCAAGGTAGTCGGAGAGTGTGGGGTAGGAGTGGTGGATCAGGGCGATGCTCTGGCCCAGATTGAAGTCATGTTCGGCCACTGCGGTGGGTCCGCTAGTGGAGACTGTTTCATGAACTGCGCGCGCGGAGAAGCTTGCCTGGCCGCGCCGGAAAAGTCGAAGCTTGCGGTCGGGATAAAATCCGCCGTGCCGGATCCAGCGCCCGAGGAAATGATTCTTGCGGGCAAACCAGACGGCGGAGACGGTTGCGTACTTCTGTGCGTCGGGTCCGAGGATCTGCCCGATCGCATGCACGGCGCCGTGACTAAGCTCTTCATCCGCATCCAGGCTCAGAATCCATTCTCCAGATGCCTTCTCGATGGCTGAATTTTTCTGTGCCGCGTAGCCTTTCCAGTCCTCGACGAAAACCCGGGCGCCGAAAGACTTCGCGATCTCTACCGTGCGATCGGTCGAAGCCGAATCTACGACGATGATTTCTCCGGCGCCATCGCGCACCAGCGACTGCACGCTTGCCAGCGTTCGCGCCAGATTGGACTGCTCGTTGTACGTGATCAGGACGACGGAAAGGTTCACGCGGAGAGCATAAACCGGAGGGAGGCCGCGGCGAAATGGCCGCCGGGATTCACGCAGAGGCAGATGTCCTTCTCCTCCTTCGGTCAGGACTGGTTCGGCCTCTGCGTGACTCCGTTCCGACTACTGTGGTGGTGCGGTCGGCTGTGGAGCAGGTGGCACAACCGGGGGCTGCGCTTCTACCCGTGGAGCCACAAAAGGAACGTTCGGCATATGGGTCACTTCCCCGCGCTCCGCATCGGAAATCTGGACGCCGGAGTGATCCAGCAACCGTCCGGTGGCCCGATCCAGTTCGACCTGCGCTTTCTCATACGCCGCCATGGCCGATACCAGGGTGGATTCGGCCTGCGCCAGGGCGCTCTGATTCTGCAGTACCAGGGTAGTGGTGGAGGCCCCCAGAGCATACTTCTTCTGTTCAGCGTCCAGGGACTGGCGGCCCAGATCTACCGCAGCCTGGGCCGAGGCCACACTGGCCCGGTTCTGCTGCACGTTAAACTGCGCGCTGCGCACTTCAATGCGAATCTGGTTTTCCAGCTGCTGCAATCGCATTTGCGACTGGCGATATTCCAGTTCAGAGCGAATCTGGGTTGCCTGGGCCACCCGGTTGCGCAGCGGAATGGTCAGAGTGAGGCCCACACCCTTGTCGGGAGAGCTCGAATCCACCAGCTGGCTCAGCGCGCTGCCATAACCCACGGGGCCACCGTTGCGGAAGGGCGGCGCTGCGTTGGCGGGATCAAAGCAGGCTTCGAAAGGGCCGCTGGTTCCGGTGCAGGGGGGCAAGGCCACGTTTCCGCCGATGCCGGTTCCTCCGTAGTATGCGTACATGTCCAGAGTCGGCAACAGCGAGCTGCGCACCGCCTTGTTGCTGATTTCGGAGTTTGCCAGGGTGATGCGAGCTTCCGCCAGCTCGGCCCGATGGCTGAGCGCATCATTCACCAGATCCTGTATGGGTACTACGGGTTCCTGTTGCGGCAGTTGCATGGTGGAGGTCGGAATCACTGCGGCATCGGCCAGGCTGGGGTCCACCAGCGTGCGGCTCAGCGCGTTCTTCATCAGCAACTGCTGCAATTGCAGGTTGGTCTGCGCCAGCGTGAGTTGTTGCTGATCGCTGGCCACGGTGCTCTGCGCACGCACTACTTCGATGGGCGCCAGCGTGCCGATTTCCACCTGTTTCCTGGTGTCGGAAAGCGTCTTGTCCGCGAACGCCAGCGATTCGTTCTGTACCCGCACATTCTCGTAGGCGAAGACCAGGTCCCAGTATATGTTCTGGATCTGGTCCACGGTGGTGATGATTTGCAGCCGGAAGGCGACGTCAGAAATCTCGCGGTTGTTCTTGGCGATCTTGATAAAGCGGGTGTTGGGGGCGAAGCCGAAGCCCTGCAACAGGTGCTGGGTAAGCTGGAACTTGAATCCGGAACTTAAAAACGGACTGTAGGTCGCCGTCGGACTGTTGGTTGTACTGTGAGTATTGTTGAATCCCACCGACAGGTTGGTGCCGGTCTGGAAGCCCTGCAAGTAGCTGAAGGTGGCCGTTCCGGTATTAGAGTTCGCCACCGGGATGGGGCTGAAAATGCTCGAGGACTGGGTGAACGCCCTATCCATCTGCAGCGTGCCCGAAAGCACGGGATCGAAACTGGTGATGGGGGGACCACTGCCCAGAGTGGAATTGACCAATCCGCCTGCGCCGGTGCCGGCTCCGCCCAGTCCGGCGCTGGTGCCTCCGGTGCCCGAACCGACCGATCCGCTGAGACCACCGGTGCCGCCGCCGGGAGTATTGGTCACCACGCCGCTGTTGACGCCCAGCGTGCTGCCTCCCGCCTTGGCGCGCAGAATATCGGTATCGGCGATGGCCAGGTTGTAGCGCTGGATGGCGATGTCAAGGTTATTCTCCAGAGCTAGCGCCACCGCGTCATCGATCGACAGGTACAGCTTTCCGTCCCTCATCAACTGCGTAATTCGCGACGTATTGCTCAAATCCGGCGCAGGCAAGCTTTGCGGCCGGTAGGGGGCGATCGGATTCGGAAAGTGAGACTGGGGCTTGCTGTAGTCCGAGACCACGAAGCGCTGCGGTTGCGGACCGTTTGGCGGGGGTGCGGGCTGGGCGGTTTGCGCCCAGCTGCTTGCGGTCAAAACTCCGGCCAGGACGACTGCCAGCGTCCGCCGGAGGGCACAATGCAAAGCCGACAAGTACATTCGATTCTCTCCCTGCACAAGCTGATCGCGAAGATGGCCTAGGCTTCTGGAAATCAAGCGTTGATACGCATTTTGCGCGCCCCAGGTTTCATTTTTGTGCTGGGCGCCGTCCTTACTTTTGGTCCCGGGTCGGGTTGTGAATGCAATAGTATAAATGACGCGCCAGCCCGGGTTTGCGTCACGCCGCGGCAATCGGTAAAGCTTTGTAAAGATTTGCCAAACCGATTGGATGAGCGAGGCCTCCGGGACGACTCCAAACAAACGCGATGCGCAATCTCAAATTGGTCCTGGCCTACGACGGTACGGACTTCGCTGGGTGGCAGGTCCAGCCCGAGTCGGCCACCATCCAGGGGACGCTGGCCTCTGCGGTTGGACGAGTCACCGGGGAAAAGGTCTTGCCCCAGGGCTCCGGGCGCACCGATGCCGGCGTGCATGCCCTCGGCCAAGTGGCCACTTTCGCAATCCAATCCTCCATCCCGGCGGAGAATCTGGTGAGCGCGCTTAATGACGTTTTGCCCGCCGCGATCCGCGTGCTTGAGGCGGCCGAGATGCCGCCCGCATTCCACGCCCGCAAGGCCGCCCGCGCCAAAACCTATCGCTACCGCATGTATCGCGGATCGATATGCCCGCCTTTTCTGGCACGCTATGTCTGGCACTATCCCTATCCCCTGGACGAAGGTTTGATGCAACAGGCTGCATCCGCGATCATGGGGGAACACGATTTCACCTCGTTCGCCGCGGTGGACCCGGAGCGGAAAAAGGAGGAAGAGGGGTCGAACGTCCGGCGAATTTTGTCTTCCGGCTGGGAACACCAGGGGGACGAGCTCGTCTACACGGTCCGCGGCAACGGGTTTCTTCACCACCTGGTGCGAAATCTTGTGGGGACCTTTTTGCTTGCTGGAAAGGGCACGCTGCAGCCTTCTGATATCACACGCATTCTCGAAGCGCGCACGCGCTCAGCCGCAGGTGCGACAGCTCCGGCGAGTGGGCTGTATCTGGTGAGCGTGGAATACTAGCTGCAGACGCGGCCATGTGGCGCACGCGCCCCCGCCCGCGTAGACTTTTCCAGAGTATGGCTTCCAATCTGCAGGTCGTCGCGCCGAAGGTGGCCTCAACTAATCCCGCAACCGGGGAGATTCTCCAGCAATTCGAATGCGCTTCAGAAACTGAGGTTCATGCCGCGGTGGCCCGAACTCGGGCCGCGCAGCCGGCCTGGGCAGGGATGGGCGTGCGCAAGCGAATTGCGATTCTGCGTGCCTTCCAGGCCTTGCTGCACCGGAAAAAATCCCAGGTCGCGCAGCTGGTTACCCGCGAAGCCGGCAAACCTTACGTCGAGGCGCTGCTCACCGAGGTGCTGGTGGTGCTCGACGCCGCGCGCTTCTTGATTGACGACGCCTACCGCTTGCTGCGGGACGAACCTATCCCTCACGGTAATCTGGCCATGAAGACCAAGTCCGGCCGCCTGGTTCGCGAGCCCTACGGTGTGATCGCAATCATCTCGCCATGGAACTACCCCTTTTCGATTCCAGCCACGGAAAGCCTGGCTGCACTGGTGGCGGGCAATGCAGTGGTGGTCAAGCCCTCGGAGTTTACCTCGCTCACCGCCCTTGAACTGGCGTCGCTCCTGTATGAGGCAGGAGTGCCCGAGGAAATTTTCCAGGTAGTCGTCGGCAATGGCACAACCGGGGCAGCCCTGATCAACGCCACCATAGACAAGCTGGTCTTTACCGGGAGCGTACCCACCGGGAGGCGGATCGCACAGAGCGCCGCTGCGCGCCTGCTGCCGGTAGTGCTCGAGCTGGGCGGCAAGGATGCGATGCTGGTGCTCGACGATGCCGATATCGAAATCGCTTCCCGAGGCGCCGTCTGGGGCGCGTTCGTCAACGCCGGGCAGGCCTGTCTTTCGGTCGAGCGTTGCTATGTGCATCGCAGTTTGTACGGGCCATTTCTCGAGGCCTGCGTGCGCCATACCCGGCAATTGCGAGTGGGCAGCGGGATCGATCCTGAAACCGACATTGGCCCCCTGATCCACCAGCGCCAGCTGTTGAATGTGGAATCGCAGGTGGAAGAAGCCCGGGTGCAGGGAGCGCGCGTGCTGGCGGGCGGGAAACGGCTCCCGGAAATCGGGGCGAACTACTATGCACCGACCGTATTGGCGGACGTCACTCACGGCATGCGCATCATGCGTGAAGAGACGTTCGGGCCGGTGCTGCCGGTAATGCCGTTCGACAGCGACGACCAAGCCATCGGTCTGGCCAACGATTCGGAATTCGGTCTGGCGGCCAGCGTATGGACTCGAGATCGGGCCCGCGGAGACGCGCTGGCACGGCGCATTGAGGCGGGAACGGTCATGGTGAACGATGCTGTCTCCTGTTTCGGCATCAGCGAAGCCCCACACGGCGGCGTGAAGGCGAGTGGCATAGGCCGTTCTCATGGACGCTTTGGCCTGGAAGAAATGGGGCGGATGAAATACATCGACTCCGACCGGCTGCCGGGAATGGAAAAAATCTGGTGGTACGGGTATGGAAAGGCCTTCGCGCGCCAGATGGAAGGGCTGCTCGATTGGCAATTTGCCCGCGGGTTAGGCCGGCGGCTGCGGGGCGCGGTCCGGGCCATGGGAGCGGTGAAGAACAAAAAACGGAGGTAGCGCCATGACTGCGAGTTCTGATCCGAAACGCGAACTCTTGCGCCATACCCTGGCCACGCTTGCCTATCGCGGCGGCAAGGCCGTGCGCAACGTGCCCACGGGGTTCGCCGATTTCCACGCTTACGAGTCGAGCCGGACTGCGGGGCAGATTCTAGCCCACATCGGCGACCTGATGGATTGGGGCTTGTCTATCGCCCGGGGGAAGCAGACGTGGAAAGATTCCCAGCCCCTGCCCTGGGGCGAGGAAACCACCCGCTTCTTCGTCGCGCTGAAGAGTTTCGACGATTATTTGGCCTCCGACGAACCGCTGCACACGCCCGCCGAAAGACTGTTTCAGGGCCCGGTCGCCGATGCCTTGACCCATGTTGGGCAAATTGCCATGCTGCGCCGGATGGCGGGCGGACCGGTGAAAGGCGAGAATTATTTCGCCGCCGACATCGCCGGTGGCCGCGTGGGATCCGACCAAGTTGCGCCGAAGAAAGAATTCGATTGAACCGCTATGGCTCCGCCGAAACCGCTTCGAGTAAAATGAATTCGTGAATCCGGCGGGCACTTTGCCGCAGCCACGAGGATAGCCCTTGGCCACCACCGAAACCGCGACTGCTCCGCCGCAGCTTCCCCATCACAAAGTAAAAATCAAGAAAGTGGGACAGCGGTCCTGCAACGAGAAGGACGTCAAGGGCAAGTTCTGTGGTGGCCATCTCAAGCGCTGGTTCTACACCACCGACGTGGTCGAGCAAGCCTGTGGTGATGCCGAGAAGGCCTGGGGACCGGACGCGGAAGTCTATCGTTGCGAGCACTGCAAGACGCTCTATTTGCCGAACCCGGGGGGCGTGAGCGGCCTGAATGTGGCGGGGCAGGGACAGACATCGATCTTCGGTCTGACCGTGCCGGCGAAGAAGTAAGAGAGCGGCGGAAAACCAGTTTGGGTGGAACAGCCCTTCAGGGCTGCGTCCAGGGGTTCGTTTCTTATGGCGGCTTCCGCCGCTGAGGTAATCGTTCTTCCCCGAACTGTAGTCTGACTTTTCGTGAACACTTCCGAACTCATCTACGACTGGAACCGCATGGGCTCCGCCAACCTGCGCCCTGCCGGCGGGGTCCTGCTCAACGACGAGACCCTGCGCGACGGGTTGCAGTCGCCTTCAGTGCGCGATCCCTCGATCGAAGAAAAAATCCAAATCCTTCACCTGATGGAAGCCCTGGGCATCAATTCTCTCGACCTGGGCCTGCCGGGAGCGGGTCCCCGCGCGGTCGCGGACGTGGAAGCCCTGGCCCGCGAGATCGTCGGCCACAAGCTGAAAATCCGCGCCAACTGCGCCGCCCGCACGCTCGAGCATGACATTCGCCCCATCGCCGAAATCGTTCAGCGCACCGGGCTGAACATTCAGGCCGCGACCTTTATTGGATCCAGCCCGATTCGTCGCTACACCGAAGACTGGACCGACGACTTCCTGGTTAAGACCACGGAAAAGGCGGTCAGGTACGCAGTGTCGTTGGGTCTCGAGCCGATGTACGTCACCGAGGACACAACCCGCTGCGATCCAGAAATGGTCAAGCGCCTCTATTCGACCGCGATCGCCTGCGGCGCGCGTGCGATCGTGATCTGTGACACCGCCGGACATGCCACCCCGATGGGAGTGTTTGCCCTGGTGGGCTTCGTCATCTCCGAGGTGGTAAAGCCCTCGGGCGAAAACATTCGGGTGGACTGGCACGGCCACTGCGACCGCGGCCTGGCGGTCGCCAATTCCATGGCTGCATTGATAGCGGGCGCCGAATGTGTTCATGCCTGCGGCCTGGGAATCGGCGAGCGTGTAGGCAACACCCAGATGGACCAGATGCTGGTGAATCTCAAACTGATGGGCATCCCGCCCTGGGCGGACCAGGATCTGACCCGACTGCCGGAGTATTGCCAGATGATATCGAAAGCCACCGGCGTGCCCATTCCGCCGAACTATCCGGTCGTCGGCGAAGATGCATTCCGCACCGCCACCGGGGTCCATGCCGCGGCCGTGATCAAGGCGTACAAAAAGCAAGATATGGAATTGGCCAACGCCGTCTACTCCGGTGTGCCCTCGCACCTGTTCGGACGGGAGCAGATCATCGACATCGGGCCCATGAGCGGCAAGTCAAACGTATTGTTCTGGCTGGAACGCCATGGCGTGCCCGCGACCGATGATGTCGTAGAGCGGATTTATCAACGCGCCAAAAGCTCAGACCACACTCTGAGCGAAGCGGAAATCAGGCAGTGCCTGAGCCCACGATAGGCGCGTGTCTCGCCCGCATCCCAGCCGCGCGCAAGGCAATCCTCAAAAGGCCCATTCCTTGACATGAGGCACCTGCCTCGCCTGCTTTCGGCCCGCACTGGTGGTCAACGTCCGCCAAGGCCGGGTGGTCACACTCGAGTTTTCAGATGCTTTTTCCGCACCGGCGGTCCGCATCGATCAACCGCCGAAGAAGGCGTAACCAGCGGGCATGTTGCAAGACGTAATGATTACCTGGCCCGCCGTAATCCCGACGCGTCCTCGACGCCACATCCAAGTCTAGACCCAGCGTTGTAAGATGGCAGATCAGTCGTCCGCCGACTATGCCTTCCCGCCCCCAAGCCGAAATGCCGGAGCTGATTCCGGGCGTGCAGCAGGAGATCGCCCACCTGGCCGCGCTGCCGGAAATGCGCTCAGCGTTTTCGTGGATGCGGGCCCAGGAGCCGCAGTTCGCTCAGTGGCAACTGGAACTGGCCCGCATCGCGGCGCCGCCTTTCGGCGAAAGCGCGCGCGGCCAGTGGCTGGCGGAAAAGTTTCGCGAACTCGGACTCGACTCGGTTTGCAGCGATGAGGTGGGCAATGTTTTCGGCACACATGCCGGTTATGGGCACGGCCATGTCTCGCTCAGCGCCCACCTGGACACAGTTTTTCCCGCCGGCACCCCGCTGAATATCCGGCAACAGGGCGGCCGTCTGTACGGCCCGGGAGTTTCCGACAACGGCGCGGGAATCACGGCCATGCTGGCCATCGCGGCCGCACTGCAGGCGCTGCACATCCGGCATGCTTTGCCCTTCCTGTTTATCGGAAATGTGGGTGAAGAAGGAGAAGGCGATCTGCGCGGCATGCGGCACATTTTTTCCACGCCGCGCTGGAAGGAATCCATTCATTACAGCCTGGTGCTGGATGGCGCGGGCGCGGACACGATCGTGGCCGAGGCTCTGGGCAGCCGCCGCTTCGAAGTGATCGTCCGCGGTCCCGGGGGACACTCCTGGAGTGATTTTGGCGCACCCAATCCGATCCTGGTGCTGGCGCGGGCCATTCATACGTTCTCGCAGACCCCGGTGCCGGCATCGCCCAAGACCACGTTCAATGTAGGCGTGATTCGCGGCGGCACTTCGGTCAACTCAATCCCGGAGTCCGCCAGCATGCGGGTGGACATTCGTTCCACCTCGATGGCGGAAATGGAGCGCCTGGAACGCGCGCTGCGGCAGGCGCTGGACCGCGCTGTGGAGGAGGAATCGCAAGCCACCGAAGCGCGTGCCTCCAGCCCACGCCGCTCCTACGGATTGAGTTGCGAGCTGGTGGTGATCGGCAACCGTCCTGCCGGCGAGCTGTATCCCAACGCGCGCATCTTGCAGGTGATTCGCGCCGTGGACTCCCATCTGGGAAACGCCGCCCAGGTGCAGCGCGCCTCCACGGATGCCAATATTCCGCTGTCCCTGGGAAGGGAAGCCATTGCGATCGGCGGCGGCGGCACCGGTGGCGGCGCCCATACCTTGCAGGAATGGTTCGACTGCAGCGGGCGCGAGCTGGGACTGAAGCGCATCCTCCTGACTCTGCTCGGCCTGGCCGGAGCAGCCGCATGAAACTGAAAGCCACGGTTGTGCTGTGGATCGCGGTTTCCGCGACGGCTCAGACTTTGCCTTCGCAACCTCGAGCGGATGTCATCTTTCTACACGCAAACATTTATACCGGCGTGGCCGCGACCTCCGCGTTTCGGGCCATCGAGCACGCCGAAGCTCTGGCTATCCTGGGCGACCGCATCGAGGCGGTCGGCGCTGAGCACGACATCATAAAACTCAAAGGGCCTGCCACCCAGGTTGTCGATCTTGGCGGCCATTTCATGATGCCCGGATTTAACGACGCCCACATGCATCTGGCCAATGCCGGCTTTCAACGTCTGACCGTAGACCTGGTGGGAGTGAAATCGCTGACCGAATTCCGCGACCGGGTGCGGGTGCGAGCGGAAACTGCCGAACCCGGGGAGTGGATTGTGGGCGGGGGTTGGGACCAGACTCTGTGGCCGGTGAAAGAGCTCCCCAGCCGCTGGGACCTGGACGAAGTCACCACCAGGAATCCAATCTTCCTGCAACGCGTGGATGGACACATCGCGGTCGCCAACACCCGCGCTCTGCAGTTGGCCAGCATCACCGTCGCCAGCAAGGATCCCGCCGGCGGCAAGATCGATCGTGACTCCACCGGACAGGCCACCGGCATCTTGCGCGAGACCGCGCGCGAAGCCCTGAGCGCCGTCATTCCCAAACCCAATCACGACCGGCGCCGGCGGGCCATCGAGGCCGCCCTGCAGGATCTGGCGCAGAACGGCATCACCTCAGCGCAGGACAACTCCGATTCCGGAGACTCGAAGCTCTCCTGGGACGATTTCCAGATTCTTGAGGAGATCGAGCGCGAGGGCAAGTTGACCGTGCGCATCTCGGAATGGATGCCGTTCGATGATCCCATCGATCTACTGCAGGCCCACCGCTCGGCGCATGCGCAGTCGGACAAGATGCTGCGCACCGGCATGCTCAAGGGCTACATGGATGGATCGCTGGGCTCGAGCACCGCCGCCCTGATCGACCCTTACGCCGACAACGCCGCCAATTTCGGGCTTCCGCAGTACGACCAGGACAAGCTCAATCAGATGACCAAGGAGCGCGTGGCTGCGGGCTTTCAGATTGGATTCCACGCGATCGGTGACAAGGGAGTGCAGATGGCGCTCGATGCTTTCGGGGTGGCCGCCAGCCCCGATCTCCGTTTGCGGGTGGAGCACGCCCAGGTCACTAATCCGCTGCAGGTGGCGAAGTTCAAGCAACTCAAAGTCATCGCTTCCATGCAGCCCAATCATCTGCTCACCGACATGAACTGGGCAGAGGCGCGCCTGGGACCGAAGCGTGCCGCTCATTCCTATGCCTGGGCGGAGTTTCTCAAGAAGGGAGTGCCGTTGGCCCTCGGGACTGACTATCCCGTCGAACCGGTTACGCCCTTTCGCGGGCTCTATGCCGCGGTGACCCGCAAGAGCGAAGACGGCAAGAAGGAATACTATCCCGAACAGAAGCTAAATATGGAGCAGGCCATCTCCGCCTATACCACGGGCTCGGCCTTCGCCGAGTTTACGGAGAAGGAGAAGGGAACTCTGGCTCCGGGCATGTTGGCCGACCTGGTGGTGCTGGACCGGGACATTACCTCGGTCGCGCCGGAAAAAGTTCTGGGAACCAAAGTGCTCAGGACCGTGGTCGGCGGCAAGACGGTGTGGGAAGCGAAGTAATGCGCGCGAAACAACGCGCACCCGTTTTGCCGCAAAATACAAAATCGACGACAGGCACAGCATGACCAGAATCATTCGCAGGTAAGTCGCGGCGAGAACCGAAACTCCGACTCCGGTTCCAATCAGAACGTAGGCTGCCAGGCACGCCGGACACTTTGGCAAGAGCGCCAGGACTGTCCCTGGAACGACCCACCCGGCAGACGTTCCAGCTCGCAGCGCCCAAGCTCGCACCGCCGAAGCTCTTACCGGCGAAGAGGGAGGAAGGGGACCACCAACGGTGGTCCGCTCCGCTCTCACTTCAGCAGTAGACCTGCCCGACGCCAGTTCGCAGCAACGATCTATGCTCA
Organism: Terriglobales bacterium; assembly: GCA_035937515.1. Taxonomy (GTDB): domain Bacteria; phylum Acidobacteriota; class Terriglobia; order Terriglobales; family Acidobacteriaceae; genus JAIQFF01. The sequence goes on along the minus strand of DASZHW010000156.1, from coordinate 41,430 downwards.
AACCATCAGTACTCACGAGTGGTGGTCTCCACAGCAGGACGAATCCGTTTTCTTGGGGGCGATGTATTCCTGCTTTGGATCGACGAAGTATCCCGCGTCGTACCGGTCATGGTGACGGACCCAGGCCATCGAGTGGGTCAAGCCCTCTTCGTCGCGGCCTTTAGGGGCGAGGTCCAGGAAGTTGTAGGTGCCGATCAAGATATCGAGCCCGCGAGAATAGGCGGAATAAGTGTGGAAGATTTCGCCGGCCTCATTCTTGTAGAACACACTCGTCCCGGGCGCTTCCTCAATGGGGAACTGCAACGGTCCGTAGTTGTAGTCCACCTTGCCAGCGGCCAGTTCATCCTTGGTAAACGACACGTGATAGTCGCGATTGAATTCGTTGGCGAACGACGACACCCAGCGGAAGCGCCAGCCCATGCGTTTCTTGAAGGTCTCGACTTGATCGAGGGGCGCTCGTGAGATCACGGCCAGCGTAACGTCGCGATGCGCGAGATGGATCAAGGTGCCGTCGAAGTGATCGGCCAGATAGGAACAGCTCGGACATCCTGCCTCCCATCCCGGACCGAACATGAAGTGATACACGATCAATTGGCTGCGGCCGTCAAAGAGCCCGGCCAGGGTCTCCTTGCCGTTGGGCCCGTCAAAGACGTATTGCTTTTCGACTTTCTCCCACGGAAGTTCGCGGCGCTGCCGGCTTAGCTCGTCACGCAGGCGGGTAAATTCCTTCTCTTTCCGGAGCAGCTCTTTTCGAGCGGCGATCCATTCCTGAGAGGAAACGACTTCATGGTTTTGAATTGCTGTGCGGGTAAGTAGTTCGCTCATATGCGTTCTCCGTAATTCCTTCCTTGGTTTTTTGGTTTTCAACAGATTCGAGTTGCTTTCCTGCTCTGATCGCTATGACAACCTGAAATCCTAATCCTTTTTGCGCGACCGTCGTTTGCCACCGCTGCTTTCCTTTTCGGCCAGGGCCTTGATCCCCAGGAGCTGGCTTGACCACAGCTCCTGAAACGGGGTCACCCAGCGCTCGTAGATCCGGCGTATGGGGAAGACGTTTAACGAGTTCACCCGCTGCCTTCCCTGTTCGCGAGTTTGGACCAGCCCAGCCTGGCGCAGCACCTCGAGATGTTTCATCACCCCGAAGCGGGTCAGGCGCGGGAACCACTCCACGATTTCGGTCGTGGTGCGGGGACGATCCCGCAAAAAATCCAGAATCGCGCGCCGCGTAGGATCGGAGAGCGCCTTCCACACCGGGTCCAGTTCGTCGGCCATCCCAGCAGCGATTTTTCGCACGCCGCTACGCGCAGTCCTTTCTGATGTCATCGAGCATGTGACTCCATCCCGTTCCCACACCCTTGCGATGCTCAGGATCGATCATGCCGATGGCGCGGTGGTGGAGAGACAGTCTGCAGCCTCCCGCAGCCTCCGCGATTTTGACTTCCACATGGTTGTTCACGGGGTACGACATGAACATGGGGCCGCTCAATTCCAGCAGCGTGGGCGGCCTGATGACCTGCACGAAGCCCCACAGGTGCCCGATCCCGTTGCCGCGGTCGCGGTACCAGCGCCCTCCGGGTTTCGCCTCCAGAAGTAATTGCATGGATTTGCCGTCCGGTGTGGTGTTGCCTTTTCCGAAGCGATGCAGGACCGCCGCGAACACCTTCTCCGGCGGGGCTTTGATTTCTATCTGCTGCTCAACGTCGAGGATCATGTCGTCCAGCTTCATCGTTTTCTCCTTTGCGTTTTCAATCGGGGAATTATTATGTGACAAAATAGTAACGTAACTGTCCGGTCACGTCAAGCACTTTTTCCCCGGATCCCAGAAGCTTGGGTTTGCGCCCGCCACGCCGTGCCCCCGGGACGGCGCCCCCTTGAAACCCAGAAGGCGCTCTCACGACCGCCAGAAAAAGACGGCAAGAAGGAAGATTAAGCTGAGCATAGAATGAACCGGACGGCGGGCTTCGGCTCCAAGCTTCGGCCCCAAGCTTCGGCCCCAAGTTTCGGCCCCAAAGGGGAGACTTCGCAACGATGCAGACTGGCGGCATTCAAGGGTTGGAACTGGTTTTCCTGCTGCTGCTTCTTTTCGTGGTGGCCTTCGGATCGCTGGCGCGGAAGCTCCAGCTTCCTTATCCCATCGTGCTGGTGCTGGCGGGAACCCTGCTCGGCTTCGTTCCCGGACTTCCCAGATTTACTCTGCGTCCTGACGTAGTTTTCTACATCATTCTTCCGCCGTTGCTTTACTCCGCCGCCTGGCTCACTTCGTGGCGTGAATTTCACTACCACCTGGTGAGCATCATGTTTCTGGCCTTTGGGTTGGTGGCGTTCACGGTTCTGGGAGTAGCGGCAGGCGCGCACTGGCTGTTTGCGGGGTTCGACTGGAAGACCGGCTTTGTGCTGGGCGCAGTGGTGGCGCCCACGGATGCGCTGGCGGCCACATCCATTGCCAGACGCATCGGACTGCCGAAACAAATTGTGGACATCCTCGAAGGCGAGAGCTTGGTCAATGACGCCACCGGCCTGCTCGCGCTCGAGTTCGGGATTGCCATGGTGGTGCGTGACCAGACGCCATCGCTGTCGGACGGTCTGTTTCGCCTGGCCTACCTCACGGTGGCCGGTATCGTGATTGGCCTGATCGTAGGTTGGATTGTGGATCGCATTGAGCGCCGCATTGACGATGGTCCCATCGAAATCGCCATCAGCATCCTGGTGCCCTACGCTACCTACCTGGGAGCGGATACTCTGCGTGCTTCCGGCGTGCTGGCGGTTGTGACCTGCGGCCTTTACCTCAGCCGCCGCAGTTCCGAATTTTTCTCACCGGGCGTGCGACTGCAAGCCTGGGGAGTCTGGGAAGCCCTGACTTTCATCCTGAACGGTCTGGTTTTTGTCATGATCGGCCTGCAACTGCCTTTCGTGCTGGCTGGAATTCACGGCTATAGTCACCGGACGCTGATCTGGTACGGCGCGCTGTTCAGCTTCATGGTGATCGCGCTACGACTGATCTGGTTGTTCCCAGGTGCATTTCTTGCCAACCGGATTCGCACCCGCCTGCTTCACCAGAATGAAAAAATGCCTTCGGCGCGCAGCATTTTGGTGCTGGGCTGGGCCGGAATGCGCGGAGTGATCGCGCTGGCGGCCGCCATCGCGCTGCCCCAGACCCTGGCCAACGGCCAACTGTTTGCGCAGCGCAATCTGATTGTTTTTCTCGCCTTCTGTGTGATCTTCGTTACCCTGGTTCTGCAGGGGCTTACGCTGCCCCTACTGGTGCGCATTCTCGGCCTAGCGGTGGCGGAGGGTCCGAATGTAGAGGAGGAGTCGGCGCGGCAGGAAATCATCCAGGCGGGGCTCGATTATCTGCGGGAATCGCGTCAGCAGGATGGATCCGAATTCGACGCGCTGTACGACGACCTCGCAGAACACTATCAGCAGCGCCTGAACGCGATCACGGGAAAAGACGCCGCCGCATGCGGCCTGGGCCCAAAACATCACAAGCGGCTGGCGCACGTCGCCCGCGAATTGCTGCGGATGGAAAGGCAGACTGCAGTGCGCTTGCGCAATCAGGGCCGGATCAACGACGAAACCCTGCGCCAGCTCGAACACGAGCTCGACCTGCGCGAGGCGGGTTCGCCGCACGTGGCGTGACCCGGGGCCGCGGTGCAACACTTTTGCTCGATGCGGGCGTCTAACCCCTGGGGAGCCGTGTGTCCGGCCGGATTTGGCGTCTCCTGTTTCCCGGAAGGTATAATCAGAAGTCATCATCTCGGAGGCAGTCCTTATGGATTCGGGCGCAAGCGCTGTTTGGGTACGTTTGAGGGCCAATGGTTTCGCGTATACCCTCCTGATCCTGCTCACCTTGACCGTCGGCATCCTGATTGGCACCGTGGTGTCCTATAACGTCAAAGGGCAGGACAAAAAGACGGCCTCCGACGCGGCCATGCTGAGCGTGCCTTCCCCGCAGACGCTGTCCAACCAGTTCTCACAGATTGCCAAGCAGCTCGAGCCCAGCGTGGTAAATATCAACACCGAATCCACCATCAAGACCCAACGCCGGCGCCGGGCCAATCCCAATGACGACGACGCGAATCCGTTCGACGATTTCTTTGACCGCTTTTTCGGCGGCCAGGGCGGACCCGGGGGCGGCGGAGGTGGCGCGATCCGGGAAAGATCGCTGGGTTCGGGAGTGATCGTGGATCCCAAGGGCTACATCGTCACCAACCGCCATGTCGTCGAAAAAGCGGACCGCATCCGGGTGAAGCTGCAGGACGATCCCCCGGGGCTGGTGCGCGACGCCAAGGTGGTTGGCTCGGACCAGGAAACCGACCTGGCAGTCATCAAGATTGAGAGCGACAAGCCGCTGCCCACGGCCAGGCTGGGGAATTCTGACGGCATGCAGGTCGGGGACTGGGTGTTGGCCGTCGGGAGTCCGTTTGGACTGCAGGAAACCGTGACCGCCGGAATCGTCTCCGCGAAAGGACGCAACATTGTCCCCAACCGGCAGTTCCAGTCATTTATTCAGACCGACGCCGCCATCAACCCGGGCAATTCCGGAGGCCCCCTGGTGAACATGGCCGGCGAAGTGATCGGCATCAACACTGCGATCCTCACCGACACTAACGCTTATGCGGGCGTAGGCTTCGCCTTGCCTTCCAATACTGTGGTGCAGGTTTACAACCAGCTCGTCGGTCCTGACCACCGGGTAGCGCGCGGCTCCATTGGAATCATGTTCAACGCGGTGGAGAATCCTGCCATCGCGCGAGTGTACGGAACCGGCTCGGGGGTGACCATCTCGGATGTGACTCCGGGCAGTCCTGCCGAACAGGCTGGCCTTAAGGTGGGCGACACCATCGTCGCGATCGATGGCAAGCCGGTGAAAAATGGCGATGAACTGGTCGCCGATATCGCGGCCCGCAAACCCAGCTCCAAGGTTACCGTCGGATTCATCCGCGGCAGCAAGAAACAGGAAGCCACGGTCACCGTCACCGACCGGGCCAAGCTGTTTGCCGCGCGTCTGGGCGATGAAGAGGAGGGGAGCGCGGAAGCAAGTCCCAAGGAGAGTAAGCTCGGGGTAAATGTACGGTCCCTGACCCAGGAGATGGCAGACCGCCTCGACGTCCCCGCCGGCAAGGGTGTAATCGTCCAGGATGTAAAGCCTGGTTCCTTTGCCGAAGATGTCGGCTTGACCCGTGGCGATATTATCCTTGAGATTAATAGGGAGACGGTTAACAGCGAGGAGGGCTTCAGCCGGGTTTCGGGCACGCTGAAGAGCGGACAGGATGTGGTGTTCCTGGTTCGCCAGCGGGGCGCGGGCCGCCAGGGTGGAACCATCTTCCTGGCCGGTACCCTTCCGTAACCTTGGTGCTGGCCCGTTGGGGACTGGCAGCAGGGCCGGGAATCAGGGATCATTCCCCCTGCCCGCCAGGAGCCAAAATCCTCTGGCGGCGGGCTGAGAAACCTCTTTCCGGGGCGATGACTTTGCGACTTTACGGGTTCATTCCGACCGGCCTGTTGGGCGCTGCATGCGCCGCCATTCTGCTATGCGGCGTGGCGGCAGGACAGACCAGTTCCAACTCGGCTTCGGCGAACACCAAGGGGACAGCGTCCACGCATGCTACCCACAAAGGCAAGAAGTCACGCAAGAGCGCGCGACGCCGCGGGCAGGAGAAAATTGATCCGCCGCGGGCCCGCGAAATCCAGGAAGCGCTGATTCGCGAGCATTATCTGGAAGGAACGGCCTCCGGGACCTGGGACGCCAGCTCCCAGAAGGCGATGGAACGTTACCAGGCGGAGAACGGTTGGCAGAGCAAGCAGGTTCCTGACGCCCGGGCCCTGATCAAGCTAGGCCTGGGGCCAGACCACGAGCACCTGTTAAACCCGGAAAGCGCCATGACGTCCCAGGCCAAGACCCTTCATTCGACGCCCGCCGCCTCTGCGGCCCCGGTCACTGCGACTCCCGTCGGCGAACCGGTCTTGGCGAATCCCCCTCAGAAATAGAAATAGCGCCCCCGGGATCCCTCGTCTCAGGCGCTCAAGAGGACGGCCCACCGACTACTTGTCATTCATCACTGGGTCGGGAAAGTAAGGCAGCTCCTCGTCGTGTATGATGGCGCGAGGATTGTCGTCGACCAGGGCCCGGGCCACTTCGGCGCTACGGAGCTTGGCCACCTTTTCCCTAGCGGCGGAGAGGGAAGGGATGCGGTGCCTGGTGTCGTGAGCGTCGGTAGCCAGCACATGGACCGCCTCTCGTTCGAGCAGCCACTCGGCGATCCGAGTCGCCTTCGGTCCCCATCCGCCGGTCACGGCCGATGCGGTCACTTGCACCGCGCAACCCTGATCCACCCATTCCAGGATCCGATGCTGGGTGTCCTGCAGGATGGGATTGCGTTCGGGATGAGTGATGACAGGCTTGATGCCCACATCCGCCATTCGGGTGAAACACTCGTTGATCTGGGACGGGATGCTGTAGTTGCTCAACTCCACCAGCAAATAGTGGCTGCCTTCGATGGTGTAGCGTTCGGGCGAAACCAGAACATCCTGCAGATTGTCGTAGGAAAGATGAAAGTCGCAGCCCAGGCTCAACTGCGGTGACTGCCCCACCAGCCCCCGGAGATGTTCGAGATGGCCGGCCAGGTCCGCCCGGTTGTAGCGAAAGCGTTCGTTGGCGTGGGGCGTGGCGACGATGTGTTCAATGCCGTCCTTGGCCGCCATGCGGCACATTTCCACCGACATGTCCCAGGACTTGGAACCGTCGTCTACGGCCGGCAGAAGATGGCAATGGATATCGATCAAGCGAGCTTCCGATGAGGGAGGGTTGTAATTCCTGATTTAAGCAGATTTTGTATAAAAGGCCAAGACAACGGGGGAGGCAGCTCCGTCCCCGATAAACTTTCGTCATTGTGGTAACCGGCATCTCGGCTCGCTCTCGAAGTAGTTGGGCCGTGGACACACAGCAGAATTGTGGTCTGACTATAATGGTCAGCAGTGCATCAAACTTCTTCGGGAGACCCATCCCCCATGAACCTCCCTGCCCGCCAACTGAACCCGCTCTGCCTGGTCCTGCTCTCTGCGATTCTTTGCGCCGCTCCGGTTCTGTGTGCACAGGCGCAGACTGCACCTCCCGGCAACGATAAAGATAAAAACGATAAACCTTGGACTGCGACCACGCAGACTTCCGGAAGCGGAACGCCATCACGCACCACGGAAAGCCACAACAAATCCGGCAACCGGACTGTGGACAAGAAAAGCGTTGAGGTGCGAGAAGCCGACGGTTCCTACCAGCCCTTTCTCGACACGGAGACCGAAACCATCCAGGTCAATGCCACCACCACCCGGACCGTGGTGCGGTCCTACGGCCGGGATTCGGACGGACACCGCAGTCTTACCCAGGTGACGGAAGAAGTAGCGCAGAGTTCAGCCAACGGGGATGGCAAGCTGGTGCGCACTACTTCGAATCCGGATTCGAATGGGAGCCTGCAGGTCGTGCAGCGGGAAGTCGCGGACAGACGGAAGACCAGTGCGGACGGACAGGAAACCAGGACCACGGTTTACATGCCCCAGGGCGGGAGCATGGCTGCGGTGCAGCAGACCCAGGAAGTGCAGAAGCGCAGCGGCGGCGGCAACGTGGACGTGAAAACCACCACGCTGATCCCGGACGGCACCGGCAAGTGGCAAGTGGGCGAGGTGAAGCAGAGCACCATCAAGGAAGAAGGCAAGAATCGCACCAGCGAGGAACGGGTCTCGCGTCCCGGCTCCGACGGGAACCTCGAGGAAATTTCGCGCACGGTGGGCAAGGAGACTGAAGACTCCGGTCAGCAGAAGACCAGCACGGTCGAGACCTATACCAAGGAAATCCCCGGATTTACGGGCGACGGCAAGCTGCATTTGAACCAGCGAGTCACGACCGTGCAAAAGAAAGACTCGGCCGGAGGGAAAACCGAACAGCAGGTCGAGCAGCCCAATCCCGGAGCTACGGACTCAGGTCTGCGCGTGAACACCAGGACGATCGATATCGTGCGGTCCGGAGCCTCCGGGACCCAAGCCACCACCACGATTCAAATGCGCGACGATAGCGGCAGCTTCAATGTGGTGTCAGTCGACACCCGCAAGTCGGACCAGGTCCCGGCCCCGCCGCTGCAGATCGCGCCCGCGGAAAAAACCGCGCCGCAAAAGGCAGCACCCGCCCAGCCGCCAAAGTAGACAGTACTTTGCCAGCCGAAAATGGACTTGGGGGATTTCCTCGCCGCTTGCGGAAAAATGCCCGCTCCGTATCAGCGCACCCGCATCACGATGGCAAGCTACTTGTATCTTTCCGCCATGAAGTCGCCAATCGCCGCGTAGGCCTGGGTCAAGGTCGGCTCGTCGGGCAGGAATACGATGCGGAAGTGACGGGTGCCGGGCTTCTGGCCGAAGCCCGAGCCATGCACCACCAGCACGTGCTTTTGCCGGCACAACTCCTTCACGAAGACGTCGTCGCCCTCCTGGATATCGAGACGAGGAAAGGCGTAAAACGCGCCAAGGGGAGAGACGCAACTCAATCGTGGAGTCGAATTGCACCAGCGGACGGTGAGATCGCGGCGAGCCCGCAGTTTGTCGCGGACTTCAATCAGATGGCCTTGCGGCCCCTCCAGCGCAGCCTTGATCGCATATTGTTCGGGATGGTTGGCGCACAGGCGGGAACGCAGCAGCCGGTGAATGCCTTCGACATAGGGTTTGACTGCGGCCGCATCTCCGCTGACTATGCCCCAGCCGATGCGCCAGCCGGGCGCAAGATAATTCTTGGATAGCCCGCCGAAGGTCACGACCGGGAGGTCGGGAGCGACGGCGGCAATGGAAACCTGCTGCGAGGATTCTCCTCCGTCCAGGATCAGCTTGTCGTAAATTTCATCGGAAAAAACGACCAGATTGTTGCGCCGCGCCAGTTCCGCCAGTTGCTCCAGCATTCGGCGGGAGCACATGGCGCCGGTGGGATTGTTGGGATTGATCAGCACGATGGCGCGGGTGCGGCCCGTAATTTTGCGCTGCAAATCGATCAGGTCGGGTTGCCAGCCATCGTCTTCATTCAGATTGTAGGTAACGACCGGAATGCCGAGCTTCGACAACACCGCCGAATAGAGCGGGTAGTCGGGACTGGGAGTGAGAATGTTCTCGCCCGGATTGACCAGAGCAGTGAGGCACATGTCCACCGCCTCGCTCGCCCCCGAAGTCACGAACACGTCGCGAACCGTGGAGATGTCCTTGCGGATGGCTTCGGCGCGGATAGCCTCCAGAGCTTCCGGGATTCCAGGGGATGGGGCGTATCCGTTTTTATTGTCCCGCATCGCCTTGTGAACCGCTTCGATCAGGTGGGGCGGAGTTACGAAATCGAAGATGTTGGGATCGCCGACGTTGAGGGAAAGGACTTTGTGACCCTGCCGGGTGACCTCGTCCGCCACCGAAGCCAGATCGCGAATCGCGTAACGGACGTTATCCAGACGTTGCGCGGCGGCGATTTCGCGGGTTGGGGTAGCGGGCATGAGGTTCCGCCTGAAGCAAGACCTTTTAATCGCAAAGATCGCAGAGAACTACCGCAAAGGACGCAAAGAAGAGCCTGATTGGATTCGGCACTTTGCGCGGCCAACGACCAAAGGCCAACGGCCAAAGGCGAACGCTCAGCTACTCTCCCCGATCGATCTGCGCCTTCTGCAGCGTGTCCGAGTAATCGACGTACACCGACTTCCATTCCGTATAGAAATCGATCGCGCCGATGCCGCCTTCCCGGTGTCCGTTACCCGTGGCCTTCACCCCGCCGAAGGGGAGATGGACTTCTGCGCCAATCGTCGGCGCATTGATGTAGGTAATTCCGGCATGCAGGTCGCGCATGGCCACGAAAGCCTTGTTGACATCCCGCGTATAAAGCGCCGAGGACAGTCCGTACTCGATGCCGTTGGCGATGGCAATGGCGTCTTCCAGATCTTCGCAAGGGATGATGGAAACCACGGGGCCGAAAATTTCTTCCTGGGCGATGCGCATTTTGGGATCAACATCGGCGAACACGGTGGGCTCCATAAAGTAGCCATGCTGATATTCGCCCTGATCCAGCCGGTTGCCGCCGCATTTCAGTTTGGCGCCCTCGGCCCGTCCGATTTCAACATAGCTGAGGTCGGTCTTGAGCTGGCTTTCGTTGATGGCCGGGCCCATCTCGGTGTTTTCATCGATGCCGTTGCCCACCCGGAGCCGCCGGGCGCGATCTACATAGCGCTCCACGAACTCGACATAGACGCCCTTCTGCACGATGATGCGGCTGGTGGCGGTGCAGCGCTGGCCGGTGGTGCCGAAGCCGCCCCACAGGCCGCCTTCGATGGCCAGATCCAGGTTGGCGTCGTCGAGCACAATCATGGGATTCTTACCGCCCAGCTCGAGCGAACAGTGTTTGAAACTCTTGGCTGCGGTCGTGCCCACGATGCGTCCGACCTCGGTAGAGCCGGTCAGCGAGATGGCGCGGACTTCGGGATGCTCCATCAGCGGACCGCCTACCTGGGAACCGAATCCGGTCACGATGTTGATCACGCCCTTGGGCACGCCGGCATCGGCCAGGGTACGCACCAGGTTGAAGGTGGAAAGCGGAGTGTCCTGGGCGGGCTTGATCACGCAGGTATTGCCGCACACGATGGCGGGAAGAATCTTCCAGGACGGAATCGCCATGGGGAAATTCCACGGAGTGATCATGCCGCAGACGCCGATGGGAGTCCGCACCGCCATGGCGAACTTATTGGGCAGTTCCGAAGGCGTGGTAGGGCCGAACATGCGGCGGCCTTCACCGGCCATGTAATAGGCGGTGTCGATGGCTTCCTGAGTGTCGCCTCGGGTTTCCTTGAGAATCTTGCCCATTTCGCGGGTCATGTCGCGGGCGCACTCCTCCTTGCGCTCGAACAGCATTTCGGCGGCGCGATAGACGATTTCAGCGCGTCGCGGAGCCGGCACCAGGCGCCATTTGGCGAAGGCCTGGCGGGCGGCCTCGACGGCGGCGTCAACGTCGGCTTTGGCGGATTTCTGGAAGATCCCGACTACGTCGCGGGTGTCGGCGGGATTGCGATTTTCGAACGTCTGTCCGGTCGAGGATTCAACCCACTCGCCGTCGATGAAGTTCTTATAAACCTTGGTGTTAGTGCTGTTGCCGAGCATGGCTGGGCTGGGCAGAGTGTCGGTTGCCATAAGTGCCTCCTGGGTGGAAGGAAGAAAAGCCGTGAACCCCTATGCTACAGGTGGGGCTGAGGGTGCGGCAAGCGCGGGCCGCGCGGCGCACCACGGGACATGGCCGCCGGGAGTGCGACCCAAGGTAATCACCCCTGCCCTGGGAGTTATGCTTGTGCTACGCTTCCGTTTATCCCATATTCTTTGGGGTTTGACTGGTGTCCGGGGCCTTTGTGTCTTCGAGTAGCAAACCAGGAATCCATGTTGCGTGGAAGACGGTCACCTATCGCAGTGTGGCCCTGGCCATATTGTTCGCCTTGATTCTGTTTTGCGTGGGGATGAATTTCGCCTTTCCCCAGTTCACCCAGAAGGGGGTCAAATCGGTCAGCAGCCTGGGGGGCCGGTTGCTGGAGATCATTGCCGGGGCGGGGGGAACCACCAAGACCGGCACGACCAACTCACAACAGGCCCATATCACCGCCCTGGATGGGACGGTGCGGGTCAAGAAAGCGAGCAGCAACAGTTGGGTGACGGCTGATTACAACGTGCCCCTGGAAAAAGGCGACGTGGTTCAGACCGGCTCGGAAGGCATGGCCAAGATCGTCTTTAATGACGGGACCAACTACACGGTGAAGCAGGATTCGCTGATCGTGATTGAGGAGAATTCGGCCAACGACCAGCAGCAGACCAATGTAGCCGTAGCCGTCAGTACGGGCACCGTGGATCTATCGACCGCTACCTATGTCCAGGGATCGAAATCGCAAGTGATCGTGGCTGGGGCCACCGCCTCCCTGGCACCGGATAGCGCGGCCATGGTGCACAACGATCCCAAAGCCGATCAGCACGAGATTCTGGTTAAGAAAGGGTCGAGCGAGATTTCACGGAACGGCGAGGTCGTGCACCTGGCGGACTGGGAGAAGGTGGCTTTCCAATCGCAATCGCCGCGCATGGCCAAGTTGAAGGAGATCGGGCCGCCCACACCGATTTCGCCGGCCAACATGATGCCGGTGTTCACTTCGGGCACTCCCAAGCCGGTGGAGTTCTCCTGGACGGCGATGGCCAACGCGGTGGGATATCGGCTGCGGATTTCGCACAACCCCTACTTTTCTTCCACGGTTGTGGATCGCAAGGTCAACACCGCGGACGTAATTGTTTCAGGATTGAGCGAAGGAGCGTATTACTGGGTAGTGCAGTCCTACGACGCCAATGAGAAGGAGTCGGTGGAGAGCCAGAAGAACCGCTTCACCATCATTCCCAAGGGCAAGGAAACCGCTGCCATCAACCTGGAACTGGATCCATTCATGCAGCATGGCCGCGTGATCGAGTTGACCGGAAAGACCGAGGCGGGGGCGCGGGTGATGGTCAACGGCCGGGAAGTGCCGGTAGTCGGTGTCGATGGCAGTTTTCACTATTTCATGCCTCCACTGCCGCCGGGGGAGAGTGTGATCACCATTACGGCTCAGAATGCCAAGGGCGGGGTCAACACGTTACAGAAAAAGATCGTGATCCAGTAGGGTAACGCCTGGCCTTGGGCGGGAACACCCGAGGTGCTGGAACTTTGGTTTGAGGGCGAAGCGGGGTTTATCCCATAGAATTAAGGGCACGGTTCCCCACCCGCACGGAAGCAACCGGGCACGCCCGGCAATGACAGCGGTTCGAGAGAGCTAAATCGCGTATGTCATCTAACGGATTCCATTCTTCGACGCGCCTGCACAACCTGAGATCGCTGTTCAGCATTTTTTCCAGCGATCTTGCCATTGACCTGGGAACCGCCAACACGCTGGTGTACGCGCGGGGCAAGGGCATTGTGGTGAACGAGCCCTCCATCGTGGCCATCAACAAGAACACCGGTGAAGTCGAAGCCGTGGGCAAAGAGGCCAAAGAGATGCTGGGCCGGACCCCGGGCAATATCGTGGCCATCAAGCCCATGAAAGATGGCGTGATTGCCGATTTCAAAGTCACCGAGAAGATGCTGAATTACTTCATCCAGAAGGCGCACAATCGCAAGATGCTGGTGCATCCGCGGATCGTCATCGGCGTGCCTTCGGAAATTACCCAGGTAGAAAAGCGGGCGGTCATGGACTCGGCCTATCGCGCCAAAGCCAGCGAGGTGTACCTGGTGGAGCAGGCCATGGTGGCCGCCATCGGCGCGGGACTTCCCATCACCGAACCCAGCGGCAATATGGTGGTGGATATCGGCGGAGGCACCACCGATATCGCGGTCATCTCGCTGAGCGGCATCGTGTATTCCCGTTCCGTGCGCATGGCCGGCAACCAGATGGACGAAGCGGTGATGAACTACCTGAAGCGGAAATACAATCTGCTGGTGGGCGAGCGCACCGCGGAGCAGATCAAGATGGAAATTGGCTCGGCGTATCCGCTGGAAAAGCCTCTGACCATGGAAATCAAGGGCCGCAACCTGATCGAAGGCGTGCCCAAGACCATCACCGTCGACGACAGCGAAATCCGCGAAGCTCTGAGCGAGTGCGTTTCGACCATCATGAATGCCATTCGCGTGGCTCTGGAGCGCACCCCTCCCGAGCTTTCCGCCGATATCAGCGACCGCGGCATCGTGCTCACCGGCGGTGGGGCGTTGTTGAAGAACCTGGACAAGCGCATCCGCGAGGAAACCGGATTGCCGGTCTCGATCGCCGACGACCCGCTGTGCAGTGTGGTGCTGGGCACGGGCAAGATGCTGAGCGATTTCAAGTTGCTGCGCAAGATCTCAATAGAATAGTTTCTGGTTTCCGGTTTCTAGTTTCCAGTGGGTTAGTGGAGGGCGGGCATCCTAGCCCGTCCCGTGCCCGAACAATCCATGGAACTGCCGGCGTCTAGAAACCAGAAACCAGAAACCAGAAACCCGAAACTGTTTTTCAATGGAAACTCTGATCAGCCGCTATCGCAATGTAACCATCCTGGCGGCGATCCTGTTTGTACAGGTGCTGGGGCTGGCGGTACAGGTCAAGCGCAGCAGCGACGACGAGTCGACCCGCCTGATCCGGTTGTGGACGGTGGGCGCAGTCAGTCCTCTCGAAAAAGCCATTGTCTGGTGCGAAAGCGGTCTGGGCAATCTCTGGCACGACTATGTTTACCTGCGCGGCGTGCGCCAGGAGAATCGCGACCTCAAGTTCGAGATCGAGCGCCTGCGGCTGGAGCAGGTCCGTCTGAGCGACGATGCTGAGCAGGCCCGCCGTTTGCAGGCGTTGCTCGGGTTCAAAGAGCAGTACATCGCCAAGACCGTGGCCGCACAGGTGATCGGCTCCAGCGGCAGTGAACAGTCCCGGTCCATCTACATCGACAAGGGCACGGGAGACGGGGTTGAAAAGGACATGGCGGTGATCACCGCCGACGGAGTTGTGGGCAAGGTGTTACGGGCGTATGGTTCCACCTCCCAGGTCCTTCTGATTAACGACCAGACCAGCGGGATGGGCGTCATCCTGGACCGATCGCGCCTGCAAGGCGTGGTCCGGGGCACGGCGGCGGGAGAGTTGGCCCTGGAAAAAGTGATGACCGATGAGCAGGTGGCGCCGGGAGAGCGGGTCGTGACCAGCGGCGGCGATCAGATCTTTCCCAAGGGCCTCACTGTGGGCTCCATCACCAAGGTTTCTCCGGGCGCGGACCTGTTCATGAATATCCGCATCCGGCCCAGCGCCAACTTGAGCAAGTTGGAAGAGGTTCTGGTCATCACCAAGAAAGAGGACCGCGCTCCGGTGATGTCGGACAGTGGCAGGGTGCGGGCGGTGGACATTCTGACCCAGCGGCTGCCCTCGGTTCCGGACAAGCCGGCAAGCGATGCCAGCAAGAACCCGGCGGCCGCGTCGTCCGTGGCCAGTCCATCCTCACCCGCGTCCGCAGGCATAGCCGCAGCCACAGCGAAGAGCGCGGCCAACAGCGACGCGGGATCCGCGCATTCGGCCAATCCTGGTGTGCAAGCCCGGGTGAAACCGGAAACGGCACAAAAACCCGCGCCCGCCGCCGGCCAACCTGCGACCGGAGTGGAGAGACC
This sequence comes from Terriglobales bacterium, assembly GCA_035937515.1. GTDB lineage: Bacteria > Acidobacteriota > Terriglobia > Terriglobales > Acidobacteriaceae > JAIQFF01. The sequence continues at coordinate 26,261 of DASZHW010000156.1, read as the reverse complement.
ACAATAGCGTGCCCATCACCTACACATCTCAGGAGCAAGTGGAGGTTTACCGGTTCAGTCTTCCAGTGTCGATTGCGGTTCCGCTCATCGCCCTCTTTCTGCAGGCCTTTCTGCCGTTGCGGTTCCACTTCTTCTCGCTGTTTGACTTGCCACTGCTGGTGGTGATTTTCTTCGCCGTGGCCCGCAGAAGCCCCGTAGCCGGACTGCTCACGGGATCGCTGATCGGCCTGCTGCAGGATTCCCTTACCCATCAGCCCATCGGGATTTATGGAATTGCCAAGACGGTGGTGGGTTTTGGGGCGTCTTCTCTGGGCGCGAAGCTGGACATCGAGAATGTCGGCGCCCGCTTCCTGGTCACCCTGTTTTTCTTCGCCGTCCACGAGGTGGTGTACTTCACCGTGGCCCGCGGGCTGGTGAAACTGGCGGTGGAATGGAGTTGGAGCCATGAGGTGGGAGCCGCCTTGCTGAACGCAGTTACGGCCGCCATCCTGTTTACCCTGCTGGATAGGTTCAAGCAGAGAGCGTGACCAGCGTCGTTGGTCGTCGGTCATTGGTCGTTGGAAAATCCGACAGCTGCTCATCCATCCAACCGGTGATGTCCCTCCGTCACCGTTGATGACAACAAAAGCCGTTCCCCTCCGGTCTACAATAAAAAGTAACGTGATTGGCCAACGACCAAAGGCCAACGACCAACGACGAGCAGCTGACGACTGACGACCGACGACTATTCCCATGTTTGGCCGCGACGAAAAAGTATCGGGATTCCGTCTCACCGCGGTGCAATACATCATCCTCGTCATTTTTTTGGTGCTGGCCTACGGACTGTGGCGGCTGCAGGTGGTGCAGAGCGAGTTCTACGCCGCTCTAGCGGAGAAAAACAAGACTCGCGAGGTTCCCATTCTGGCGCCCCGCGGCAAGATTTATGACCGCGATGGCCGGATCATCGTGGACAACTATCCCTCCTACACCGCCCTGCTGCTGCGCGACTCCACCCGCGATCTCACCGTGGACGCGGACCTGATCGCGCAGGGCCTGCATCTCGATCCCAAAGAAGTGCGGGAGCGGATTCGCAAGTTCACCGGCACTGCCCAGTATCAGCCGATTTATCTCAAGGAAGACATCACCCAGGATGAACTGGCGTTCATCGAATCGCACCGCAACGAACTGCCGGAACTGGACACCATCATGGCCCACCGGCGGCTGTATCCCCGCAACGGTTTCATGGCCCATCTCGTAGGCTACGTGGGCGAGGTCAGCGAGCAGATGCTGAACCAGGCCCGATGGGAGCTTTACAACCCCGGCGACGTGGTGGGGAAGTCAGGGGTGGAGCTGGAATACAACTCGATCCTGATGGGCAAGAATGGTTCCCGCCAGGTGCTGGTGAACAGCAAGGGGAAGGAAGTCGGAGAGTTGGACCAGAAGCCGGCGGTACCCGGAAAAGCGCTCAAGCTGACCCTCGATATTGATTTGCAGATTGCCGCGGAACAGGCTCTGGAGGGGAGAAATGGGGCCATTGTGGCCATGGACCCTCGCACCGGCGAAATCCTGGCCTTGGTGAGCCGTCCTACCTACAATCCCAACGATTTTGCGGTGCGAATTTCCAATGACGAGTGGATGAAGCTGGTCAACGACGCCGATCATCCCTTGTTGAACAAGGCCATTCAGGCGCAACTGGCTCCCGGTTCGGTGTTCAAAATCATCATGGCCACTGCGGGTCTGCAGGAAGGCATTGCGCAGGCCATGAAGGTGAATTGCACCGGAGGCGCGTCGTTCTACGGACGATATTTCAAATGCTGGGTCGTGGCCGAGCACCGTACCCACGGCATTACCGACATCAGTAAGGCCATTTATCAGTCCTGCGACGTTTTCTTCTACACCCTGGCGGAGAAGCTGGGCATCGAGCGCATCGCGAAATACGCCATGGCGTTTGGCCTGGGACAAAAAACCGGGATTGATCTTCCCCAGGAAGTCACCGGAGTCATGCCTTCGGAGGAATGGAAGATCCGCAATTTCAAGCAAAAATGGTACGCGGGAGAGACGATTTCGGTGGGCATCGGGCAGGGTGCTGTGGCCGCGACGCCCATCCAGTTGGCTCGGGCGATTGGCGCCATTGCCAGCGGGGGCCTGCTGGTGCGGCCGCATGTCACCAATCCGCGCGATTTGCCGCCGGGCATTGTGCCGGCGTCGAACGTGCCGGATGAGGTAAGGATTCCGATCGATCCTGCCAATTGGGAGACGATTACCGACGCCATGGCGGGGGTGGTGAATCCGGGCGGGACGGCTGCCCTATCGCACTTGCAGGGCATTGATTTTGCCGGCAAAACCGGCAGCGCCCAGACCATCAGCAATACCCTGAAAGCCAAGCTGGGCGCGGCCGGCAAGGCCAACTTCAAGGACAACGGATGGTTTGCCGGAGTCGAGCCCCGGCGCAATCCGGAAATCGTGGTGTGCGCCCTGTTGGAGGAAGGCGAGCACGGATACCTGGCGGCTCGAACCGCCGCCCAGGTGATTAAGGCATACGTGGAGAAGCAACGCCGCCAGCCCAGCAAAATGGCCGGTGGCAGTCAGAAAGTGGATATCGGAGCAGTGTGGAACGGCGCGGACGGGGACGCGACGAATGGGGATGCCGATTCCATACGCGGAGGTCATTTCCTGCTGGATCTACCGGATGCGCGTTTGCCACTGGCGACGGCGGCGCCGGGGTTACAGTAGCCCGAGGGCGAGATGCCCTCGAGACAGCGGGCAGGATGCCGGCGCTACTCTGCGACAGGAGTTAATGGAGTAGGGGTCTTTCGACTCCGCTCAAGATGACAGGTGGAGGAACCAGAATAGTAAACCCGGCTGCAGACAGGAACGGAAAGGTATTGGCCAACGGCCGAGGGCCAACGACCGACGACGAATTCCTGAAGACCGACGACTGACGACCATGTCCCGTTACATTTCATTTCGCGATTTTGACTGGCTGCTGCTGATCTTCATCCTGATGATCTGCGGGCTGGGAGTCATGGAGATCCACAGTGCGACCCTGCATACCAAGTTTGCCGGAGCGCACATCCGGCAGATCTACTGGATTGCGGGCGGAATGGTCGGAATGTTCCTGGTGAGCCTGGTGAACTACCAGAAGCTGCTGGACCGGGTGCACTGGCTCTATATCGCGGCCATTGTGTCGCTGATGACGGTGCTGATTTTTGGTCAGAAGTACCTGGGCGCGCGGCGCTGGGTGAAAATGCCGGGAGGAGGCCATTTCCAGCCCTCGGAGTGGGTCAAGCTCATCCTGATCCTGGCCGTAGCCAAGTATTTCGCCGACCTGCATCAAAGAGAGCTCTCCTGGCCGGACTTCATGAAAGCCGGGGCCATTGTCATCGTGCCCATGCTCATGGTTCTGCGGCAGCCCGACCTGGGGACCGGCCTTACCTACCTGCCCATTGCCATCATCGGCTTGTTTCTGGGCGGGGTTCGCTTCAAGCAGGCTGCCATCGTCACCCTGGGGGCGGCTTTACTTCTCCCCCTGGCATGGCATGCTTTGAAGCCGTACCAGCGGGACCGTCTGACCAGCTTCATGCATCCCGAGGCCGACAGTCAGGGCTCCGGGTACCAGGTGAACCAGTCGCTCATTGCGGTGGGCTCAGGGGGAGTATGGGGGAATTCGGAGGGTTCCCAGACCCATTTGGCATTCTTGCCGGTCCCGCAGACCGACTTTATCTTCGCCGCATTCGCCGAGGAACACGGATTTGTAGGAGCCTTGGCAGTGTTGCTGCTATACTTCATAGTGCTGATGCGATTGACTCAGAACGCCCAGACGGCGCCCGACCGCGCCGGCACGTTCGTGGTAATGGGTGTGGTGGCAGTGCTAAGCTTCCATATCCTGGTCAATGTCGGCATGGTGGTCGGCTTTATGCCGGTTACCGGAATACCCCTGCCGCTGATGAGTTATGGCGGGTCTTCTGTCCTGTTCATGTTTCTGGCGTTGGGCATTGTGATGAATGTCCGTATGCGCCGTTTCGTGAACTGAACCGGAGGAAGACGGGGGCAATGGCCGCGCTCGACGCGGCGGAAAACAAGATTAATTACGATCGCCCTCGCGTGAAGAGGGCACAAGCCGGCTGGAAATGCAGTAAGAGCCGGGCAGGATTGAGCCAAGACGCCACGGGCAGGTAACGGCCCCCTCTTAGACCGAGAGATCTGGAGAGAGCGGTCACAAACCCGTCAGGCGTAGTGCGATAAGTGCTAAAGATTCCTAATCTTACGCAACGAATACAGCCACGGAGAGAACTCCGAGGCTCGAACTGTCCCACGTCTGGGACGGCTATCGCAGTGCTTGATCCTCCCAGCTTTACTCTGCCTTTCATCCGGTGATCCCGCGGCTGCTTGACGGCCCGGGACCGGAGTCCGAATGACGAAAGAATTGTTTGTGTCTTCCACCCCGCACGAAACCAAAGTGGGGCTGGTCGAAGATGATCTGCTCGCAGAAATCTACCTCGAACGCGAAAACGAATACACCCTGGCCGGATCCATCTACAAAGGACGTGTGACCCGGGTGCTTCCGGGGATGCAATCGGCATTTGTCGACATCGGCCTGGAGCGGGACGCGTTCCTTTACGTCTCCGACTTCATGGAGTTGGAGGACGCCGACGAAGTTGACGAAATTCCCACCAACCGCCCGGCAGCCGAGCACTATCAGGCCCAGCCGCCGGGCGAGACCCATCCGGTAGAGACACCTGTTCCATTTGTGTCCGAGTCGCGGGTGCAGGAGTCCCGGGTGCAGGAGCCTAGAGACACGACTCCTGGGGAGCACCGCGAGGCCTCCGGTTCCGCCGAGTCACAAGACAACCGGGGCGGCTTCCGAGGGAGACGCCGCCGTCGCGGGCGCCGTGGAGAAAAATTTCCGGAGTCGAAGTTCACCCAGGCCCCGGCCGAAGCTCCGCGGGAGGCGCCGCGCGCCGAACGCCCCGACCGTTTCGAACGCGGCGAGCGGCCCGAACGCAACGAACCGCCGGAGCGCAGCAATCGCCATGAACGGCCCGAGTACGGTCCGCCACCGGGATACCAGCCCATCATTTTGCCGGGAGAATCCATCTCCAAGTATCAGCGGATGGCCCAGTCCCGGCCCGCGCCCCAGGCGGGTAGGCCGGCGACTGCGTCGCCCGAACCGGTGGCGCCGCTGGCTCAGATCTTTTCCGACGACGAACCCATGTTTGCCGGCACGGTCCCCGAACCGCCAAAGGAAGTTGGGGCGGAATTCGTCGCGCGGCCCGCGCAGGATCGCGAAGTTGACGCCTCCAGCGATTGGGACCGCGAACAAAAGCGGCTTCATCAGGCGAACGTGGCCGCGGTATTCGGCGGTGAAGCCGCCGAAGAAGGCGATGACGATGAGGAAACCGCCGATGAATCAGATGACAAACTTATAGTGGTGGCCGAGCATTCCGACCAGCCGCCCGCGACGGCAGCAGGCACGGTGGAGGAAGAAGAGATCGAAGAGGAAGAAGCCGACCTGGCGCACTACGTCGAGGAACTCGAGGAAGATGCCGCTTTCGAGGAACTCGAAGAGGAAACCCACGCCGCAGGTGAGCAGCACGAGACCCCGCACGAAATCGCTGCCTCGGCGGAGCCTGCAGTAAGCGAAGTGCCATTTTCCGCGGAGCCGGTTTCACCTGAAGCTGTGGACGTAGCCGCTGCCGAGGAAGTCGACGACGAGGCGGAAGAGGAGGCCGAACTCGACGAGGCCCAGGCGGAAGCGGAAGCAGCTCTTGCCGCCGAAGCCGGGGGAAGCGGAATGACCGAGGCCAGGGCTGAAGTTCGCGCTCCCGCCGGTACCGCCGGCTACACTCAGCGCGCGCCTCGTCCCGGATTCGACCGCCGGCCCCAGCGTGGCGGCCGCCGTGGAGGCGGAGGACGCCGCTTCCGGCGGAACGAACAGCAGAATATGCCGCTGATCACTGACCTGCTCAAGGAAGGCCAGGAAATCCTGGTGCAGATTGCCAAAGAGCCGATCGGCAAGAAGGGTGCCCGCATCACCAGCCACATCGCCCTGCCCGGCCGCTTCCTGGTGTACATGCCGACCGTGAATCACACCGGAGTTTCGCGCAAGATCGCTTCCGAAGAAGAACGGCAGCGCCTGAAGCGCATCATTCAGAGTGAGCGCGAGAATGGCCACGGGGGATTCATCGTGCGCACCGCGGCGATGAATGCCGCGGAAGAAGAACTCCGCGCCGATATCCGCTTCCTGAAAGGCCTGTGGGCTGAGATCAAGAGCCGCGCCGACGCGGGCAAGGGTCCAACCCTCATCTATCACGATCTCAACGTGGTGGAGCGTGTGCTGCGCGATCAGGTCACCTCCGACTTCTCCGCCATCTGGGTGGACAGCGACGAGGAATACGAGCGCATCTTGCGTTTCGCCAACCGCTTCCAGCCCGCGCTGGTCAAACGGGTCAAGCTCTATACCAAGGAAGTGCCGCTCTACGAGCAATTCGGGCTGAGCGAGGAAATCAACAAGGCGCTCAAGTCGAAGGTGTGGCTGAAGAGTGGCGGCTACATTGTGATCAATCAAACCGAGGCGCTGGTCGCGATCGACGTAAACACCGGCAAGTACGTGGGAAAAACCGCGCGCTTGGAAGACACCATCGTCAAAACCAACGTGGACGCGATCAAGGAAATCGTGCGCCAGATCCGGCTGCGCGACCTGGGTGGCATCATCGTGATCGACTTTATCGACATGGATGAGCGGCGCAATCGGCAGCGAGTGATGCAAGCTCTGGAAGAAGCCCTGCGCGCCGACCGTGCGCCGTCCAAAGTCCTGCAGTTTAACGATTTCGGACTGGTCGCCATCACGCGCAAGCGGGTGAAGCAATCACTGGAGCGCACCATCGGGTCGCCGTGTCCCTATTGCCAGTCCACCGGCTTCGTGAAGTCAGTGACTACGGTGTGCAATGAGATCTACCTGGAGATGCGCAAGATCGCCAAGCATCTGGAGCATGCCGACGTGATGCTGCGGGTGAACCCGGAAGTCGCCAAGGCGCTCAAGGGCAACAACGGCAAAGCGCTGACCGAGATGGAAGAGCTGACCAAGAAGACGGTGATCGTGAAGAGTGATCCGGCGCTGCACCAGGAGCAGTTCGATATCAATTGAGCTGCCTGCTTCTGGCTGCGGCTTCTCGCTAACCGCCACTACGGAATGGCCACTACCGAATGAAAGACGGGCGATCATGCCCGTCTTTTTTTCGCTGCAGGCGAACCTGTCGATTCCGCCTCGGGTTTGTCCTTGTGGGCTTGCCCGAAAGGTATCTCTACATCCTGCCCGCCACGAATGAACCAATTCGGGGCAAGCGCCAAAATGGGACCGGAGAACACATTTATCCCGCGAACGGGCAACGTTGAAGCACAACTTTCAATCAAAATAGTGCGGTCTAGATTCAGACAGGAGGGCTGCTTGAAACTACAACGATTTAAGAAGTTTGCGATATCGGCGGTTACGAGTATGGCTCTGGGTACTGCGATGCTGGTTGGCGTGCCTGCCTCATACGCAGACGATCATGCCAAGTGCCAGCGGGAAATCGAGCGCAGGGAAATGAAGCTTGACGAGGCGATTCGCAAGCACGGCGAACGCAGCCACCAGGCGGATCAGCGGCGGCGTGATTTGAATGCCGAGCGGGAGCGCTGCTGGAACTCGTATCACGGATGGTGGGATGGCCACAATCACCAATGGCACACCGATCGTGACTGGGATCGATAAGGATGGACCGGTAAGGATGGACCTGTAAAGACCTTGGTCGTGACCAGAATAAAAAAGCCTCCGGCTCAGGCCGGAGGCTGTTTCTTTGCGCTCCGCAAAACAGGACCACCCGTTTTTGAGTTAGCCCTTGCCCCGGCCCGCGATCATCAGCCCGGCCCCGGCCACGACTAACACCACGCTGATGGCGGGCGCAACTTTCTCGCTCTCATGAGTCTGAACGCCGATATTGACATCACCCGCCTTGATGCCATGATTCTCGGAATGAGGAATGGCCACAAAAAACGAGAGAATCCCCAGGATCAGCACAGCAAGCCCCACAGCAAACAAAGCCTTCATAGAAGACCTCCCGAGTGAAGTTGATTGCACACCGATCCCGCATACATCGGCCCGCATGAGATGCGGACCGGGGTGGAAGGGATGCTTCTCAGATCTTGCTATCGGCAAAGTCCCGGGCAAACTCCACCAGGCTGCGTACTGCGATTCCCGAGGGACCCTTGGCGATCCAGGGCTTCTGGTCTTCCATCCACGCGGTGCCGGCGATGTCGAGGTGCAGCCAGGGCGTGTCCTCGGCGAACTCCTTGAGGAACATGGCCGCGGTGATGGCGCCGCCCCAGCGTCCCCCGGAATTCACGATATCGGCAATGTTGGAGCGGATGATTTCCTTGTACTCGTCATCCAGCGGCATGCGCCACATCTTCTCGCCGGCCTTGGCCAGAGCCTGGGTGAAGCGCTCGTACATCGGTTCGTTGTTGGCGAAGATGCCGGCGTTGGTGTAGCCGAGCGCCACCACCACTGCGCCGGTGAGCGTGGCCGCGTCGATCAGGTGAGTGCAGCCCAGCTGGCGCGCATAGTAGAGGCCGTCGGCCAGCACCAGGCGGCCTTCAGCGTCGGTGTTGATGATCTCAATCGATTTGCCCGACATGGCAATCTGCACGTCACCCGGCTTCTGCGCCTTGCCTGACGGCATGTTTTCGGTGGCGCAGATGATGGCGGTGATCTTCACCTTGGGCTTGAGCAGGGCGATGGCGCGCATGGCGCCGATCATGGCGGCGCCGCCGGCCATGTCATATTTCATCTTTTCCATGCCGTCGGCGGGCTTGATGGAAATGCCGCCGGTGTCGAAGGTGATGCCCTTGCCGACCAGCCCCAGCACCGGCCTTTCCGGAGCGCCGGCCGGTTCGTAACGCAACACAATCAGCGCTGGCGGCTCATCAGAACCCTGGGCCACGCTCCAGAAGGCGCCCATTTTGAGTTCCTTGATTTTGTCCGCGCCGTAGACTTCGCATTTCAGTCCGACTTCCGCGGCCATTTTTTGGGCGCGCTCGGCCATGATGGTCGGGGTCATATGGTTGGAGGGCTCATTGACCAGATCGCGGGTGAAGTTCTGCGATTCGCCGATGATGCGGGCTTCGTCCATGGCTTGCTGAAGTTTCGCCTGGTCGCCACGCGCCACCACGGTCAGCGCATCAATCTTCTGGTCCTTGCGGTCACTCTTGTAATAGTCGGGATCGAAGTTGCCGACGAACGCGCCTTCAACGATAGCCTTGACCGCTTCTTCAGGTTTGAGTCCGGCTTCCGGGGCCACGATGGCAAAGCTGCGCAGGCCGCGCGATTTGAGGGTTCGCACGGCAGCACCCGCGATCCGGCGCAGATCGAAAGCAGAGAACGTCTTGGCCTTGCCGCCGCCCAGAATAAGAAGCCGCTTGGCTTTCAGCTTTCCCGGGCCATGCAGCAGCGTAACCTCAAAAGACTTGGCCGTCAGTTCCCCGCTCGCGATCAGCTCTGCGGCCGCGTTCTTGACGGCGGCGTCGGAAGACTCGATGGAAACCTGCGGCTTGTCCTTTTCGCCTTTATCAAGGGCGACAACTACCAGACACTCGGTTTCAACTTCTGCGGGCGCGGAAAGAGAAAGATTGGTTTTCATGATTGTGTAACCCAGTATCGTCGGCCGGAAGGGAATTACGCAAGGGGCCGCTGCGCAACTCGCACCGCCAAGTGCCACGACGAGATCAGTTGGGAGGCTCGTCGTTTGGCGATGGGAGGTCCACCGACTTCCGCAGGTCGATGACCTTGGAGTTTCCCGGCACTTTGAACAACTGGGCGTCAGGCTCGCCGAGCACGATATCGGAAACTTCAAAACTCTGTGTGCCCACTCGCGGATCCTGAAGCTTGCTGATGATATTGACGCTAAGCTGGGGCGAGTACCAATACTCCCGCCTGACCATAATTGGTGTGTCGTTCCCGATCGCACCCGACTCGATGACCGTCGTCTCACGCGTGCCCTCGGTTTCCAGACCGGCGCGGGATTGCTTGCCCAGATCCTCGAGAGTCGGAGAGCCCGGCCGCCGGGTGGCGAAGTTGGCGGGTTCCCCGGAGTGTATGAATTCAGGAGGAGAAAAAACCTCCACTTGGCAAACGTGCTCCTGGGGCACGCAGATATAGAGATCATGCGCCACCGGGTCGCTGATCTCAATCTGGGTGACGATCGACTCCTGCTTACCGTCATTCGGCACCAGCAACCGGCGTTCCTGGAAGATGCGGCCGGCTTTGTCACGCGCGATGGCTCTGCGATTTCCCAGTGTGATGGTGCTGCCGTCCGCCAGTTGTCGAATCCATTCGGTGACGACAGTGGCGCTGAACGGCGCATTGGGAACAGATGGAATAAGAATACTCACCAGCACCTGGCGCGTTCCACCATCAGGCGGGCGGCGAGACTCTGGCGGCGCCTGGGCCACTGACGGGGGGATTGGCAGCATGAGAGAGACAGCCAGCAAGAGCGATAGAGCGAGCTTCATTTTTCGTTCAACCCTGTTCGTTGAAACCGTCGTGCGCAATTCGAAAGGACCACCAGGATTGTACGCGTGGCCACCACCGATTTCCCGCCACGCCGTCGGGGTGGCAGTAGACGGTGCCATTTCCCCCTCAACCGGCCACAGCAGCGAGGGTGCTCGCACCTGCATCGATCTCTCCGGGCGTGTCGCCATTGCTACAGCGTGTTTTCCGCCCCACAGCTTCCATAATAAGACTTCTGCGTATCCCGCGCCGAATCAGCGTTTTCTGCGTTGGCCGTCTCCGTGCACTCTACCTGGGCGCAGTCGACACGGGAGGAAAATATGACGCAGCTCAATTTGTCCGGAAAGCAATCAACCACTACTCAGCGCGGCGCGGCCGAAGAACCCAGCCGCGGAATCACGAACCAAACCCTGGGCGCTCTGGGCGCGCTGGGCCTGTTCGCGGCGGTGATCATCATTGGCAGCTGTTCCCAGAGAAGCAAGCCCGCGGTGGTGCAGCAGGCGGTCCAACCATCGGCGCCGGTCACAACTCCGGCTCCGAGCACACCGGTGGCGGCGGTTCCCGCTCCGCAACCAACGCCCGCGAAGAACAAGAATCGGAGGGCATCCACTCTTTCATATGTGAACCGCGATTACGGCGTGTCGTTCCGCTTCGCGCGGAAATATCAGTTGCAAACTGGCGAGAGCGCGAAGGCAGCCTGGAGCGCGATGGAGGTGAAAGGTACGAATTTTGTTCAGCCGGGCGGGACCACACTGGCGGCGGTCGAGTTGCCGGATAACTCTTATCCCGGGACGGATTTCGAATCCGGGCTCATCAGCCTCAGCATCAAGCCGGGGATGACGGCGAACGAATGCTCGCAATTCGCCTTTCCGGAATCAGATTCGCAGCCCAAAACGCCGGAAGTGGTGAAGGCCGGAGCCAACGATTTCACTAAAGTCGAGAACAGCGACTCCGCGTCCACGGACCAGACCGAAGCGGAGTACTATCACGCCTTCCGCAACGGCACCTGCTACGAGTTTGCCCTGGCTGTGACTACCGGCAAAGATCAGACCAAACCCGAGGCCGAAATCGCCAAAGTGGACCGGAGCGAAGTTCTTGCCAGACTGGAGAAAATCCTGGCCACCGCGAAGCTTCCATCTGCCGAAGCGGTGAGTCCTGAAGCGGTCAGTGAAGCGCCGGCCGCGGGCTCTGCGGTCTCGTCAAGTGGCAGCGCGGAAAGCGATACTCACCCGAACAACTAGCTGAGTTGCTGGTTGCCGGATTCACCCGGACTGCTGGCCGAAGCCGGCGGTCCGGATTGTTTTTCCGGGGTCTGGTACTGCTTGAATCCAGCGCGTTGCATGCCGCGCACAGCTTCCGCGTTTTGCATGAAGCTCTCCCACACAAATCCGGTGCGCGCGTTTTCCGCCATCACCAGGGTGATTCCGGTGTCGATCCCGACCACGTCACTGTCGTACCAATTGTTACTCGGGTTGAAGGCGTCCACAAATCCATACGTGCTCCAGGCCGCCGGGTAGCTGTTGCGGATGTTGCGGAGCACGCGCATCACCGGCTGCGTCAGAAACGGGAGTGAGCCACCGGCCGCGCTGGGCACGACAGTCCCGTCAATCGGTCCCATGGCGGGCGGGCCGCCCCAGACCACATAGCCCTTTTGCGAATCGGAAGCCGTGATGCCCCAGAGGTCGTCGCTGTAATGAGGGAATTGTTTTCCCAGCTCAAGACAGAAACGGCGGTGCACGTCCGTCGCGATGGCTGAGTTATGAAAGTAGTCGGCGTAGCGGTCGCGTTTACCCCGGAAATCAAACCAGGCTTGGGAATACTGGTGCACAAACAGCGGCGCGAAAGAACCAATGTAGCGCAGACCGTCATATTCAAACGTATTTCGCTTCCAGGCGTCCCAGGCCTGAGTCTTCAGGGGATGGGAGGAGGATCCCAGGCCCAGCAGATACATCATCATCAGTTCGCTGTAATAGTCCCAGCGAAAAGGGAGGAAGCCGACTTCGGGCAGCCACCCGTGGGGTAGCAGGGTGGTGTCTTCGGACAGCCAGGTCCAGTCCACCCGGCCGAAGATTTCGGCGGACAAGTCACGGATCTCAGAATTCTGGAAGTGCTGGCGGCAGCTCAGGATTCCACACAGCAGTATGGCGGTGTCCACGGAAGAAATCTCGGAGTCCCACAGCCTTTCGCCGGTATTGACGTTGGCGAAGTGATAAAAGAATCCCCGATGGTTGGGCAAAGTCTTCCACAGAAAGCGCATTGCGGCCAGAACTCGCGCGCGCGCCTCGTTGAGGGAAATGTAGCCGCGCTGCTCGCCGATGCAGAGGGCCGAGAGTCCAAAACCGGTGGCCGCAATGCTGGCTACCACCGCGCGATCGGTGGATGCTTTACGCGCGCTGCACCGGTCTTTCACCAGCCCGGTCTGGGGGTTGGCCTGCTCCCAGAAGTAGCAGAAAGTGATGCGCTCCAGCTCTTCCAGGAACTGGTCATCCTCTGGGGATAGAAAGGTTTTTACTGGAGGAGGCGCGGGACGGGTATGCTGTTCCGGAGGCGCGGTCGGGGAACGGGCCAATCCCCACGCCGCCAGCGGCAGGCTGATTCCCATTCCGGCGATCTGCTTCAACAGTTGCCGCCGGGATCGGCTTGTAGGGCCTGACTTCCGTTCGTCCACCTGTCCGATCTTAAATGATCCTGATTCGACGAACGATCCCGGAGAACACCGAAGGGTTATAGGAATGGTTACACCGGCTGGACTCAGGGAAGCGGCCAGCCGCAGCCAGACAATAAACCTGCCGGGCAATCTGGCGTCGTAGAATATTTTTGGTGAAGGGTGACGGGATGAGCGGCAGACGGATGATTTGGGCGGCGATCATTGTGGCGGCGGGAGTCGTGATCGCGGGCCTGCTTTGGACGCGTCCCCACCAACGGTCCATGGTACTGCGCGGCGCAGTGATCCGGCAGGATGCGGATCCCAGAAAAGAATTGCCCGTCTCCGACGTTGAAATCTCCGCCCTGTCCAATGGCTCGGTCATCGGGGTGGGCAAGTCCGACGCCTCCGGCTCCTTCGCGATCGCGCTCCGCACCCGGATCTGGATCGGGCGGGCCATCACCTTGACGTTCAAACATGCCGATTACGAGCCGCTTGAGATGCGCGAGTTTGCCGGAGACAAGTTGTACTTGGCCCATCTGCAGCCGATCTCGCGCGAAGTGGAAAAAGCCAAGCACACCGATGTGGTGGTGTCCAATGTGCTGGCGAGATATTCCATCAAGACTACGACCGCGGCCAACGTGGGCAGCGCGGTCAAGTCCTTCGAAGTGCCCAACCAGGGCAATGTGCCCTGCCGTAAGCAGCCGCCCTGTTCTCCCGACGGAAAATGGAAGGCATCCGCAGGCTCAGCGACTCTCGATGCCGGAGAAGGCAACGAATTCCGCAACGCCCGGACTTCCTGCATCGCCGGGCCTTGTCCTTTTACCCAGATCGAAGCTGCGGATTTCTCCAACGGCGGTCGTTCTCTGGAAGTCTCAGCTCTGAACTGGTCGGATACGGCTACGTTCCTGCTGGAGGCGGAGGTGTTTCATCCCATGGTCAGCGACATGGTGCGCACTTCCTATCCGGTGATTTTCGGACAGGCACTGAACTTTACATTACCGGGGACGGCTGAAGGGGTCAGCGTGCAGGCCGAAGTCAACGGGGAAACCATCATCTTCCCGCTGGGACCGAATCTCTACCTGAGTTGGGCGGACTGTAACGCGCGCGTGAACGCAGACCAGACCAAGGTTTATCGTTGCGAATTGAAACCAGGATACAAGTTCCCCTAGTTCTAAAGTTCTGCAAGCGGCACAAGCTACGCTCGATCTTTCACGGAAACGACTCTAGCTCAAAGCGACCTTGCCCGTGGCAAGATCATAAACTCCGGACTCTACTCTCAGTTTGCCGGCCTTCAACGCGTCGCGGATGACGGTGGAGGAGGTACGCAGCAGTTCCGCCTGAATTCCTGCGTTGAGCTCGATGGCCTTGGCGAAGTTCCCGCCTGATTGCTCCACTGCATGGCGAAGATGTGGGTACAAAGCGCTGATCTGACCCGGGACATCGTCCGCTTTCATGGCCGCCTTCACCGCTCCGCAATTGCTGTGGCCGAGCACGAGAAGCGCCTTGATTCCCAGCGCAGCAACGCCATATTCCAGGGTGGCGATGATTTCCGGAGTCACGAAATTTCCCGCCACCCGGGTGACAAATAGATGTCCAATCGTCTGGTCAAAGACCAGTTCGACCGGCACGCGGGAGTCGGCGCAGGAGAGCACCGCGGCAAAGGGCTCCTGTTTCTCGACGGTATGCTCTTTCAGGATGGTCAAATCGTGCTCGATCGAGCTCATCTGATTTGCGGCAAAACGCTGATTGCCAGCGAGCAATTCCTGCAGAGCGGCATCGGGAGTCAGATTGGTTTGGGCGCTGAGCATCGGAGTGAAACCTAGCACAGTTCCGGCTTGCATTGCCACTCCAGCGACCGCACCGGAGAGAACGCCTCGCATAAATCGCCTCCGGCCGGAATCGTCATGAACCTGCGCGTGATCTCCCATTTGGGATCGACCTCCTCAAACGTGATTGCGAACTTGGCGCCTCAGATAGATACGGCTTGTGTGCCTGCGGATTGTAACTCACCGGCGATAGAACCGGGCGGCTCACATTCGTCGAGAAGTGGGTTGAAAAGGTGGCCACCCCGCTGAAGCTAGCGTCCCTTGCGCGATCGCGCGACCGCCTCTTTCGCCTCTTTGTCCGCCGTGCGGCGGCGCTCGGTTTCCCGCTTGTCCCACAGCTGCTTGCCTTTGGCCAGCGCAAGCTCAACTTTCACCCGGCCATTCTTGAAGTACATACGTGTGGGAATCAGGGTTAGCCCCTTCATCTGAGTCTTGCCCACCAGTTTGCGAAGCTCCTCCTTGTGGACCAATAGCTTGCGCGTTCGCAGCGGGGCGTGGTTGAAGATGTTGCCGTGCTCATAGGGCCCGATGTGGCAGTTGAGCAGCCAGAGCTCGCCGTCTTTCAGCAGGCCATAGGAATCCTTGAGGTTGGCAAGGCCGGCGCGAACTGATTTCACCTCGGTCCCGGTCAGGGCGACGCCGGTTTCAAATTTTTCCAGCAGGAAGTAGTTGTGGGCCGCAACCCGGTTGACGGCGGCGTCCCGTTGGCCGGCGGCGGTGGGGTCGCGGCGGGGATTCTTCTCGGGATTGGGCCGGGTTGGATGGGCGGGCTGGCGGGCCATGGCGACAAGTACGTTATCTCACACGCGGGGAAGCCCGTCGAGCCAGGTCGGAGGCCTCTGCTGGGGGTGATGCCGCATCCATAGGTGCAGACATCCGCACTCGGGACTGCGAGAGCGCGGATTGCAGACGCGAAATCCACAGTCCAAAGTGATCGTCAAGTGCCCTTTTGGGTAACGCAGTTGGGACTAAGACCAACGAGTTTAACTGCTACCACAGCAGTGACTTCCATGCCTGATACGCGATGCTATAATCCAGCCAGATCACATCTCCATCAGCGCATTTTTCAAGCGGCCTGGCCCGGGGTAGAAAAATCGAACCCCGAGGGAAGACTGCCTGCGAGGGACCAGTGAAGACACGCCTGATTCGCCCGGCAGCGATTCTGTTGCTTTTTCTATCCGTAGGCTTGCACGCCGGGGCCGAGAGCGCCAAGTCCTTCTACAACAAAGGGAAAGATGCGGAGGCTCGGCAGGACTATGAAGCCGCTTACGAAGACTACCGGCAGGCCTACGAGCAAAAGCCCAGGGATCTGGCCTACCGCGCCGCCTACGAGCGGACCCGCTTCCTGGCCGGCGCCTCGCACGTGCATCGTGGGCAGTTGTTGCGCGATGCCGGCAAGCTGCAGGAAGCCATGGTGGAGTTCCAGAAGGCAGCCCAGATCGATAGCGCGAGTTTCATCGCTCAGCAGGAAATCCGGCGTACGCAGAAGTTAATTGATGCTGCCAACGCGCCGCCGAACACTCCGGCGCCGCCGCCAACCGGCCTGCAGAAACGGGTGCAGGAAGCCCAGGGGCCGGTGGACCTGGCCGCCATTTCGAACATCCCCATCACCCTGAAGCTCACCGAGGATACCAAGCTCATTTATGAAACCGTGGGCAAGCTGGCGGGAATCAATGTCCTGTTTGACCCGGACTACACTTCGCGCCGGGTCAAGATCGAACTGAACGGGGTCACGCTGCAGGACGCGCTCGAGATCATCGCTCTTGAATCGAAGACATTCTGGCGGCCGGTGACGCCGAATACCATTTTTGTAGCTTCCGACAATCCGGCCAAGCGGAAGGAAATTGAGCAAAGCGTCATCAAGACGTTCTATATGGCCAATCTGTCGCAGCCCACCGAACTCCAGGATGTGGTCAACGCCCTCCGGCAGATTCTTGAAATTTCCCGCATTCAGCCCTTGCCTTCGCAGGGAGCGCTGGTGGTGCGCGGGACGCCGGACCAGATTGCCCTGGCGGAAAAACTGGTGGGCGATCTCGACAAGGCGCGTCCGGAAGTGATTGTGGAAGTGGCAATCATGCAGGTCAGCCGCGACAAAACACGAAATCTGGGAATCAATCCCCCGACCAGCATGACCGTGGCCCTGCAGAACAACATCAACAACACCAGCAGCACCACCACAACTACGTCCACCACCAGTACGACCACCTCGGGAACCGCAAACCAGGTTAACCTGAACCGCCTGGGGAACCTGAATGCCACCGATTTTACCGTCACCATTCCGCCTGCCACCGCCACTGCGCTGTTCAGCGACAGCAATACCAAACTGATCCAGAACCCGCAGATTCGTGCCGTGGATGGGCAGAAGGCTTCGCTCAAGATCGGCGATCGCGTGCCCGTGGCCACCGGTTCGTTCCAGCCCGGCATCGGCGGCGTAGGCATCAACCCCCTGGTCAACACCCAATTTCAATATCTTGATGTGGGCGTGAATATCGACATCACGCCCAAGGTCCATGCCGGGCGGGAAGTCACGTTGAAGATTTCGATGGATATCTCATCGGTTACCGGGCAATCGAACATCGGAGGCATCAGCCAGCCCGTGATCGGGCAGCGGAAGATTGAGCATGAGATTCGGCTGAAGGAAGGCGAAGTGAACCTGCTGGGTGGAATCCTGGAGGATCAGGACATCCGTTCGCTGAGTGGGATTCCGGGACTGGCGCAGATTCCCATCCTGAAATATCTGTTCGCCCAGAGCAACGTCGAGCACAAGGAAAACGAGATCGTCTTTGCCATGATCCCGCACATTGTGCGGGCCCGGGAACTCACTGACTTGAATGAGAAGGCGTTGGAGGTGGGGACGGCAGCGGCGATCGAACTCCGGCGCGCCAGTCAGACACCGCCTCCCCCGCCGGCTGGGGATAGTTCGGCGCAGCCCGCCGCAGCCGCTGCCCCAGCCGCCCAGGCCGCGCCCAGCGCCGCCAGTTTCGCCTTCGATCCGGCCAGCGTTACCCAGGCGGTGGGCTCCACCTTCGCCGTGAATGTGATGCTCCGCGGGGCGCAGAATGTGTATTCCGTGCCCTTGCAGATCACTTACGACCCCAACATCTTGCAGGTGGCGAACGTCTCGAACGGCGGCCTGCTTTCGCAGGATGGACAGGCCGTGGCGCTGGTGCATCGCGAGGACGCCGGGACTTTGCAGATTACCGCGACCCGGCCACCGGGCGCGAGCGGCGTGCCCGGGCAAGGCACGGTGGTCACTTTGACCTTCGTCGCCAAAGCGGCCGGGCAGTCCGCGTTGACGATCTCGAAAGGCGGGGCGCGCGACCCGGCAATGCAACTTATGTCCGTGGCCGGGGCCGTGGCGACGGTCACGGTGCAGTAAGAGCGAATCGGCCTTGGCGTCCTGGGAACGCTCTTCACCGCAATGGTCGTAAAGGGACGGAAGGCAGGAAGCGTTGCCCCAGCTCCCGAAAGCTTAAAGTCCTGACCCGTTTTGACGATAATAGGCTATGCAGTCTGTCCTTCGACAATCCGTCCCGGGCCGCGTGCCGCGCGGATTCACCCTGATCGAGCTGATCGTCGCCACTGCCATCCTGGTGGTCCTGACCGGGCTGGCGTTGCCCCTGGCGCGAGTGGCCATCAAGCGCGAAAAGGAGCACGAACTGCGGCATGATCTTTGGGAACTACGGGACGCGATCGACCGCTACAAGGATGCCGCTGATCGCCAGGCATTTCAGATCAAGGTGGGCACCGAAGGTTATCCTCCCGACCTGGAGACGCTGGTCAATGGTGTGGATGTGGGCGGCAAGAAAGTGCGCTTTCTTCGCCGGATTCCCAAGGATCCGATGACCGGTGAGGATTGGGGGCTGCGCTCGATGCAGGACGATCCCACTTCGGACTCCTGGGGCGGGCAGAACGTCTTCGATGTCTTCACCAAGTCGCGGGGCACGGGGCTGGACGGCACCGAATACAAGGACTGGTAAATGACAGCAAGCGCGCCGCGACGGGATCGAGGCTTTACTCTGATTGAGCTGATGATCGTCATCAGCCTCATTCTGATCCTGGTGTCGATCTCGGTCCCGGCCTATAACCAGTCCATTCTGCGGGCCAAGGAGTCGGTGCTGAAGCAGGACCTGTTCCAGTTGCGGTCGCTCATTTCGCAATACACCCTCGACAAGCAGAAGGCGCCCCAGTCTCTCGACGACCTGGTGCAGGCGGGGTACATCAAGCAGATTCCCACGGATCCGATGACCGGAAGCAACGGCACCTGGACCGTGGATCAGGAAGATTCAACCATGTCGGTGGATCAGCAGGACACCGGCATCAGCGACGTGCACAGCGGCGCCGGCGAAATGTCGAGCGACGGAACTCCCTATAGCACCTGGTAGGCCGGGCTTCGGACCCAGGACTTCGCAGGTCAGACTTCTCGCCCATTTGAACAGTTCACTGCCAGGTACTAACATCTAACCATGCCCGTGGAAACCGAGATCAAACCCTCAACCTACGTTCCGGTGCGTGCTCCGCGCGGCACCCAGATTTCATGCAAAGGCTGGCAGCAGGAAGCCGCCATGCGCATGCTGATGAACAATGTCGACGAGGAAGTCGCAGAGCGGCCCCAGGACCTGGTCGTCTATGGCGGGACGGGGCGGGCGGCGCGAAGCTGGGAGGCATATCACGCGATTGTCGCGTCATTGAAGAATCTCGCGGATGACGAAACCCTGCTGGTGCAGTCGGGCAAGCCAGTGGGGGTGTTCCAGACCCATGAACACGCGCCTCGCGTGCTCATCGCAAATTCCAACCTGGTGGGCCACTGGTCAAACTGGGAGAAGTTCAACGAACTGGAGCGGGCGGGCCTGATGATGTACGGCCAGATGACGGCAGGCTCGTGGATTTACATCGGCTCGCAGGGCATCGTGCAAGGAACGTTCGAGACTTTTGCGGCAGCGGGAGAAAAGCATTTCGGCGGCGATCTGGCTGGCCGGCTGATCGTGAGTGGCGGCATGGGCGGCATGGGTGGAGCGCAGCCGCTGGCGGCGACCATGGCCGGTGCGGCCTTTCTCGGAATTGACGTCGATGCCGAGCGCATCAAGAAGCGCCTGAAGACCGGCTACTGCGATTTCATGGTCACCACGCTCGACGAAGCCCTGCGCATCCTGAAGAACGCGGTGCGCAAGAAAGAAAACGTTTCCGTAGGGCTGGTGGGAAATTGCGCCGACATTATTCCGGAGCTGGCAGAGCGTGGAGTGCTTCCCGACATCCTGACGGACCAGACGTCGGCCCATGATCCGCTGAATGGATATGTCCCCAATGGAATGAGCCTGGCGGAAGCGCTGGAACTGCGGCAGCGCGATCCGCAAGCCTACCAGGAACGGTCTTTAGACTCGATGGCCCTTCATGTGGAAGGCATGCTGCGGCTGCAGAAGATGGGCGCCGTCACCTTCGACTACGGCAACAACATCCGTACCTTCGCGTTCCAGCGCGGAGTAAAGAAGGCCTACGATGTTCCCGGGTTCGTTCCTGCTTACATCCGTCCTTTGTTCTGCGAGGGACGGGGGCCGTTCCGCTGGGTGGCGCTGTCGGGCGAACCGTCGGATATCACGGTGACCGATAATCTGGTGCTGGAACTGTTTCCTGACAACCGCATTCTGCGCCGCTGGATTGATCTGGCGCGAAAGCGGATCAAATTTCAGGGGCTGCCCGCGCGCATCTGCTGGCTGGGTTATGGCGAGCGGGCGCAGTTCGGGCTGGCCATGAATGATCTGGTAAAGAAAGGCAAGCTCAAGGCGCCGATCGTGATTGGGCGCGATCATCTGGATTGCGGTTCCGTCGCATCCCCGTTCCGCGAGACCGAAAGCATGAAAGATGGCAGCGACGCCGTGGCCGACTGGCCGCTGTTGAACGCGTTATTGAACACCGCCGCCGGAGCTTCGTGGGTTTCGATCCACAACGGCGGTGGGGTGGGAATTGGCTATTCGCTGCACGCCGGACAAGTCACCGTGGCCGATGGCACGGAAATGATGGCCAAGCGGATCGAGCGCGTCCTGACCACGGACCCGGGCATGGGCGTGATCCGGCACGTGGATGCCGGCTATGACGAGGCGAAAAAGTTTGCGAAGGAAACAGGTGTGAAAGTTCCGATGGGAGAGTAGTGGCTGACACAGGCCATGTAGGGGACTGGCACATGCCGTGTAGGGACGGGTCTCTGACCCGTCCAGGCCGAGCCAGGCTCGGCAGGCCTTTCGCGCGGCTATTTCGTCATCTAACCTCAAGGCCGTCGCTGCTAAACTAACCAGCGAGTGACTTCCTCGACCAAAAGTGAGACACACGATCCCCCGTTCCTGCTGATCAACATCGCCCAGCTTTTGACCCTGCGCTCCCGAACCGGCACGCCTGCTCCACGTCGCGGCCCGGAACTCGGCGAGCTCAGCATGATTAAAAACGGCGCGGTGTTGTGCGTGGGCGGAAAAATTGTTGCGGTCTGCAGCACAAAAGACGCGTCGCGCGATCCCTGGATCAGGAAGAACCGGAAACGAATCGTTGAAATCGACTGCGCCGGACAGGTCGTGACTCCCGGGTTTGTGGATTCGCATACCCACCCGGCGTTCGTGGCGCCGCGCCTGGTGGATTTTGAGAAACGGATCGCGGGCGCCACTTACGAACAGATCGCGGAAGCCGGCGGCGGAATTCGTTCCAGCGTCGAAAGCGTGCGTCAGGCCGGCAAGAAAGAGGTGGCAGACAGGATTCTCGATGCGCTGCAGGAAATGGCTGGGCAGGGCACGACCTCGGTCGAGGCCAAGTCAGGATACGGGCTGACGCTGGATTCTGAAATCAAGTCGCTCGAGGCCATCCGCAGCGCGGCGCTCCGATGGCCGGGAACGGTGGCAGCAACCCTGCTGGGCGCGCATGTGGTTCCCAGGGAGTTTCAGGATCGCAGGCAGGAATATGTTGACCTGGTCTGCAACCAGATGATCCCTCTGGTGGCCAAGCGAAAGCTGGCCCAGTTTGTGGACGTGTTCACCGAGCGCGGCGCCTTCACCGTGAAAGAGACAGAGCAAATCTTCGACGCGGCCAAGCAGCATGGTCTGGGAGTGCGGGCGCACATCTGCCAGTTGACCGAGACCGAATTGCAGCCACTGCTGCGCTTCAACGTCGCTTCTTTCGATCACCTGGATCACATCCGTGACCAGGACATCCCGCATCTGGCCAGACGGGAAACCGTTGCTACGCTGGTGCCGGGAGCGAATCACTTTCTCGGGCTGGAGAAGTTTCCTCCGGCGCGCAAACTGATTGATGGTGGGGTGGCCGTGGCTTTGGCCACAGACTACAATCCAGGTTCTTCGCCGACGCTCAGCATCCCATTTGTATTGTCGCTGGCTTGCACCCACATGAAGATGTCTCCGGCGGAGGCGATTTCTGCCGCGACCATGAACGGAGCCTGGGCTCTGCGTTTGCAGGCGCGCAAAGGCTCGATCGAACCGGGGAAGGATGCCGACCTGGCAGTGTTCGCGGTGGAGGACTATCGTGAAATCGCCTATTGGGTGGCGTCGAACCGGTGCGCGTTTTCAGTGTTGAACGGGATGGTGGGAACATCCAGTCCCGATTAATGTCGCCGCCGTGTGCCTTCGTGTCCTTCGTGGTTTATGAATCTGGTTTGTGAATTTACGTGCCGCTGAATGCCGGCCATTTGAGCGAACCGAACTCCGTTGCTATAATCGTGCCTGTTCCACACGCTTCCAGCGCCTTGACTGCCCGATTTTGACTGGCATTCCATCCGGAGCTCGCGCCTGCCAGACCTCGTCTGCCAGACAATGAGAATCGAGCCGGCAGACAAGCTGTGAGCCAAACGTGGCCAGGTAGCTCAGGTGGTAGAGCGCAGCCCTGAAAAGGCTGGCGTCGGGGGTTCAACTCCCTCCCTGGCCACCAAAATCACTCCTCTTCAATAATTTACGCGTTATTGTTAATCCGATACATTGCGTCGATATCCTTGCAAATCGACGATCTTCGATATTTACAACCCTTTATGTGAGCGAAGGTTAGGGAGTGGCAGAGCGCAGACCAGAAGGGCGTGGCGTCTGTCATTCACCTTGGAAATACACACTCGTCGTTATTACCTTCGAGGTAATTGCGACCACTTCTAAGGCAGCAGATAGTGGGATGGAGAGAGATTCAGGAGGGAACACCGGCCAATTGAGTGTTCGGGCTCAAAGACAGTTGATACGAGGGTGTAACCAATACCTTTGTCTAATTTCGCTTTTTCCCCCCGGACGATGAGAATGCTCTTCGTCAGCGGCAGCCGGTTCGTTGAATCCGATCACTTCGCGGTGTTACCTTGGTAGCCTCATTCAGTTCGACGGGAGACTCTCATGAGCGCATCCACGACAACCATGACGTCGTCCACCAGCGTATACACTGCACCTGCATTCTGGGAACGCTTGTGGCGCACAGCCGGGATCCAGTCTGCCCTCTGCTTCATCGTCGGATACATCGCCTACGGAAACCAGCCTCAGGTCGGCGCATCGGCCGACGCACTCACCGCTTTCTATATCGGCTCGGGCGTGCGCATCCTGATCGCTGCAGTGTTCTACGGCCTGGCCGTCCTCAATCTCATGTGGTTCTCCGCCGCTGTCAGGACCACCTTGGCGGATGCGGGCTACGACGGCTGGGGCGCGGCGGCGACCGCCTCCAGCGCCACGCTCGGAGGGTTGTTCTTCCTGCTTGTGGCGGTGGTGGCTGTCGTCGCGTACTCGATCGCTAGCTCCGGGAACCACGCGCTCACATCCGGCCTGAACGACTTTGTGTGGGCAGGTTTCGTCTTGACCTCGTTCCCGCGGGCGATGCTGATCATGTCTTCTGCGTTCGGACTCTGGCGGGCCGGGCAGATCTCGAACGCGCTGTTCGCTGCGGGGGTCGCTGCGGTCGTGCTCGTCTTAATGGGCGGCACCACTTGGCTGAGTGGCGGTCTCTGGGCACCAGACGGTGTCTATTCGCGTTTCGTCTCGCCAGCCATCGGCGTGGTGTGGGGCATGGTCGTGAGCGCGGTGCTGCTGCGTCGAAGCCCTGCTACCCGTGCTGCCTGGTGAAGCGGTCGCTGGCAAGCCCTCAGGAGAGCAACAATGGCGGCCCAATCAACGCGGACTAAACGCACGAGATATTAGGAGGATTTATGGCAACGTTAAGAGTCACGCCAAAACCAGGAGTCGCAACCATGAAGGTCGCTCAGATCTCCAAACCTGGAGCAGCCTTCGAGATCGTCGAGCGCGAGATTCCTGAACCCGACGCAGGACAGGTGCGCATTAAAGTACAAGCCTGTGGCATCTGCCACAGTGATGTGCTCGTCAAAGAGGGCGTGTTGCCTTGGATTCAGTATCCACGTGTTCCCGGGCATGAAGTTGCGGGCATCATCGACGAAGTTGGACCTGGCGTCTCGGCGTGGAAGGCCGGTCAGCGGGTCGGAGTCGGCTGGCATGGAGGGCACGACGGTACGTGTCGCGAATGCCGCCGCGGAGACTTTCGCAATTGCCGCAACGTGAAGGTGACCGGCGCCAGCTATGACGGCGGATACCGGCAATACATGGTAGCGCCTGTAGAAGCGCTGGTGCCGATCCCAGACGGCCTGAGTGATGTGGAAGCTGCGCCCCTGCTCGATGCCGGAATCACAACGTACAACGCCCTCCGCAACAGCGGCGCGATGCCCGGCGATCTTGTCGCCGTGCAGGGCATCGGCGGCCTGGGTCATCTGGGTGTCCAGTTCGCTAGCAAGTTCGGCTATAACGTCGCGGCCATCGGACGTGGATCCGAAAACGCGGTGCTGGCCAAGAAGCTGGGAGCACACGTCTACATTGACAGCCAGGCGACGAATGCCGCCCAGGAGTTACAAAAACTGGGCGGTGCGCGCGTCATCCTCGCCACGGCCCCCAGTTCCAAAGCCATGTCCGCGTTGATTGACGGTCTCGGGCCGAACGGCAAACTGGTTGTGATCGGTGCGGCACCCGATCCCATTGAGGTCACGCCGGCCCAGCTGATTTTTGGCAGCAAAACGATTGAGGGATGGGCCGCGGGAACGCCTGCAGCTTCAGAAGACACGCTGAATTTCTGCCTACTGACTGGCGTGCGTCCCATGATTGAAACCTATCCGCTCGAAAGGGTGGCCGAAGCCTATGCACGGATGCTCAGCGGTAAGGCCGAGTTCCGCGTGGTTTTAACGATGTGAGTGAGAGATCGAGAACTCTGTCCCCGATATAAGTCGTGATCAAATCGAGTACATCAATTTTCAACAACGTTACGATATTGATGCACGGATTCAGCAGGCTCAACGGCCGTCGAAACAGTTTCTTGAGCCACTTCCTCCCGGCATGCCGTGCGCAATTCCGTCGACGATGCCGTCCAGTGGCTAAAAGACACTTCCGGATACTGGCTAGTGGGCTGGGCATTGAGACTCGCGACAGTGCGCAATATCGCTACGTGCACGGACAACTGCAACGTACGAAAAAATCGCAACAGATTCGTGGTCTCAATCGGAATCACAACCACGAGATGAAAGAGATCTTCAAGGGAGCCGCGACCCGAGCCAGCTGCGGTGTGGGTCCGTTGCGCGACTTCTATGTAGCTTTGGTGGCCAAGGGAATGAAGCCCGAGATGGCGCGTCTGAGGTTAGCACGAAAGATCGCGGCCATGGCTTTGACACTTTGGAAGAAGGAGGAACATTTCGACGCAGAACAACTGAAGCCACAAGCCGCTTGAGCGTCGCACGAACTCAGGGGATCTGCCAGGTCTTCATGCCTCGGTAGTGGCCCGTCGGTTCTGCACAATGGCCACCCAGGACGTGAATGCCCGAGGGATTGTTGGTGAAATGGCGATCTTGCGCCAGCTACCAGCCAGCGTCGCGGTTCTGGGTAGCCGACTTCGGGGGTCGCCGCCTAATGAACCAGTCTGTTCGCGCGTTCGCGGGGGAACATCGTTTACGGAATCGGGCGCGACATTTCATATTCGAGGACGGCCGGGTCATTTGGATATGGTTCCGTTCGTCCAGTTCTGGTAAATCCCAATCGCTCGTAGAAACGAATCGCGGGTTCGTTATTGCTTGTGACCATCAAAAGCAGGGTCCGGGCGTTGCGTCGATGCGCCCAGCTGAGAACCTCCTTCACCAGTCGCCGGCCTATGCCTTGCTGACGGTGAGTAGGGGCTGTCCACATCGAGATAAGCTGTGCTCGCGTGGAATCGTTTTGGTCCAGAAATGAGCCAGCAATCCCGCATGCAGTTTCGCCCTCCA
>DASZHW010000155.1:0-1575 GCA_035937515.1 Terriglobales bacterium | reverse complement strand
TTCGCAACGCCCTTTCGCCCGCAGCGCCGCGTTGCGTACCCGCGATATTGCCATCGCGGTCAATCACCACATAGATAGGATAGGTGTTCGCCTGGTACATTGCGGCCAGGTTGGTGTCTTCCGTGAGAACGACTTTGCAAGACCGCGGATGTTCCTGAAGGTGCATTTTCACTTTCTTCTTGGACTCTGCCACGTCGACTGCCAGGACAAGTAGGCCTTTGTCGGCAAACTCCTGACCGAGGCTGTCTACTATGGCCTCCTCCTGGCTGCAGTACGGGCACGGGCACCAAGTAGTCCAGAAATCCAGTAGGACAACCTTGCCTTTGATGGAGGCATTATTGAACTGTTCCCCATCGAGGGTCTTGGCGTGAAAGCGTGGAGCCGGCTCCGATTCATCCTCCGAGCCAGCAAGGCCCGGCAACGCAGCAAATGCCAGAAGGACAATTAGGGCTAGTGGAAATTGTGGCCGACACGCCGACATGCCGGGGAAATATATCACAATCCAAACCGGTTCAAATTGGTCTCTTGGGCACTAGACAAACCTCTGGTCAGCACGTTGATCTCACCTCGTATGACACCGTTTTCGACCACGAGCCTCCCCAAGCTCACGGGCAGCCGAAACCGCCTCGGCCCGGCGCTTCCCGGATTGAAGTAGAGGACGCCATTTCTCATCTCCTGCTTTGGGACATGGCTGTGCCCGGAGATGACCGCGGCAAATCCGGCCGCTTCGGGCTTCAGATCAAGGTCCTGCAAACTGTGTAGGACGTAGATGGAAGTGCCCCCGACTTCGAGTACATTCGTGGTGGGAATCTTTCGCGCCCAGGAGCTGCGGTCAACGTTGCCCCGCACTGCCGTTACTGGCGCAATCTCGGCCAGCTTGTCCAAGATTTCCGGGGCGCCGATGTCCCCAGCATGGATGATGAAGGCAGATCCGCGCAGGGCAGCCAACGCTTCCGGCCGAAGCAGGCCGTGGGTATCAGAGATAACGCCGATCTGCGTGATTTTCACCGCGTACCGTGTAGGGGAAGTTACAGCCCCGGGCTCTTGTCCGCGATGAGCTTTCTGATCTTCTCTACAAACTCTACGGCCGGCATGTCTTCCGTCTTCTCTTTCCCTCGGGTGCGGACGTTCACTTTCCCAGCCTCCGCTTCTTTGTCACCCACCACCAGCAGAAACGGTACCTTCTGCATGGCATGCTCGCGGATTTTCGAATTCATTTTCTCGTTGCGGGCATCGACCTGCACGCGCACGCCGGCAGCCTTAAGCTGGTCCGCAACTTTGTTCGCATAGTCGGCGTGGCGCTCACTGATAGGAATCATCGCCGCCTGCACGGGCGAGAGCCAGACGGGAAACGCCCCTGCATAGTGCTCGATCAGCACCCCGAAGAAACGCTCGACGGATCCATACAGCGCGCGATGCACCATCAGCGGCTGTTTGCGCGTGCCGTCCTCCGCAACGTACTCCAGAGCAAAGCGCTGCGGCAGGTTGAAGTCGAATTGGACGGTGGAAAGCTGCCAGAGGCGTCCGATGGCGTCGACTAGCTTGATATCGATCTTCGGCCCGTAGAACGCCGCT
>DASZHW010000154.1:0-2038 GCA_035937515.1 Terriglobales bacterium | reverse complement strand
CCAAAAAGGAAGTGCAGCAGGGGGTAAAGAATTCGACTCGTGTTATTGGCCGAGGCGAAAGGAGTGGACTCGGCCGCAATGAGGCCGAGCCATAGACTTGCCGCGATCCATGTTTTCAGCAGGTGCTTTTGGGCGGGGTTCAAGCGCGATTTTCCCCGCCTCTACTCGACAGCATAGTTCGGCGCCTCGCGGGTAATCATCACATCGTGCACGTGACTCTCGCGCAGGCCGGCCCCGCTGATACGCACAAACCGCGTCTTCTGCAACAGGTCCGGGATGGTGGCGCAACCGCAGTAACCCATGCCGGATTTCAAACCTCCGACCATCTGGTGCACGATCATGGCGACGGACCCACGGTAGGGAACGCGCCCTTCGATGCCCTCGGGAACCAGTTTCCCCAAGCGGTTGGCATCGTCGGGTCCTCCGGACATGGCGCTCGACGCGTCTCCATCGGTGTTCTGGAAATAGCGTTCGCTCGAGCCAGAAGCCATGGCTCCGAGCGAGCCCATGCCGCGATAGGATTTGAACGACCGGCCTTGATAGAGAATCAATTCACCGGGACTCTCATCGGTTCCCGCAAACAGCGACCCGATCATGACCCCCGATGCACCGGCGGCGAGGGCTTTCGTAATGTCGCCCGAGTACTTGATGCCGCCGTCGGCCACAATGGGAATGCCGGCGTCCTTGGTGGCGCGGTACGCTTCCGCGATGGCGGTCATCTGCGGCATTCCTGCCCCAGTGACGACCCGGGTGGTGCAGATCGATCCCGGACCAATACCGACTTTAATGGCGTCCGCACCCGCGCGCGCCAGTTCGCACGCTCCGTCGAAAGTTCCGACGTTGCCAGCGATCAGGTCCAGTTCCGGCAGCTTTGACTTCACCACTTTGATGGCATCGAGCACGCGGCTGGAGTGTCCGTGCGCGCTGTCAATGGCCAGCAGATCCACTTTGCACTTCACCATTTCCTGGGCGCGCTCGAGGAAGTCGCCCGTGGCGCCGATGGCCGCGCCCACCCGCAGCCGGCCTTGCGAGTCTTTGGCTGCGTTGGGATACTTCAACTTTTTCTGAATGTCTTTGACTGTGATCAGGCCCTTGAGGTTGTATTGGTCATCGACCACCAACAGTTTTTCCACGCGATGTTCGTGCAGGATGTTCTCCGCATCTTCGAGAGTGGTTCCCACGGGCACGGTGATGAGATTTTCCTTGGTCATCACTTTGCTGATGGGAATGTCGAAGCGGGTCTCAAAGCGCAGGTCGCGATTGGTCAGAATGCCCACCAGTTTTCCGTTCTTAGTAATGGGCACACCGGAGATTTTGTACTTGCGCATGATTTCGAGCGCGTCTGAAACCCTGGCATCGGGCGACATGGTGACCGGGTCCACGATCATGCCGCTCTCCGACCGCTTCACTTTGTCCACCTCGTTGGCCTGCTGCTCCGGGGTCAGGTTGCGGTGGATGATCCCGATACCGCCCTGCTGGGCCAGCGCAATCGCCATATGCGATTCCGTGACCGTGTCCATGGCCGCACTGACGATGGGAATGTTGAGGCGGATATTGCGCGTAAGCTGAGTCTGGGTGTTGGCCAGCGCAGGGACGACGTCGGAACGCGCCGGCAGCAGCAACACGTCGTCGAAGGTGAGAGCCTCGGGGACAGGAAAATGAATCATAAGTTTTCTCG
The DNA here is from genome assembly GCA_035937515.1 of Terriglobales bacterium. GTDB lineage: Bacteria > Acidobacteriota > Terriglobia > Terriglobales > Acidobacteriaceae > JAIQFF01. The sequence goes on along the minus strand of DASZHW010000154.1, from coordinate 360 downwards.
GACGTGAAGGATAGGCTTCCATTCTAGAGACGGTTTGACCTTCAGGCAAATCGCCGGCATCGCTTAGAAATTTGCGAAGTTGGCCTTCGAGTGAGGGCGGCGGCAGGTTTGTCTTTTGGTTCCCTGCGGCGTATATTGATAGCTGGAACTGTTGTGTAGTTACCAGCACGTGGCGAGACACACCAGTGGGCGCAAGCCCACTTTTTAGTTTAGGCCCAATTTGGAACTGGAAAATTGGCCGTAAGCTATTGGTTTCATGGCACTTGAAATTGACAAGGTCCGCGAGATTGCGGAGCGGGTGGCTGCCTCCAGCGGGCTCGAGGTCGTGGAAGTCGAGCTGCGCGGCGGGGGCAAAGCTCG
>DASZHW010000153.1:0-11312 GCA_035937515.1 Terriglobales bacterium | reverse complement strand
GCAGACCATCTGGTCCGGGCTTATCACCATACCTATGGTCTCCCGACGTTGACTACGAATTGCTCCAACAACTACGGGCCGTACCAGTTTCCAGAAAAACTCATCCCTCTGATGATCCTGAACGCGTGCGCGGGGAAGCCGCTGCCGGTGTACGGCGACGGTCAGAATGTACGCGACTGGCTGTTCGTGGGAGATCATTGCGAGGCGATACGCAGAGTGTTAGCCGATGGGAAGGCGGGGGAAACCTACAACATCGGAGGACGGAGCGAAAGGCGGAACATTGAAATCGTGGAGACCATCTGCTCTGTGCTGGACGAGTTCCTCCCCGGCGATCCCGTTGTGCCGCATCGCCAGCTCATCACGTTTGTGAAGGATCGGCCGGGCCACGACCGGCGTTACGCGATTGACGCGCGCAAGATGGAGCGCGAATTCGGGTGGAAGGCGCGAGAGAGTCTTGAGAGCGGCATCCGCAAGACAGTTCAATGGTACTTGCAGAACCGGGAGTGGGTAGAGGAAGTCACCAGCGGGAACTACAGGAAGTGGATGGCCACTCACTACTCCTAGGGAGATTGCGATATTCAGGCCGGCCCTGACCCGGGAATCGATCCCATGCGAATCACCATCTTCGGCGCCACGGGCTTGCTGGGCAAGACGCTGATGCGCGAGTGGGGTGAAGACCAAGTCACGGGGCTGGGCTCAAATGACGGAGACATTCGCGATGAAAACGAAGTTCTGGCGCTGGTTCAGCACACCCAACCTGACTGGATCGTGCTGGCAGCGGCCTGTACCGATGTGGATGGCTGCGAAGCCAACCGCGATCTTGCCTTCGCGGTAAATTGTCGCGGCGCCGTGAATGTAGCCCGAGCCGCCCGGCAACAGGGCGCTCGCCTACTTTTTCTCAGCACAGACTACGTCTTCGACGGCGCCAAGACTTCTCCATACGAAACCGATGATCCGCGCGCTGCCCGTAGTGTTTACGGCCAGTCGAAGGCCGAGGCAGAGATGCAGTTGAGAGAGATTCTCCCCGGCTGCTGCATCGTCAGGACCTCCTGGCTATTCGGCACGGGAGGGAAATGTTTTCCGGACACGATACTGAAAGCTGCGGCAAGCCGCTCCCAACTGGACGTGGTCGGTGACCAGCGGGGCTCTCCAACTTATGCGGTGGACCTGGCGCGCGCCATCCACCAACTCTGCCGCAAAGAGGCCGATGGGATTGTGCATGCCACCAACCGCGGGGAATGTTCGTGGTTCGAATTTGCCCGGGAAATCGTCCGCGCTGCCGGCCTGCAGACTCTGGTGCGTGAGACCAGCAGCGACAAGTTCGCGCGGGCGGCGGAACGTCCGAAGTACTCAGTTCTGTCTTCAGCAAGCCTGCAGAAGTATGGGGTAGTCATGCCGAACTGGCAGGATGCGCTGCAAAGATATTTGGCCGAGAGAAAGGCCGGCGCGGCGCAAACCGAGCGCAGCCTTGAGCGGCACAGCTGAAACCGTACCCTTTTCCGCACTCCGTCCTGAAACTCGCTTCAATCTTCCCCAGCAACTTTTTCCACCGCTTCCCAGCTTTTGTCGATGACGGCGGCGGACTCGGCATTGAGCAGCGGCAGACCGGACGGTCTGAGCTGCGAGTTCAGCGTTGATACATCAATCTTTTTCAGCTCCTCCCAGTTCGCCAGTTGCTGATCGAGGGCGCTCTTCAGGTCCTTAAAAAAAACGGACTGCTGAGTGGTAGGCGCCGCGTCAGCGCTATCGACTGAAGCCAACAGGGTAATCAATCCGACATTCAGCCGGGCCAGACTTCTCCCCTGGGGCGTGCTGAGGAATGTCGCGCCTTCGTCGCTGCCCGCCAGGTCCTGCAGTTTGCTGTCCAGTGTCGCGATGGTTTCGGCCAACGGATTTCCGGTGGCGCGGCTTTTCAGAGACTGCAATTGCTGGCGCAGGCCGAGCACTTGCCCCAACACCTGAAAATCCACACGCAGTGCCGCCGTGAGATTCGACTCGAGCTCGAACTGACGGCGCAAATCTTCCAACGAAACTTTTACCCGCGGGTCCATCCTGACTGCAAGCGGCCGGGTGTAACTCTTGCCGGCGACGGTCAGTTTGACGGCATATTCTCCCGGGAGCACGGAGGCGCCCAGGGGATAACGCGGCGTGTCGTGATAGATCGCCGACATGGGATATTCCCGGTGGAGCGAATCCGGAGGCGGGTAATGCAGGTCCCACAAGAACCGGTGCATGCCGGCTTGGTCTGACAACTTTTGCTCGGGACGAATCCAGTAGGTTGGAATGTTCAACTGGTTCGGATCAACGGCTTCGGGCTTGTCAGCACTGGAGAACCGGCGGACCAATTTCCCGGCGCCATCCGATATCTCAAGCAGGACCGGGCCGGAGGCCGCAGACTTCAGAAAATAATCGATCAGGGCGCCGGCGGGCGGATTCTTGCCTGCCGGTTCCTCGGGTGGAAGCGGGGTATCGGTGTTGTTGTTGCGGCGCACCCGATAAGTCAACTGCGGAGCAAAGAGATAGGAATCGGAGCCGGTCACCGCAGGCCTCCACTGACGCAGAGGAGTAATGTTATCGAGAATCCAGAAGGAGCGGCCGTGGGTCCCAACCACGATGTCATCCTGATGAATCACCAGGTCGCGGATTGACGTCACGGGCAGATTCAAGCGCAGCGACTGCCAGTGGTCCCCGTCGTCGAACGAGACATACACGGTGTGTTCAGTGCCGGCGAAGAGTAGTCCCTTGCGCTCCGGATCTTCGCGGACCGTATTCACGGCGGCATCGTCAGGAAGTCCGCCGGTGATTTTCTGCCAGCTTCGCCCTCCGTCATGGGTGCGATAGATATAAGGATGAAGATCATTCAGGCGGAAGCGGTTGACGGCAGCGTAGGCAGTCCCGGTGTCGAAGTGTGAAGCGTCCATCTGAGCCAGCTTGCTCCAGGGCGTCAGATCGGGCGGGGTAACGTTCTGCCAGTTCTTGCCGCCGTCATGCGTGACCTGGATCAGGCCATCGTCCGTTCCGGCCCAGATGAGGTTCACGTCTTTGGGCGAAGGTGCCAACGAATAGATGACGCCGCGGTGCTTCCCTTTTGCCTCGTCGGAATCGACGAAGACTCCAAGACTGGCTGGGACGCCGGGATCCTCGCGGGTCAGATCCGGGCTGATGATCTGCCAGTTATTGCCGCCATCCGTCGTCTTGAAGAGCACGTTGGAGCCAAAATACAAAATGTGGGGATCGACCGGCGAAAAAATCAGCGGCTGGGTGCGATTGAAGCGATACTGGCCGGTTCGGAGCACGACGGGTGAAACATCCTGGGTCTGCGCCGTCGTCCGGTTGTAGCGCGTGACCTTGCCGCCATAGATGATATTGGGATCGAGCGGATCGGGGGCCACATAGCCGTACTCCTCAACCCCCACGGGATACCAGTCGCGAAAAGTGATTGCGCCGGTGTCACTGCGGCTGGAGGTGCCGATGCTTCCGCTTTCCTGCTGGCCTCCGTAGACCCAGTACGGAAACTGGTGGTCCGTGATCACGTGATAAAACTGCGCGGTGGGCTGGTTGTACCAGGAACTCCAGGTTTCCCCGCCGTTCACGCTGATGGTGGCGCCCTGATCCACGGCCAGAGCGATGATCTGCGGATTTTCAGGATTGATCCAGATGGTGTGATAATCGTCGCCGCCGGGCGCTCCCTTGATAGCGGTGAAACTTCTGCCACCGTCGGTGGAACGGTAGGTTGAAATGTTGGCGATGTAGAGAGTGTCTGCGTTTTTCGGATCCACCCGGACGCAGGCAAAATCGCTGCCTCTTCCCCACAGACGGAGGTCGGAACTGATTCGTTCCCAGTGCTCCCCGGCATCACTTGAGCGATAGAGCCCACCCAGCTTGGGCGCGTCGACGAGGGCGTAGATGCGGCTGGGATCGCTGGGAGCAATTCCGAGCCCGATGCGTCCCAGACGGTCGTCCCAGCCAGGCAGGCCATTGGTCAACTGGCGCCAGGTATCGCCTCCGTCGGTGGACTTATACAGTCCGCTGCCCGGCCCGTCGTAGGAGTTGCCGGTTGTCCAGGGCGGCCGGCGCGAGGCCCAGATGTCCGCATACAGGACTTGCGGGTTGGAGGGATCGAAGGCCAGATCAATCGCGCCTGTGTTTTCGTCTTTGTAGAGAATTTTTTTCCAGGTCAGGCCGCCATCGAGCGATTGGAATACGCCACGCTCCGCGCTGGGTCCATAGGGATGGCCGACAACGGCGACAAAGATACGGTTGGGATCATGAGGGTCGACGAGAATGGCGGCAATCTGTTGTCCGTCGCGCAGTCCGAGATGCTGCCAGGTTCGGCCCGCATCGCTGGACTTGTAGATTCCGTCGCCGGTGGAAAGATCGGGCCGGCGCAGGCCCTCCCCGCTGCCCACATAGATCACCTCCGGATTCGAGGGAGCAATGGCCAACGCGCCGATGGAGCCGGTGGGCTGATCGTCAAAAATCGGATTCCAGGTGCGGCCGTAGTCTGTGGTCTTCCACACACCGCCGTTGTTGGGCGCCATGTAGAACACATTCGGTTGCGCTGGAATGCCGGCGATGGCGACGGTGCGTCCGGCGCGGAACGGGCCGATCATGCGCCAGCGCATTTCCTGAAGCCATCCAGGGTCGATATCTTGGGCGGGAACGAACGTGGAAAGATTGATCAGCAGGCAGAACCACAGAACGGAAAATCGGCGATTGATCATCCCGTGCCTTCTCCTGAAAGGAGGCTAGAATAAATCAAGATCGCCGAGTCAGGCAGTCTGTTTCGATCGGCTACCGGTCTGAACCACAGAGGACACAGGGGACACGGAGGAAGCGGTTCACGGAACTGAGGCAAAATCGCGTCAGAGTTGTTCCAGCAGGGCGGCGCGCAGGTTTTTCTGATGCGCTGGATCTAGCTTGGCGCCGGCACAAGTCACATGAAAGACGTCGGTCGCAGTCTGGCCCTGCGTGTCGATGATCGCGACTTCGATGTTGCAACCCAGTTCAGCCAGGGTGGAACTGATGTCATAGAGAAGGCCAGGGCGGTCCTGGGCAATGATTTCAACCATGGTGCTGTGCTGCGTGCAGTTGTTATCGATCTGCACATTGGGCTCGATTTTAACTTTCGCTCCCTGCACCGCAGGTTTGAATCTCGTTTCCATGAGGTCGATCACGCTGATCTCGCCGGAAACCGCCTCGGAAAGCTGCCGTTTCAGGCGGCCTTCTTCGGAAGGATTGAGCTCCAGGGTGTGAAAGCGGTCCGAGAATCGAATGGTATCCAGCACTACGCCTGCCTTGTTGGAAAAAGCTTCCGCTTTCAGGATGTTCATTCCCCAGGAGGCAAGCGTTCCGATGACATGGGAAAACAAGCCGGGACAGTCCAGCGTGAGCAGGACAAGTTCGAAGTAACCGTCGCGACGGGCGATCTCGATCTGGGGCTCGTCGTCCCCGGACTTCAGGCGATCGTACATGCGGCAGTGGCCCACGACTTCGGCGGGAGTGTGGGTCAGCAGGTAACGTTTAGGAAAGCCCTCCAAAAAGGAAACGATGTGTTTTGAGTCGGGATCACCGGCAGCGGCCACCGCCTGGCGGATGCGCTCGCTGTTGGAGGCAGCCAAGGTCAGGCGCTCGTCGTCTACGGTGCGACTGAGGTGATTGAACGCCGCCGCGTAAAGCTGCCAGATCATTTCGGCTTTCCAGGGAGTCAAGGCTTCCGGGTTGACGGACTTGACGTCAGCGTAGGTGAGCAGGGTAAGCAGCCTCAGCCGCTCCATGGTGCCGACGGCCTCGCTGAACTCGGCCACCACCTTGGGATCGAAGATGTCGTGACGCATAATCGTGGAGGACATGCGCAGATGCTGGGCAATGAGAAAGATCACCGTCTCACGATCGCCTGGTTCCAGGCGAAGCCTGTCCAGGATGGCGGCTGCAGCCTGCAAGCTTCCGGCCACGTGATCTTCCGCGGGCAGTCCTTTGCCGACATCGTGAAATAGCAGCGCGAGAAAAAGTAGATCGGGAGTCTCCACGCCATCGAGAATGTCCCGGAAGCGGCGCTCCAACTCGGTGTCGGGCGTCCGCAGAGCGTGCACACTCTCAATCGCAACCAGGGAATGCTCGTCCACGGTGTAGCGGTGGTAGTAGTCGCGGATGACCAGAGAATCCACTGCCTGAAATTCAGGAAACAGCAAAACCAACACGCCCAGCCGATGCATTGCGCGCAGGGCGGCGCCGGCGTGAGGCGCAACCAGGATTCGCCTGAACTGTACCCACACATCGGGTGAAGACTCCAGCCAGCGTCGCAGGTGTGGAAGCGCCGCTTCGACGCAGCGCTCGGTTTCCGCAGTGAGCTTCAGGCCGTGGCGCCCGACAAATTCGAACAACCCTAATAGCGTCGAGGGGTCCTGGACGGACGACAATTGCCGCAGAAAAACCCGGCCTTCCACCACCGAGAAGTCGGCGTTGGACAATCGAGATCTGCGATGATCAAAGAGACGGTAGAGGCCGGAGCGCACCGGAGGCACTTCGTCAAAGAGCACGGTCAGGCGATAGATCGACCGGACGTGGCGAAAGAACGTTCGCATCCAGGCAGCGGGGGCAACCGCAGCGGAGTCCGGGAGGCCAATTCCGGCGGCCGCAGCCTCGGACTGCAATTCGTAGGTCAGGCCATTCAGATCCCGTCCCTGGCGATAATGCAGAAAACAACGCACGGCCGAAAGGAAGTCGAGAGCGGCGCCGCACTCTTTGCGAAGAGCATCCGGCACCAGCTTGTCAGCCGCGGGCCATGAGCCGGCCTTCTCGAGTTGGGCAATCAGATTCAACCAGCAGGCCACCTGGTAGTCGCGCAAACCGCCGGGGCCATCCTTCAAGTTGGGTTCCAGGTGAAAGATGGTGTGGCCATATTTTTCGTGACGAGCAGAAGTCAGGTCGATCAGCCTTTGCTGCAGCTCCAGAGCGTCACGCGCCACCATCCGGGGAATCACGCGGGCACGCAACTGATCGAACAGTTGCGCATCACCGCAGACGAACCGGCAATCGAGCAATGAAATATTGAATTCCAGGTTGTCGCGGTGCAGCTTGCCGCACTCCGCTAGGGAACGGGTCGTGGGACTCACCCGCAGGTGCAGATCCCAGAGCGCCTGGCACAGCTTCGCGATTCTGTTCTGCGAATCCTGGCCCAGGGCGGATTCGTGCAAGAAAAGCACATCCACATCCGAGCGGGGAAAAAGCGCGCGGCGGCCATAGCCTCCAAGCGCGGCCACGCCAATGCGGTGGAGCCCAGATGCGCCTCCGCCGAACTGGTCCCAGAGCTCGCCGAGGAGGGAATCCATAAGGTTGGAACGCTCCACGATCGCAGCGTGGCCATCGTGTGAGTGCTCGAACCGGGCGCGTATCTTCTGAACTTCGGCCTGATACGCGTCCTGGGTTACAGCGTCGTTCGCCAGCAGTGGCATAGGACTCCGGCAAGCGCTAGAGTGCGGCAACCCCACGTTCCTGATTTCGAATCCGGATGACTTCGTCAATCCTCGAGAGGAAGATTTTGCCATCCCCTATTTTCCCGGTAGAAGCGGTCTTTACGATGGCATCGACCACCGGATCCACGAGATTGTCCGGCAGGACCAGTTCGAGTTTGACTTTGGGCAGGAGGTCGACGCTGTATTCCCGTCCGCGATAAACTTCGGTATGCCCCTTCTGGCGTCCGTGCCCGCGCACATCAGAAATGGTCATCCCTTCAACACCCAGCTCGGTCAAGACGTCCTTGACCGCCTCCAGTTTGGAGGGCTGGATAATCGCTTCAAGTTTGGTCATCGTTTCCTCTCATCTCGCGCTGTATCCCAGCGCAGGACGGAGGTTCCGTCCCGCGACGGGGGCGCGTGGCCCGCTAACTTGTGCCGGTGCGGGGCAGCGGCTGCATCGCAATACTGGCTTTTGGCGCGCGAGATGGAAGGTCCTGCGAGCTTCCGCCGGGTGTGCCCAGAGCCGAAATCACGTATTCGGGATAAGCGGAAATCCCGTGCTCGTGAAGATCCAGCCCATAGGCCTCACCTTCCTCCGAGACGCGCAGCAAGCCAGTTGCGTTCACCGCCAGCATAACAGCCATGGCAACGGCAAAGGTAGCGAGCGTGATGGTGGCGCTGCCAATGGCCTGGGCCATGAGCACTTGCGTGCCACCACCATAGAACAGACCCTTGAGAGCGGCGGAGTTATCGGGAGCAATCGGTCCCGTAGCCCCGTACTTGCCGCAAGCGAAAAGCCCGAGCGAGAGGGTTCCCCAGATTCCGCACACTCCGTGAACCGGAACCGCGCCGATGGGATCGTCGATCCGCAGCCATTCCAGGAGTTCGACCGCAAGAACCACAATGACCCCGGCAACTCCTCCCAAAATGATCGCGCCGGTGGGGCTGACCCAATAGCAGGGGCAGGTGATGGCGACCAATCCGGCCAGGAATCCGTTGGTGGTGAAGCCCGCGTCCCACTTCTTACTCGACCGGTAGGCCCAGAACATGGCAGTCAATCCCGCCGCGCATGCCGCTAGGGTGGTGTTCGCAGCCACGCGGCCGATGCCTTCGAAGTCCATGGCGGAGAGCGTGCTGCCGGGATTGAAGCCGTACCACCCGAACCAGAGGATAAGACCGCCGGTGACAGCGATGGTCAGGTCATGCGGCAACATGGGAGCGCCGCCGTCGCGTTTGAAAGTGCGGCCCAGGCGAGGCCCGAGAACGATGGCTCCCGCCAGGGCAACGAATCCGCCGATGGTGTGCACTACCGTGGAGCCGGCAAAGTCATGAAAGCCCACACCCAATGATGGGAAAACGTGACCGTCGCTGCCCATCAGGGCCAGCCATCCATCGGGGCCCCAGGCCCAGTGACCGATGATCGGATAGATGAAACCGGAGACCGCAACGCTGTAAAGGAGGTCGCCGACAAATCCGGTGCGGCCGATCATGGCCCCCGAGGTGATGGTCGAACAGGTGTCGGCAAAAGCGAACTGAAAGAGCCAGAATGCCAGGAAGGCGACGCCGGACGCTTCGTAGGTCGCAGGAGCGTTTTGCAGGAAGAACCAGTGGTATCCGATATAACCGTTGCCGTGACTGAACATGAATGCGAAGCCGAAGGCGTAGAACAGAATGCCGCACAAGCAGGTATCGACGACGCATTCCATGAGCACGTTTACCGTCTCACGGGAGCGACAGAAGCCCGCTTCCAGCATGGTGAAGCCCACTTGCATGCCGAACACCAGAAAGGCAGCGAGCAGGGTCCAGGCAGTGTTCACGGGGTTGACCACGTCCGCCGCTTTGACTTCGGCGTCCGCCGCCAGAACATGAGTGAAGAAGATGCCGGAGATCACGGTGACGATCAGCAGGACCAAACCGACGCCTATGGCCTTGCCCGCCAGCAAAAGACGGCCGTAGCGGCGCCATTCCGGGTCGCGCAGTCGCGCCTGCAACCGGAACAACTTCTGGGCCAGAGAGAGTCGTGGACTCCTGCTTGCGTCAACACTCATCGGATCGCTCCTTCCGTGACTTGTCAAAATCTCAATCATGATTGCTCCTGGTCATCCTTCCCGGACGAGCCCGAGCGCGCCTTGGCGTTGGCCAAAAAAGGGTTGGTTGGGGTCCGCCCGAGGCGTTCGCCCACATCGCGACGCATTGCCGGCGCTGCGCAACAATCGCAGGCAATCTCAGACGCAAAGCCATATCGCTGAACTGCCCGGGGCCCGACGAGGTAGTTCTGAATGAGGCTGGACTTCGTTCACGGGGTGCCTGATTCACGGCAGCGATTAACAGCGCCGGAACCGCTAACAGCAAGACCACCCGCCTGGGCGCAGACTGGGCTCCCAGCCCGGGTCTCCCCTGGGCACAGGCAGATGAATCGCATCGTGACCGGCACCCATACAGTGACACGGTAGCGCCCGGCAGCGCCGGGAGTCCAATGCATAATTGTTTTCGTTCCTATCACAATTACTTTTGAAAACTTAAATTTATGGAATGGATAAGGGAAATCTATTGCGGATGCGGGATTCTGGCGCAAGGCTACTTGCGGGGCTGTTTGTACCGTGGTACATTGGTACCATAATGGAAACGCAACTGCTCGTGGAACGCGTCCAGACCGGAGTGCGCATGGAGAAGCGCATCCTTAAAGTGCTGAAGGCGTTCGCCGAGTACCACGATATGACGCTGGGCGACCTGCTGGAGGGAATCGTCCTGCACGCCTTTGACGGCAAGACTCCATTCGGCCAAGCCTCACTCGACCAGATCACAGAGTTGAAGAAGTTCTACGGCCTGGAATTGGACTCCTCTGCCAGCCACCGGTTGAAAGAGGCCAGGCGCCGCCAATCGCCCGGCAAGCGCGAATCATGAGGACGTCATGAGAACCACCGTGAACAAATTCGCACTGCTTGGGCTGCAGGCCTCGGTAGGACTGATCATTTTTGCCGAGGCCGCCTTTCTGGCGTTTGCGCCGGCGGCGATTCAAGCTTTTGCCCGCACCGGCCTGCCCAATTGGCTCCGGATCGTTTTGGCCTGGACTGAGATGGTCCTGGCGCTGCTTCTTCTGGTTCCGCGGGCCATGGTTGTGGCGGGATGGGGACTGATTCTGGTCTTTGTGTTCGCCGCCGGCCTGCATATTCTCCACGGAAAGATGGATGTGGGCGCGCTGGTGATCTATGCAGCGGCAGTGCTGGTCATAGTGAGCCGCAAATGACCGATCAGGAACTGAGGGAACAATTTGAGCGGGGCACGCTGCCCAATGAGGGCTTTCGCCACCGGGAACACGTCAGGATGGCTTTTCTGTATCTGACCGAGTATCCCGCCCTCAGAGCGCTGCAGATGTTTTCCGAGGCTTTGCAGAAATTCGCAGCCGCGCACGGGAAGCCGCAGCTTTACCACGAGACCATCACCTGGGCCTACATCTTGCTGATCCGGGAACGCATGGCGCGGGCCGGGAGACCAGAGGACTGGGAAGAGTTTGCCCGCAACAACGCTGACCTGCTGCGCTGGAAGGACGGTGTCCTGCAAAAATACTATCGCGCCGAGACGCTCACGTCCGACCTGGCGAGAACCACCTTTGTATTCCCTGATCGATGCGGCTGGCACGAGCCGGACCGGGGGAATACGGAACCCGACCCTCCTTTGCGATAGCCGGGCGATCGACCCACGCGCCCAATTTCGGACTTCCCCCTGGCTTCCACGGGCCGGCGCGCGCCTTCAAAACGGGATTCCGAAAACGCTCACAAGTGACCCGCGGACAGGTTTACTTATAAGGGTATACGGCGAATTTATGGGTGGTCGTCGGGGTTCTGGCTATTGTAG
>DASZHW010000152.1:0-2016 GCA_035937515.1 Terriglobales bacterium | reverse complement strand
GGACGACATACAGCTGATCACTGTCTTTTCGGGCGGCGTGCACAGCCAAGCTAAGAACCCGGCAGGCGCGGCCGCGCTCCTGAAGTTCCTCACCTCGCCGGATGCGGTACGGGCAATCAGGAAGGCTGGCATGGAGCCCGGCTGAGGCTGCACGGGCGCTCTGATGACAGGTTCCTCGCGGCTCATAGTGGAGTACGCGGGGAGCTGGGCGCTTGTCGCAGCCGGTGCGCGCTCGGAGCAGCCTGGGCTGCTCCGGTCATTCCATTAATGCAGCCGAGAAGACCGTAGCTGACTGCTGACACCGTATCGTCCAAGCGAAACTCGCCGGGGGAGTGCCGGGCCAAATTCGAAGTCCGAATCTGGCCCTGGCTTGGGCTCGCTTCGCCTCGTCGCTTCCGAAGTTGGGGTGACTCCGGACCATCGGCGGCCTGATCATCATGGGCTCACCTTGACCCCAAGCAGTCATGCTGTCCCATGCCGCCTGCCCGCGTGGCTTCATTCCGTTTTGATGTTCGCGGCCGCGATCACCATGCCCCCCAACTTCTCAGTTTCGTCGACGAAGACCGAAAACTGCGGGCGATCAGCATTTCGCGAGGGATCGCTCGCCGATCAACCGCTTAAGTTCACAATCATCGGCGGGCTCACCACGGCAGCGGGGTCTCATCATCGCAGCGGTAGATGCGCTTCTCCTTGATCAGCCAGCGGCCGTCGAATTTCACGCAGAAATCGTCATAGAAGCCCATGGCGTTGAGCGTCCTGGTGTTCCTTGAGGCGAGCCCCTGCACCACCTTCCAATAGGAGCGCACCGTAACCCCGTCCGCGGTGCGCTCGAAAATGATGTGCTGCACCCAGTGCTGACGGCCGCGCCGCCCTGGCTGGGCGAAGGTCTCGCTCGCCCAACGCCGCACGGGAATACGCTCTCCGGTCGCTGGCTGTACGATGCCATCTGGGGTGAATGCTGCGACCACACGCTCGACACTGCCCGAATCGTTAGCCCACACGTAGCTCCGCAGAACATCCTGGATGCGAAAGCGATCGTCTGCGCTGACCTCGGTTGCCATTGCAGGTGTCTGGGCGGCCGCCGGGACCGGCCCCGTCGGGATTGCAGCCACCGCGCCCGCAACTCCAATCCGCTCGAAAAAATTGCGGCGCGAGACGTTAGCGCGGGCGCCCTCTTCATTGTCGGTTTCGTTGGGCATCGTTGCCTCCTTTGACCGGATTTGCCGACTATTAACATCGCTGATTCGAGTTGGCAGCTTCTGAGGTCAGCGGTCAAGAGGTCCACCGGACGCCGCTAGCCCATGCTCAGCACGCAGTCAGAAGGGATGCCCTTGACCCATGCAGAGCCAGCGCACCATCTGGTCCGGTTGTTGGGTGGTGCGGCCATGCCGTCCGTAACTCAATACAGCCGCCCTTGACGAGTGGCCCGGAGGACTTTCACCTCCGGGCTCTCCCAGAACCGTACGTGAACCTCTCGATTCATACGGCTCCCATTGTTCGGCCGTTGCCATGGCATAGCGACCAGTGGGCGAGGAGCTTGGGATTCGCTCGGCGGAACCGGTCGAACCAATCTCTTGCACCCTTGGTCTGATGGCGCATCCGCTTGAACTTGCGGCGTGCCCACTTGATGACATAGGCGTCGATCCGCTGGAGAGTGGGACGCAATTGCGTCTTGTAGAAATGGCTGTAGTAGGTGATCCAGCCGCGAATGCACGGATTGTACATCTCGGCGAGCTCGGTCAGGGACTTGTCGCTGCGTTTGTGAAGCGCCCAACCTCGAACTTCTCGGCTGATGCGCGTCAGCGCCTTTGGACTGGCGGCAGGCTGGAAGCTGTGCGTGAAGATGCGCATCTCGCCTTTCCGCCACATCGTCTTCCGGGCTCGGAACTGGAACCCGAGAAAGTCGAACGAGATGACCGGAAAGTCCCCGCGCCGGTTCACATCCTTACAGTAGACGACTTTCGTCTTCACAGGATGCAGCACCAGCTTGCAGGCCGCTCGTTCTTCAGCAAGCGC
>DASZHW010000151.1:0-1856 GCA_035937515.1 Terriglobales bacterium | reverse complement strand
AGCTTGCGAGACCGAGCCGAAGCCGCGCGTCAGGATGTCCTCCCAATTGGTGCTGGGACGGGAGTCTGCAGATTTCGCCGGCCCGCCCGGCTCCGTGTCCCCCAACGCTTCAGCTTGTTGTTGGACGTGCGAAATTTCCTGCCGAATGGTACGCGTGTACTTGGACAGGTCCTGCACAAAAATGATGGCCTGGTTCGAAGAGTAGTAAACCAGTCCGGCAATCAGAGAGAGCAACAGAATCACCGCTACAGCAGCGGCCAGACCGCGGGGCAGATGCAAGCGGATAAACAATTCCATCACCGGCGCGAGGATGAAGGCCAGCAACACCGACACCAGCATCACGGCCAGCACCAGTTCTCCCCAATAACAAAGACCCAGAATCGTGGCGATTCCAATCGCGGTAAATGCCCAGTGCGGCTTTTGCGGCTTGGGCGGGAGCAATACCGGAGCCTGCACCGGAGGTCGGTCGATCCCCGCCTCGTCAATGGCCATAGCGGTATCGTAGCCTAACCGCAAAAATGTGTGTGCGACATATAATCGCCGGGTGCCTTCTCACCAAACCGATGCGTCTGTGGCGGGGCGTCCGCCAAGAATTCTGGGCCTGGATGTAGGTTCGAAGAGGATCGGGCTGGCCATTTCCGACCAGCTCGGCATTACCGCACAGGGACTGGAAACGCTTCACCGGCAAAACAAGCGATTCGATTTTGCGCAGCTGGAGCAGGTCATCCGCCAGCACCGGGTGGCCGAGATCGTGATCGGCCTGCCCCTGCGTATGAGTGGCGCTGAAGGAATACAGGCCGAGAAGATGCAAGCTTTCGCGGAAGAAATCCGCCGCCGCTTTCGCTTGCCCGTCCATCTATGGGACGAGCGCCTTTCCTCCGCCCAAGCCAACCGCCTGCTGCGAGAAACAGACATGTCGATCAAGCGCCGCGGAGAAGTGGTAGATCAAATGGCAGCTGTCCTGATATTGCAGTCCTGGATGGATGCGAGGAGCAGCGGTTAGTCGTTGGTCGATCGTCGTTGTTCGTTGGCCAAAGCCCTCGGTTTCAGATCTCAGTTTCTTCCCTTAACCAACCATCAACGGCCCCATCGCGACAGGCGAAGGACCAACGACGAACGACCACAGACCAAAAACTGCCTCCCAAAGTCCAACGACCACCGACTAACGACCAACGCCTACTCTTCATCTAAACTATCTCTGATTTGCGCAAGTTTGTGATACTCGTGCTGCTCGCCGCCCTCGGAGCTGGCGGTTGGCTGGCGTGGGCGCTGTTGACGCCCGTTACGCCGGAGCGGCAGAAATTCGTGCTGCTGCGGCCGGGCTACTCTACCCGCAGGATCGCGGCTGAACTTGAAGCGGCCGGAGTGATCCGCAGCCGCCTTGGTTTTGTCCTCTGGCATCGCATCCATGGCAAACAATCGCTGAAAGCCGGAGAGTATCTCTTCGACAAAACGGCGAGAACACTGGACATCCACGATCGCCTGGTGCGCGGCGATATTTACGTGCACACAGTAGTGATCCCCGAAGGTTTCACCATGTTCGACATCGCGCAGGCGGTGCAGGACGCGGGCCTGGGGTCAAGGCAGGAATTTCTTGCCGTGGCGCAATCCAACACTGAATTGATTTCAGACCTGGCCCCTGATGCCAAAAGCCTGGAAGGCTACCTGTTCCCCAATACCTATGAATTCACCCGTACCCAGAGCATGAAGGAGAGTGCCGCTGCCATGGTGAGGCAGTTCCGCCAGGTCGCGGAGCAGATCGGACTCACCGCTAGCGGACAGGGGACAGACGTCCAGAAGACGGTGACCATGGCGTCCATTATCGAGAAAGAGACGGCCGTTCCTGAGGAGCGGTC
>DASZHW010000150.1:0-51998 GCA_035937515.1 Terriglobales bacterium | reverse complement strand
AAATTCGGGGAGCCAAGGACCTCAACCCCAACCTGTTGGTGCTTGCTGAAGCAACCGGATAATTAGAAGCTGGCTTGCTCGGCCGAGGCTAGCGAGTCAAAAAAGCTGAAGAACTGCTTGACCCGTGTCACCTGGAGGGCGTCTTGCACGCGGTCGCAGACTCCGATAAGGTACAAGCGCCGTCCGTCCTTCTGATGGGTGGCGTACGCACCCACCAGCGCGCCGATCCCGGCGGAGTCGACATAGGGGACATTGGTAAAATCCAGAAAAAGGGCTTGGGAATTGTCGGCCCGGACCCTGGCCTGAAAGTCGAACAGGTTGCTAATGACGAGAGGCCCGGTAAGGCGCAGAATGCGTTGCCCTTCCTTGGGGCCCACGAGATCTTCGATGACAAGAGGCTCCTGTGGCATCGCAAGATATTAGTGCCCGGGGCATCTTAGAGTGTTAAAGCGATGTTAATTTTTTACGGCGGGGCCGCGGGACACGGCCAGGAGTGCACCTACTCCGGCCGGGCAGGGAATGAGGATTAAGGAGAAGACAATGGCGTTAAAAGTGGGAGACGTGGCGCCGGATTTCGAGCTGCCTGCGGTCCAGGGGGAGAAGCCGCTGACGCTCAGGCTGAGTGATTTCCGGGGCAAAAAGCACGTGGTGGTGAGTTTCCATCCGCTGGACTGGACACCGACCTGCGGGGCCCAGGTGCCGGCGTTCGACGCTGACCGGGAGAAATTCAACCATCTCGACGCCCAGGTCCTGGACATCAGCGTGGATTCCATCCCCAGCAAGATTGCCTGGCAGAAAAAAGAGATTGGCATGCTGCAGACACCCATGTGCGCGGATTTTTATCCGCACGGAAAAGTGTCGGAGCAGTTTGGAATTCTGCGAAAAGAGCCGCCATTCCCGGGGATTTCGGAGCGTGCGGTGTTCATTGTGGATAAGACCGGAAAGATTGCGTTTGCCAAGGTGTACCCGCTGGACCAGGCGCCCAACAATGAGGAGTTGCTGGAGGCGCTGAGGAAGATTCGTCCACAGGGTTAAAGAGGCAAAAGGCTTAACCGCAAAGTACGCAAAGGATTCGCAGAGTACGAAAAGAAGAATTTCGATCTTAGCATTTCCTTCGTGATCCTTAGTGTCCTTCGAGGTTCACGCCCTTAGGTCGGCTTCGGAACAAAACCGTCCCCAGCGCCAGCAAACTAAGAACGGAAATCACGCCCAGAGAAGCCACGCAGTAAATGCACCAGACTCCCAGGATGTCTTTCTCGATGTGGGCAAGGTAGAGAGAGAACGCGAGTCCTGACAATGCGACCGGCAACAAGAGACGGTACCAGCGCTTGAGGGCGAGGAACCCGAGGAGCAGGTAACCACCCATTCCAATGAGTGCCACCGGCACGCCCCAGAGCACTGCATAGGGACTGTGGTTCACGATCCCGCAATCCCACTTCTCGTTGATGCTGCAAGGCGACGTATCGGTCCGGTAGTGTTCGCGCAACGCCAGCGAAGAAGCCGCTATACCGAGAACGGCCAGCAATGTCAGAACGAATCTCATCAGTGCTTAACCTCAACCCGACCTCGGGCGATGTCCCAGGTTCGCTCCCTAGAAATGAAATCTGTACTTTACCTGGACTGAAATCTCACGCGGGTTGACAAAGTGCGTCCCTCCAAACGTGTTGCTGTTGTCCAACAGATAGCGATGGTTCGCCAGGTTGAGGCCGGTGAGACGAACACTCCAGCGTTCACCGAACGATTTTCCCAGCGACAAGTCAAAGGTGGTGTGAGAGGGCAAATGCTCCGGCCCTTCGCCATCAACAAAGCCGGAACCGTAGTTGACATTGAAGTCGGTCCACACGCGCCAAGGCAGTTGAAGATTGACGCCGGTGGAAAGGGTGTTGCGCTGGTCGTGGTCGAGGAAGAAATAACCTTCATCCGGTGGCTCGAAGTCGGTCAGACCGCCGGTGACGCCGCCAGCTCCCTCCGCGTACTGATGCGAATAGGCGGCGTGAAACTGGGTGCGGCCGGCGATGCGGGGGGAGTTCACCGTGGCTTCCCAGCCGCGAATACGGGCGCGATTAATGGTGAGCGGGAAGAAAATATTGGAATTGCCCAGCACGTCGTGGTCAAAGAAATTCTTCGCGCCCGTGCGAAAGTTGGAGACGTCGAAGATCCAGCCTGCCAGAGGAATCGCTAAACCGAATTCGTGCTGCTCATCGCGCTCGCCCCGCAAGGGCAGGAAACCGAAACCCTGCTGAGCTGCCTGCTCAAGCAGCGGACCGTTCACCGTGAGCAGCGGCGGGGCCTGATAGTAGCGCCCGTAGAAGCCGCGCAAGACCCAGTTGAGTCGCGGGACGCGGATCGCAGCGCCGATCCGTGGATCGACGGCATTTTCGCTGATGGTGGAGCCGAAATGGGTAAGGCGGACTCCGCCGTTCAGGGTCAACCAACTGGTGAGCTTGTACTGATCTTCGAGGAAGAGCGCTTCCACATTTCCCCATACGATCTCGCGTTGATTGAGCGGCGGGTTGCTGCCATCGCTGGTGACGATTCCAAACAGCTGATTGTCGCGCGCGCCGAAGACCTGGAAACCGGCCCGGGCATTGTGTTTGCCGTGATTGACAGCAAGCGAGACCACGCCGCCAAAGTAGTTTGAGCCCCGGTCATCCTCGGGAATGACCGCGTCGGGGTCGGGCTGGCCAACGTAACCGCCGGCGTAGTGGGCGCGGTTGAAGTGGTAGAAGGGCGAGACGGTCAGCACGCTTCCCGCGCTTATGGTGTGCAGCCAGGAAAAATTGACCAGGTCATCGCGCTCATTTTCCACATCGCGAATACCCGTGGTTTGCTGGTCCGGATCGTTGGGGACCTGATAATGGTCGCCGCGGGCGGAAGCCACCAGGCGAAGCTGGTCGCTCGGCGTCTTGTTGAAGGTCAGGGAGGTGAAGCCGCTCAGCCCAGCGCCCAGATCGTGCAGCACTTCGGGACTCGGCGTTTCCAGTCCAAGATCAGTGCGGTTACCGGAAATGCTGCCGTAGTAAGCAAAGCGGTCGGAATGGTCGCCAAAACTAAACTGGTCTTCGGTTCGGTTGAAGCTGCCATAGCTGGCCACGAGCTCAGCCTGGCGATCGCGTTCGAACCCGGAGCGCGTCACTACGTTAAACACGCCGTAAGTGCGATCGCCGTATTCGGCGGAATAGCCGCCGCGCTGGACCTCGAGGTAGTCAATGTCCTTGGGATCAAACTGCGGGCCAACGTTGGAAGCAATATTGGTGTTGGGAACGGGAACCCCGTCAATCAGCCAGGAGACCTGATGCCCCCCGCGGATGTGGAGCTGATCATGGACCATGTAGGAGCCGGGGATGTAGTCGGTAATCATATTCAGGCTGTTGGTCTGATCGGCGCCGGGGGCCTCTGCAATCTGCTGGCGGCTGACCAGAGTGGTGGTCGAAGAGGATTCTGCGTTGACGGCTACGGACGTGTCGGTGACTTCGACCGTCTCTTTGGCCTGGGCGACGTTGAGCGAAAAGTGTACGCGGGCGTCGCGGCCTGAACCGAGGACGAGGCTCTGCTCCTCTGAAGCGAAGCCTCGGACTTCGACCCGCACGCTGTACTCGCCGAGGGGGACAGCGTCAAAATGGAATTCGCCGGAGCTGTCGCTGGTGGCGGACTTTGTCCAGTCGGAACGTGCCGCGCGAAGCGTCACTTGCGCGCCCTGCACGGGTCGGTGCTGCGGGTCATGGATAAGACCACCGACCGTGCCGAGGATGGTAGCGAAGGCGGCCACACTGCTCAGCAGCAATGCGAGGAATACAAGCGGCTTGTGATACGTCATCATGGTCACCGATTCCGGTTTTACTTTCCTGGGGAACCCGTCCCGATTTTGACTTCCGCGGCGTGAAGTCCGTTGTCATGTTTGTGGGCATGAATCACCACCCGGCTTCCCACCCGGACGTCCTTGATCGTGGCGGGCGTGTCGCCTTTCAGAAATTTGGTTTCGCCGTCGAGCTCTACCCTGGTGACGGCGCCCTCGCTGGTTTTTACCGACAGGGAGTGGTCGGTGATTCCGGTCACCGTTCCCAGGACATGTTCCATGCCACCATGAGCAAAGATCAGAGCGTTCAAAAACAGAACGCAAATCAAAATTCGTGCCAATTTTTGCATTTCCTCATCTCCTCTAAGACTCATCGATGTTTCTCCTCGGTCTGTGGGGCCGGTCCACCATTGAGGAACTCCTGCTCCTGTTTCTCCTCCTCGCGGTCGGCCTCGCTCCGGGGGTTGAAACGTTGCATGTCGCGGATCTCGTCGGCGGTCAGGCTGGGAAGGTGGCGGATGAACAAGACCAGCTTCCAACTGTCCTGGCTGTCTCGTTCATTGCCGGTTTCGCCCCAGGCGGGCATGCCGGTCCAGCGCAAGCCGTTTTGAATGATGTAGTAGAGCGCGCCGTCGCTGAGCTCTTGCGTCGTGGCCAACCGCATGTCGGGAGCCCGGGGATAGAGATTCCGCCCCATCTCGGTGTTCCCGCTGCCGTCGTTGCCGTGGCACGAGGCACAGTGATCGGCAAAATGCCGGGCCGATTCCCGAAGCAGGTCCGGCGAACTCGTGAATGGATTCTTGTGCTTGCCGGCGTCGGACGGCAACGACCACGAACGCAAGAAGCGAGCCACGGCCGTCTCTACTGAACTGGGCCCCTGCCGCGCCCCGCAACAATGCGAGGCCAGTCCGGAGAGCCAAATCACAGCCCCCAGCAGAAGCACGACAATCAGGACAGCCTGGAACCCACGAGACATCTACATCCCTCGGATACATCCCTCGGAACAGCGGACAGCGCCGCATGTTTTTCGCGCGGCAAGCGGCCAGTTATCTGGATCCGATCATCAGATCTGTCAGCACGAAGCTGGTTGCCGGCTCAACTGCAGCCGGTTAGACCTGTAAGGAAAGCGATCCAGGGGAGAAAAGATTGTTCAGCCGAGGGGAGGGGCACGACCTGAATGAAAGCTGTCCGTGGGGTTGCTGCGATGGACCGGAACCAGGTCAGCCTGCAGAGGTGCAGACGACAAATGTGTGCCGGCAGTAATGTATGAGCCAAGTTCTGCCCATTGCGCGGTGGTGACCGGCGGGCAGCAATTTTCGTGGTCACGACCAGTGGTCTGCAGCGCGAAGCTCATGGAGCCGTGATCGTGCAGCGGCTTGCGCAGGCAACACTCGTGCGGCGGGGGAGCAGTGAGCGCCAAAGCTACGGGGGCAAAAGTCCCCACCAGCAGCAAAACCAGCAACACTCTGGCGGTCAGGCGATGCATGGTGATATCTGGCTTCTGAGCCAGGGAGAAAACTGAACGGTATAAGCATAGGTTAGACGGAATCCAGGCGCAAGGGTCACGGCGTTACTTTCTGTCATCCATGCTTTGGCTGTCGCGTACTTTAGCCAAACCGGTGGGGAGCAAGACTACCCCGGGTTTCTCCCCACGGGACTCCAGCACGGGGTGGAAAAGATACATCGTTTAAGGCAGCATAGCCAATATGACCACGATCGTGCTGCCAAGTGGAACTACGTGGTGGGGTTCGTGCTGATCGCGGCCGCGGTGTTTGTGATTTTCAAGAAGTGGTGAGAAAGAGCGGGTCTTGCGACTGGTGTCAGGGAAATCGAGCGTCCCAGAGCCGGGAAGCGCGACGTCGGCCCGTACCTGGAGCGGTATCGATCCGGCAGGCGTGGGAAATGTAATAACGGTTGCGGGCAAACCTAACGATAACCATATGGATAAGCCAGTTGAATCCGGGAAGGCTACCCTTTGGCGGGCCCTTTGGGGGGCTGAAGTCTGACATTTCCTACAACCTCCCGCCCTTGTATACCGTAACCTCGGACCCCTCGGCGAGGAAAGCGGAGGTCGGCTTCTTCTCTAGCACTGCGGCGAGATCTTTGCCGTAAAGCTCTTTGATATCGCCTTCGAAGCGCGCATCCTGTGAGCTCCAGACCTTCCACGGCGGGTGGGCAACCTGATATTCGATGCACCCGCCATCTCGCTGGGCCGCGTATCCCCAGTAGTGCTCCGTAATGAACTGCTCCTCGGAGCCAACTTCAGGAAGCTCTGCGTCGCCTCTGACAGTGAGGCTCAATCGGTTCCACCGACTTCCAAACTTCCACCCATATCCCACCGCGAGTCCTGCATCGAAAGGCGCTATCTGATGTGACATGGGTAAGGAGACATACTGCTCGTTATAGAGCGTTCGAGCTACGGTTGCGATTACCCAGCGGGGCACAATCTCCCGGATGAACACGACACCTCTCTTGACGAGAGCCCCGTCTCGACGTTGCACGTAGAGCCGAAGATTCACTTCCTCGAAGTTGGAGTAGAAGGGGAAGGAAATCCCAAAAACTTTGGTATTCAGGAAGCGGAATCCGACCAGGCTAAGGAACGCATGGCCATTCCACAGGTCCAGCTCTGTTCCGGCTGGAACAAACCGGTGAAGCAGGGCCGGATCAACGTCATAGTTCAGCATCGCAAGATAGCGCCATTGTGCCGTGAGAAACACCTTGCCGGGATTCATCTGTCAGTCGTCCCTCGCCCCTTTCGCCAAGTCTTAATATATGATCACGCCCAGACAAGAAGTCTCGCAATTCCGTTCGCGGCTCTTTGCCTGGACCAACGTGCTGCATTGGGCTAGCGCACCATGAAAAACTTGAGCAGAGTCGGCCGAATCCTCTATGCCATCGCCATGGCGGAGTTCGCTATTCAGGGTCTGGTCCATGGCTTCATGAGAGGACCCGCGCTGGGACCGCCCTTCTCCCCGGTTCGTCCATTTTGGGGAGACTTTACGGCTGTGGTTCTCATCATCGCCGCGATCGGTATCGTGGCCGGGAAGCAGACCCGATGTGTCGCCATATTGCTGGCCATCACGCTTTTGCTGCGCGCGTTGCTTGTCTATGCCCCTCGGATAGCCGTGAATCCACACGATCCGGGCCCATGGACCAGTGGATTTGAGATTCTGGCGATCTGTGGCGCGGCGCTGGTGATCTCCGGGTTTGGACTTGGCCTGGGCCGGTGGCTCTTTGCGATTCCCCTGGTGGTCTTTGGCGCGCAGCACTTCCTGTATGCCAAATTCGTGGCGACGCTGGTGCCGTCATGGATTCCCGCGCATCTGTTCTGGGCATATTTCGTGGGCGCGGCATTTGTCGCGGCGGCACTGTCTATCGCGATCGTGAGGTACGCGCGTTTGGCTGCCATGCTGTTAGGACTGATGTTCATTTTGTGGGTGTTCGCGCTTCATTTTCCCCGGGTGGCCGCGTCTCCGCACGAAGGAAACGAATGGACCAGCGCTTTTGTGGCTCTGGCCATGGGTGGAGGATCCTGGGTGCTGGCCGGAACGGTGAAAAGATAAGTCTCTCCGGTTTTGCTTCACTCCTTCGTCTTCCTTCGCGTCCTTGGTGGTTCATGAATTCAGAACGCGGTGACCACGCTTCGCCCTTCCCTTTTGCGCGCGTGCTTGCGAGAATAGTCAGCCGAAAGCGGCGGAGCGTAAATGCTATGCGCGTCTTCCTCGCGGCGATCGTCGTCCTCCTCCTGTCGTCGGCCGCGACCGCCCAGGTCCCAGCTCAACCATCCGGCAAGATTAGCGAGAAACAGCAGCCTGCAACCTGTGCTGTCTCCGGACAAGTAGTCACTGCAGCCGAAGGCGCTCCGCTCAAATCGTCGCGGATTGCGCTGATACAGCAAGACGTAGGTTCTCATCCTCAGGCATTCTCGGCCACCACCGACAGCGAGGGGCGCTTTGAGATCAGAAAGATTGCCGCAGGACGCTACAGTTTTTTCGCGACCCATACCGGCTACATTAGCCAGCAGTACCAATCCAGAGGATTAAACGGCGGTGCAGCGTTGACACTTGTGCCCGGCCAGGAGATTGATGGGGCCCTGTTCCGCCTGGTGCGAGGCGCCTCATTACCGGGCGCATCGTCGATGAAAGCGGCGAACCCATGGCAAAGATTGCAGTGATGGCATTGCGGAAGGTGAGCGCTGAAGAAATGGGGGACTGGGGTCCCCGAACCCGAAAGGAGGAGGTGATGCCCTCGTCCGCTGCTATGACCGACGATCGCGGTGAGTACCGAATCTTCGGGCTGAAACCCGGCGAATACTACGTGAAGGCGTCAGAGTCCGACACGGCTGGACTCTCCGGCATGGTCAGTGAAGACGATGGCATGAACTGGATCACCCGCAACGGCCTGGGGACGCAATACGCTCCAGTGTTCTATCCCGGAGTTATCCAAGTCGACCAGGCGCAGCCGGTTGTGCTCGCTGCCGGCGAGGAAGTGCGGGCCGAATTCGCCATGCGCCAGGTGAAGACGGTGGAGGTGGCCGGGCGGGTCCTCGGCGCTGACGCAAGAGCCGCGACTCATGCGTATGTCCAGCTTTACATTCTCGACGCCGCCAATTGGAGATTCGGTGCCAGTACTGGCACTAAGGGAGAATTCATTATCAAAGGCGTCCCGCCCGGAAGCTATGTCCTTGACGCGCGACAACAGGATGAAGACAGATTTCAATTGGCGCACCAAAAACTCGAAGTCGGCAACGAAAACATCGATTCCGTCCTACTTGCCTTCAGCCAGGGCACCACGATCCGGGGACGGGTCGTGACCGGGCGCGAGTATTCCCGACCGGGTGCAGGTCACGCTGGAGTCCCAAGACAGCGACGTGCCGAATGTCAGCTCTGCACTATCCAAGCCAGACGGCTCATTTCAGATGAATGGGGTTGCCGATGGCGATTACGCGCTTCGGATCTATGAGGTGGAGCAAGGGTGGTACGTCAGATCGGCTCGCCTGGGTGGGGAAGACGTCCTTCAGAAAGGACTGCAAGTGGAGAAAGGCTCGGTCAGCGGGACGCTCGAAATCGTGCTCAGTTCAGCGGGCGCCCAACTCGAGGGCGCCGTGACCGACCACGACCAACCGGCAGCCGGGGCGCGGGTATGGGCGAGACCTGAGCCAGAAACGCCTTATAACCGAATGCGCTTGAAGAGCACCACCACCGACCAGAATGGCCACTTCATATTCAAGACTCTGCCTCCGGGAAAATACCGGGTCGTCGCCAAGCTGGCTTCCGCATCGTCGGAAACGCCCGCCAGCGCGTCGGAACCTAAGATCCTCACCCTCGGCGAGCACGACCATCAAAGTGTGCAACTCACCCTGGCCTCGCCGCAAAGCGAATGACGGATTTAGACGACAAGCAACAGTATGCAGGCCTGAAGGCCTGCTCCACCCTTTAATAACTCCATCCTTAAGTTGACTTGCAGTTCGCAGCCTCTCCCTCAAACTGACCCGGTGCCCGTGGCGGCCGCTTGAGCGGCCAAATTCCGCTGTGGTAGCATCCTAAGTTTTGACAGGCTGCTCAAGTTCGGTCTATAAGTTGTCCTCTTCTCTTTCTCTTGCGTCCTATATGAGCCCGCCTTAGTCAATAGTCCGTTAAGATGGCCGAGCGTTGCTCGGCTGGACAGCCGAGGGCGGCTGTCCCTACGTGATCAGTGGCCCGCATTACGGTTCTGGTCTCGGCGAATTTTCGGAAGGAGCGAACCCGTGAAGGTTTATGAAGGCGCGAATATCCGCAATGTGGCAGTGATTGGGCACGGACACGCGGGCAAGACCTCCCTGGTGTCGGCGATGCTGTACACGGCGGGAGCGACCCAGCGCATGGGGCGGGTCGATGACGGCAGCGCCACCACCGACTACGACGACGAGGAAATCGCCCGCAAGATGTCGATCTCCGCCAGCCTGGCCTGCGTGGAGTGGGGTAAGACCAAAATCAATATTGTGGATACCCCGGGATTCAGCATGTTCGTACACGAGGCCAAGCTGGTGCTGCCGGTGGTCGACGCGGCGATTGTGGTTGTGGATGGCGTGGCGGGAGTAGAAGTGGTCACGCAGCGAGTGTGGAACTACTGCGAGGAATTCCAGACCCCGCGCCTGATCGTGGCCAGCCGCATGGACCGCGATCGTGCCGATGCCGAGCGCGTCCTGGAATCATTGACCAATGCGTTCGGGCGGTCGGTGATTCCACTGGAATTGCCCATCGGCAAAGAGAAAAACTTCCGCGGTGTGGTCGATCTGGTGACCATGAAGGCTTACACCTACGAGCTGGGCGGGGATGGCAAAGGGAAAGAAACCGAGATTCCCGCCGACATGAAAGACGAAGTCCAGGCTCAGCACGAAAAACTGGTGGAACTGGTGGCTGAAGGGAACGACGCGTTGCTGGAGGAATTCTTCGAAAAGGGAACGATCCCAGAAGAAGACCTGATCCCGGCGTTGCACAACGCCATTCGCGAGGACAAGATTTTCCCCGTAATCTTCGGTTCCGGGTTGGGCAATGTCGGGGCTGACCGGGTCATGGATTTTATCGTCGACTACACGCCCGCGCCTTCGGAGCACGAGTGGGTTCAGGGCGAAGCCGTGTCGTCGGGCGCTTCCAATGGAAATCAGGGAGAGCCACCCCGCCGGCATGAGACGGACGCGGAGCCGGTATCGCTCTATGTGTGCAAGACGGTTTCCGATCCCTTTGCGGGGCGGATTTCCTATTTCAAGGTGTTCTCGGGAGTGTTGAAGAACGACGCCTCGGTGCAGAATTTCCGAAGCAGCACCCAGGAGAAGCTGGCGCACATCTCCGTCATGCAGGGAAAAACTGCGGTGCCGGTGACCGAACTGCACGCCGGCGACATTGGAGCCGTGGCCAAGCTGAAAGACACGTTGACGGGCGACACGCTGGGCGACAAATCCGCTCCCATCCAGTATCCGCGAGTGAAACTGCCGGAACCGGCAATCACGTTCGCGATCGAGCCCAAAAGCCGCGCCGACGAAGACAAGCTGGGACCGGGCATCCACAAACTGATGGAAGAGGATGCGATGCTGCGATTCTTCCGCGATGCTCAAACCAAGGAGTTCCTGATCGCGGGAACGGGCCAGCAGCACATTGAAGTGGTTGTCTCCAAGATGAAGAAGCGGTACCACACCGAGGTCGTCCTGAAAGCTCCGAAAGTGCCGTACCGGGAGACGATTCGCGGCAAGGCCGACGTCCAGGGCCGTCACAAGAAACAGACCGGCGGGCATGGTCAGTACGGCGATTGCAAAATCAAGATGGAGCCGTTGCCGCGCGGCGGGGAGTTCGAGTTTGTGAACGACATTTTTGGCGGCGCGATTCCCAAGAACTATATCCCGGCCGTGGAAAAGGGAATCAAAGACGCAGCCGCCCGGGGATACCTCGCAGGATTCCCTATGGTGGATTTCCGAGTGATCCTGTACGACGGCTCATATCACGACGTGGATTCGAACGATATGTCGTTCCAGATGGCTGGCCGCATCGCGTTCAGAAAAGCCATGGAACAGGCCAAGCCCACGCTGCTCGAACCGGTCATGGCGGTGGAGATCACCGTGCCCGACGATTTTGCCGGCAGCATCATGGGGGACCTGAACAGCCGGCGAGGACGGATCCAGGGCATGGACAACAAGGGCGGCAACACCGTGGTGAAGGCTGAAGTGCCGATGGCGGAAATGCTGACCTACGGCGTGGATCTCACCTCCATGACCCAGGGTCGGGGCAGCTTCAATATGGAAATGCATCACTACGACACGGTGCCGGGAATGCTGCAGGAAAAGATTATCGAGAAGGCAAAGGCAGCGCGTGGGGATGTGAAAGAAGAAGAGGAGTAAGAATAGTCGTCAGTCGTCAGTTCTCAGCGTCAGTCCGTGACCCTGAAAATTCAGTTCCCCGCTCTTGAGTCCCAGTGCTCGGGTGGGAGAGAATCGTAAGCCAGTTCGCTCCAGAGGTGATGTTATGCGACGTGCAACGATTCTGATCTTCGCGCTATTCCTCCTGGTCGGGTTCCCGAGCGGACGCTACGCACCAGCCCAGCAAGAGCACCATAATCACGCACTCACGCGCGAAGAGGTCGGGGCGGTCCAATTCTCGACGTCGTGCGCGAAAACTCTCGCAGACAGTATGAACCTGGCGGTCGCGTTGCTGCACTCGTTTCAGTATGAGCAGGCGCGTCATGCTTTCGAGTCAGTGGCCGCTCAGGACCCGCAATGCGCCATGGCCGAGTGGGGCGTGGCGATGTCTTACTACCACGGCCTGTGGGACAACGGAGACACGGCCGCCGGACGAACTGCCCTGCACAAGGCGCAGGAGATCGCGGCGGCCAATGCGAAGACAACCGCGCGTGAACGGCAATACATTGACGCCCTGGGCGAAATCTACCGTGAAGACGGCAAAAGCGGAGCCGAGCACGCCCAGGCGTTCGAGCACAAGATGGGAGCAGTGCAGGCGGCCTATCCAAGCGACGACGAGGCCGCGATTTTTCATGCCTTGACGCTGGCCATTACGGCTCCGAAAACGGACAAGACATTCGCCAACCAGCGCAAGTGCGGTGAAATTCTGGAACCAATTTTTGCCCGGCAACCGCACCATCCCGGTATCGCCCACTACATTGTTCATTGTTACGACAACCCGGCGCTGGCCGAATCGGGGCTGGGGGCAGCTCGGATGTATGCCACGATCGCGCCGGCCTCGGCCCATGCCAATCACATGCCCTCGCACATCTTCACTCGGGTAGGCTCCTGGGACGAGTCCATCAGTTCCAACGTTAGATCTGCCGGCTTGGCGGCCACAGCGGAAGCCACCTCGACCAACGGAGAAGCGCGGGACCAGCGTCTTCATGCCCTCGACTATCTGGAATATGCCTATCTTCAGAGCGGACGGGTGCCGCAGGCGAAGGCCGTGTTGCTGGAGATGAACTCACTGGCGCCAGTTTCCGGGCTGACCCTCACCGGCGACTATGCGTTGGCAGCCATTCCGGCGCGCTATGCGATCGAGTTGGGAGAGTGGGAGCAGGCAAGCAGGCTGAAGGTAAGAGAAGAGGGCGTGCCCTGGGCACAAGCCATCACCTGGACCGCCATCGGAATCGGGAGCGCGCACACGGGGAATCTGGAGCGCGCGTCCCAGGCTGAGAAATCTCTTGCGGCTCTGCGTGACGCGAGCGCGAAGCAGAACAACAGCTATTGGTCAAATCAGGTTGAGGTTCAACGGCGGGAAGTTGTGGCGGAGATTGCACATAAGACGGGCAAAGGCGAGGACGCAATCACGACTCTCCGTTCGGCAGCAGAACTGGAAGAGAGCATGGACAAGCACGCTGTCACTCCGGGCGCGGTGACCCCAGCGCGGGAGATGCTGGCACAGCTGCTCTTACTGGAGAATCATCCGCAAGAGGCTCTGGTAGAGTACGAGGCGGTTCTGAAGCTCGCTCCGAACCGGTTCAATGCGCTCTATGGGGCCGGCTGCGCCGCCGAGGCTTCCGGGAACGACAGCGGCGCCGAGCGATATTTCCGGAAATTGACCGAAGTGGCAGTGGGCGAGGATCGGCCGGAATTGGTAAGGGCGCAGGAGAGAGTAGCGAATGCCCGAAGCGCCTTGCAGGCCAAGCCATAGCCAAGCGGGGCGCCGTTTCGCAACAGAAGTTATCTTGCGGCGAAAAATTCTCTAGTTTCCTCCTGGTGGAGGTACCACACAATGACCACCCGCACGATCATTCCCAACCCGCCCCAAGCCAGCTTCCCTATGCGAAAATCGACCACTGCGCTGGACACGCTGGGGAGCAGAAGCAGGACGCCAATTCCGGCGACCAGAATTGCAACTCGCCGGGCCCACATGTGCAGCCTGAGCAGGCCGATCGCAATTACCAGGCCCACGGCCGCCATCAGAAGAAACATGAAGGGGCCAGCGAGTTCCAGTCCGCCCAGCAGCGGCGCGCCCGCCGCCATGGAGACTGTTCCGGGGCGGACCAGCATGATCAGACCCACTCCCAGCAGGTAGGCCGCAGCCCAAAGGAACGCCACGGCGATCGCTGTGACTCCCGAGGGTCGAGGTTCCAGTTCAGTCACTTCTTGGGCTGTGCCGTGGGCGGCAGCAGTCCGTTCAGGCGGAGATACATGGCAGCAGCGCCGTAGTGGTCGGCCCAGCTTCCCGCGAGAGCAAGAGCGGCCCAGGCACGCGGACGGTCGTGATCCATGAAATCCTTGATGGTGTCGCCCAGCTTTGCGTCTTCCGCCTTCGCGAGCGCAGTGTGGCAGAACTCAAAGGAGGCCTTTACTGCGGCCACCAGTTTGTCCTTACCGGCAGCTTCCTGCAGTTCCTCAAATTTCGGCTGGGGCACGTCGCCGACCCTGGCACAAAAGAAGTAATTGCCTTCGACGATGTGGGCGGCAAGATGGCCGAACGACATCTGATCGGGCGTGGGCTTGAAGCCGAATTTGTCAGCAGGCATTTCTTCAATGGCGGCGACGGTATTTTTCTCGCGCCCATTCAACGATTCGCGCAGGACGTCGGTCACGGGATTCTTCGATTGCTGGGCGAAAGCAGCGGCAGAAAGAAAGAGCACGGCAAGGGTCAATTTCATGGTGTCTCCTCAAAGAGCAATAAGGATAACCTAACCGGCAGAACCACCGACCATCTGGCTAGTGGCAATCGCCGCTCAGAATCTTTCCCGCTACGCCACAATTTCCGGGGTGGCTGCAAGCAGACTGCGGGTGTAGGGATGCTGTGGGTGCGTGGTGATCCGCGCGGTCGTTCCCACTTCGACAATTTTTGCGCGATACATGACCGCGATGCGAGTTGCGAGGTAACGCACGACCGGCATGGAGTGCGAGATAAAGAGATAAGTAAGGCCGAACTCGCGCTGCAACCGGGCCAGCAGGTTCACAATCTGGGCCCCTACGCTCACGTCGAGAGCCGACACCGGCTCGTCGGCGACGATGAAGCGAGGGCGCAGCGCCAGAGCACGGGCGATTCCGATGCGCTGCCGCTGCCCGCCACTGAATTCATGGGGGAACCGGCGCAGCGCGGAAGGGTCGAGACCGACCGCACCCAGCAACTCCGAGACCCGGGCACGGCGAGCGGAGGCGGTCATGGTTTCATGAATCGTGAGCGGCTCGCTGATCACATCTTCCACTCGCATGCGAGGATCGAGGGAGCCGAAGGGATCCTGAAAGATGATCTGCATGTCACGCCGGAGCCGGCGCATGTCGCGACGACCAGCGGCCAGCAGATCACGGCTGTCAAAGCGCACGCTTCCAGAGCTCGGCTCGATCAGTCGCAGCACCAGCCGGCCCAGCGTGCTCTTTCCTGATCCTGATTCTCCGACCAGGCCCAGGGTCTCGCCGGAGTGAATGTCGAGCGAAATATCGTCGACCGCTCGGACTTCGCCCTTGGTGCGAGCTCCCAGCATAGACTCGCCGAGCGGAAACACTTTCGTAAGACTACGAATTTCAACGAGTGGCAAGGGTCACGCGTGTACCGCGGTTGGCTTGCTGGCAATCAACTGGCGCAGCACGAACTGCAGAATACCTCCGTTGGCGTAGTACTGCGCCTCCTGCGGGGTGTCGATGCGCACCAGAGCATTGAACTCGGCGGTTTTGCCGTCGCTCACGGCGCGAACCTTTACCTGCCTGCCGGGAGCAAACTTCCGGACCAGATCATTGACTCCGGACATCTCAAAAATTTCTTCGCCGGTAAGGTTCAGGGACAGCGCAGTTTCTCCGGGCAAGAATTGCAGAGGTAGAATGCCCATGCCCACCAGATTCGAGCGGTGGATGCGCTCGTAGCTCTCAGCGATCGCGGCGCGCACTCCGAGCAGGCGCGGGCCCTTGGCCGCCCAGTCGCGGGAGGACCCGGAACCATACTCCTTGCCCGCAATAATCACCAGGGGCACACCCTCGGCGATGTATTTCTCGGAAGCATTGAATATGGACATCTCCGCTCCGTCCGGAAAGTGGCGGGTGAATCCGCCCTCGAGGTTGGGCACCATTTTGTTGCGCAGACGGGTATTGGCGAAAGTGCCCCGCACCATGACTTCGTGATTGCCGCGGCGCGATCCGTAGGAGTTGAAGTCCACGGGCTTGACCCCATGTTCGATCAGGTACTTGCCCGCAGGGCTGTCTTTCTTGATCGAGCCAGCGGGCGAAATATGGTCAGTGGTGACGCTGTCGCCGAGCACGGCCAGGACTCGCGCATTGCGGATGTCCTCCACGGGCGCGGGTTCCAGCGACATATCGTCAAAATAGGGAGCGCGGCGAATGTAGGTTGAGTCCACTTCCCAGGTATAAGTCTGCCCCTTGGGGACGGGCAGCCCGCGCCAGCGGTCGTCGCCGTGGTACACCTCGCCATAGCTGCGGCTGAACATGTCGGAAGAAATGGATCTGCGAATGGTCTCTTCCACCTCGCGTCGCGCCGGCCAGAGGTCGGAAAGGTAGACGGGCTGGCCATCTTTGCCTTTGCCGACCGGGTCTTTGCGCAGATCAAGATCAATGCGGCCGGCCAGAGCGAAGGCCACGACCAGGGGCGGAGACATCAAGTAATTGGCGCGAACCTCGGAGTTGATGCGGCCTTCAAAATTGCGGTTTCCGGAAAGCACCGAGGCCACCACCAGATCGTTCTCATCGATCGCTTCCGACACTTCCTTGGGCAGCGGCCCCGAGTTTCCGATGCAGGTGGTGCAGCCATAGCCAACGATATGAAACTTGATCTTCTCCAGATAGGGAAGAAGCCCGGCCTTCTCCAGATAATCACGAACGACTTTTGAGCCGGGAGCCAGCGACGTCTTTACCCAGGGTGGAACGGTCAATCCTTTTTCGACAGCCTTCTTGGCCAGCAACCCGGCGGCAACCATCACCGAGGGATTCGAAGTGTTGGTGCAGGAAGTAATCGCCGCGATCACCACGCTGCCATGGCGAAGGGCCTTCTTCACATCTGCCGGAACGTGCTCTTCAAATTTGTGGTTATCAACGCCGATGGCGGTGGGGCTGCCGCCTTCCTGCTCCCAGCGGTCGACTTGCTTGGGAACGCTGCCCGCGGGAGCGCTGCCCGAAGCAACGGCCGGGGGCGTGCTAGTTTGTGCCGCCGACTTCGGCTTCATCAGCGAAGGCAAGGCGGACAGGAACGATTGCCCCGCTTGCGAGAGCGTCACCCGATCCTGCGGACGCTTGGGGCCGGCCAGGCTGGACTCGACCGTGGCCAGATCGAGCGCCAGCAACTCGGAATATTCTGCTTCCGGCGTTTTCTCATCGTGAAACATGCCCTGCTCGCGGCAGTAGGCTTCGACCAGCGCAATTTGTTCTTCGGAACGTCCGGTCAGGCGCAGGTAGGCCAAGCTCTCTTTGTCCACCGGGAAGATGCCGCAGGTGGCGCCATACTCCGGCGACATGTTGCCGATGGTGGCGCGGTCGGCAAGCGGCAATTCCTGAAGTCCCGGGCCAAAATATTCGACGAACTTTCCTACCACGCCGTGTTTGCGCAACATTTCGGTGATGGTGAGTACAAGATCCGTGGCGGTAGCTCCCTCGCGCAGCTTACCCGTCAGCTTTACGCCTACGACTTGCGGGATCAGCATGGAAACCGGCTGTCCCAGCATGGCGGCTTCGGCCTCGATTCCACCCACGCCCCAGCCCAGCACGCCCAAACCATTGATCATGGTGGTGTGCGAATCGGTGCCTACCAGGGTATCGGGGTAGGCGGTGCGATGGCCGTTGGCGTCCTGCACAAAGACCACGCGGGCCAGATATTCCAGATTCACCTGGTGCACAATGCCGGTATCGGGCGGCACGATCGCAAGATTGCGGAAAGCGGTCTGGCCCCAGCGCAGGAAAGCATAGCGTTCCTTGTTGCGAAGAAATTCCAGTTCGGCGTTGAGCTGAAAAGACTGGGGCGTGCCGAATTCGTCCACTTGCACCGAGTGATCGATAACCAGCTCGGCTGGCTGAAGCGGATTGATCAGAGCCGGATCGCCGGAGAGGCGCTTCATGGCATCGCGCATAGCGGCGAGATCCACCACGGCCGGCACTCCAGTGAAGTCCTGCAACAAAACTCGGCTGGGAGTAAATGCAATTTCCTTGTCGGGCCTGGACTTACTGTTCCAACCAGCCAGGGCGCGAATGTCCTGCTGGGTCACGTTGCGGCCGTCCTCGGTGCGCAACAGGTTTTCCAGCAGAATGCGCAGGGAATAAGGAAGATGCTGGGTGGAGATTCCCTGCTCGTCCAGGGCCTTGAGGCGGTAAATCGAGTACTCTTTGCCACCTGCATGAAGGACGGAACGGCTTCCGAAACTGTTCATAGAATGTGTGCCTTCTGGCGAATGCAGTTGCTCGAATCTAGTTTAGCCGTTCTGCCAGAGATTGCGTAGTGCAGGGGGACCTCGGCGGGAATACCCGTGTTCCGCGGATGCTTCATGGCAGGATCCGGTGGGGCAGCAGGTAAGTAAATCCTACAAACCCTTCCCATCTCGTGGATGTGTCCGTGAGCCCGCGGTTGAAACCGAAATCGAACACCAGGTTTTTCCGCGGGTTATAGTTCAGCGCCCACAAATTGCCCACAGTATGGCCGCGGAGAAAGGGCTGGGTAAAATGCCATATCTCACCGGACAAACCGAAATTCTTTGTCAGCGGATGCGAAACCGAAAGCGTTTGCCCGAACTGGGCGCGGTGAACGCCCTGGTCGCTGACATCATTGAAAAAATAGTTGGTGTCGTAGTGAAAGCCCTTTACGTCCGCGCTGAGTAGAAGCAGCGCTGAGTTTCCGGCGCTACCAATATCGAGGTCGGGGGTGTCTCCGCTATAAACTGAGCGGAAGTAACTCAGCGCAATCGTCGGTTTCGCGCCTTCCCCCTGATGGACAACTCCTTGCACTCCCAGGGACACGCCTCCGGCTCCATTTTCAATTTGACCGTTAACGCGAGAATGGGCAAACGGGTTAGCCCCGACCAGAAATTCGATCCGGCGCGATACAGAAAACTTCATCTCTTCATTGAAACTTGACTGGGTAGAGAACTCGGGAGAATGGCTCGCATATAGGAACCCGGTTTCACACTGAAGGTACCCAACGGGAGTGAGGGTTGCGGGGGTAGCGACGGTAGGCCTGCCGGGATTGGCTGCAGGAGCATCCGCCTGAGGCGCTTCATCCGGGGTGGTTGCCGTCGCCGGCTGCTGCTGCGCTTCCGCGCCGAGCGCCACGGCCAGAAACAGCAACACCAGGAGCCCGGACAACGGTTGAATCATTGGCTCTCTCTTGGAACTCATTTTGCCCTGAGCAGCAGGACGGGCACGCTGATATTGTGCTGGACCCGGGTGGCGGTTGTGCCGAGAAACATGTCGGCAAGGAGACGGTGCCCGTGCGTGCTCATGGCCACCAGATCGCACCCCTTCTCCCGCACCCATTTAATAATCTGGCCGGCGGGTTCGCCGTACGCGAGTTCGGCCTCTGTGGGAATGCCTGCGGACTGGAACTCAGTTCGAATTTTTTCCAGATACGCAGTGTCTTCGGCGATTTCCGGACTGACGGCGTCCGGGCCATAGGTCCTGGCGGCCCATCCATCGGCCACATGCAATAACACCAGGCGGCTGTGCGCGAGCCTAGCCAACTGTTTGACGTGTTCAATGATCGCCCGGTCGGTGGGCGTGCCGTCCAGGGTAACCAGAATGGTCTCGTACATGGCGGCTCCGTTCCTGTCAGTAGCTCCCTAATCTTACCCGTCATCCGCCGACGATCACGTGCCAGGCGGCTTTGAGGGAGTCCGGCAGGCCGAAAATGTCCATCGCCGTAATCAGGATCGCACTTGCCCAGCCGGTAATCAGTAAGAACCAGCCGTTCTTCCAGGCTCCCATTCGCTTTTGTGAGCTGGTGAAATGCAAGAGCGGGAACATGGCGAACGGAAGCTGCAGCGCCAGCACCACCTGGCTCAAAGTCAACAGATCGGTCACGCTGCCGTCGCCGCGCAGTCCGATGATAAAAACCGCGGGCAGGATGGCCATCGTCCGAGTGATGAGCCGCCGCACCCAGGGCCGGATTCGCCAACGCATGAAACCTTCCATCACCACCTGTCCAGCCAGCGTGCCGGTGATGGTGCTGCTCTGGCCGCTGGCCAGGAGGGCCACCGCAAACAGCGTGCTGGCGGCGGCAGTCCCTAACAGCGGCGCCAGGGTCAGGTAAGCCACCCGGATCCAGTCACTCTCGGCACCGAACTTGACGAGGTGTCCGCCCGAGACGGTCACGCTCTCCTTGCCGAAGAAGACCGTCGCCGCCAGCACCAGAATCGCCGCGTTGACGAAGAAGGCGATCGTCAGAGCAGCGGTAGAGTCGATGGTGTTGAATTGGATAGCGCGCCGGATGGACGGTTCGTCCTTCTGCAGCTTGCGGCTCTGCACCAGGGCCGAGTGCAAGTAAAGGTTATGCGGCATCACCGTCGCCCCGATGATCCCGATGGCGATATACAGCATCCCCGATTGACGAAAGCTTGGCGTAACTAATGCCCGGCCCATTTCCAGAAAACTGGGCTGGGTCTGGGGAAGAACAAAAATCTCGATGAAGTAGCACACTCCGATGGTCGCGATCAGCAGCACCACCACGGCCTCGATGGTGCGCATGCCAAAGCTCTGCAGGGCCAGCAGCAGCAGCACATCCAAGCCGGTGATGATGACCGCCCACAGCAGCGGGATGTGGAACATCAGGTTGAGGGCGACGGCGCTGCCTAACACCTCCGCCAGGTCACACGCACCGATGGCCACTTCACTGAGCATCCAGTTGGGCCAGCGGGTCCACCTGGGATACCAGTCGCGGCAGCATTGGGCGAGGTCCTTGCCGGTCACCACGCCCAGGCGGGCGGAAATTATTTGCATGAAGATGGCCATCAAGCTGGCCAGGCCAACCACCCACAGGAGCCCGTACTTGAACTGGGCGCCGGCTTGGAGATCGGTCCCCCAGTTGCCGGGGTCCATGTAGCCTACGCTGACCAGGATTGCCGGGCCGACAAAAGCCCGCCATTGGTCCCAAAACCCCGCCTCATGATGCGGCACCCCAACGGAGCCGCGCACCCCTTCCAGGGAGAGGTGGCCACCGGGGTGGGCCCCGCCAGCAGGGGCGTCGATTTCGGGTTGCGCGTCTGCCCGTTTCATTCTTAGTTCTGGTTAGGGCTAAAGCAAGTCAACTGATATACAGAGGCAGCTATTAACTATAGTTAATTATACATTACGCGAGGGCAGACGGGAAAGCCAAATTTTATCGGCTGCGGAATGCCCTAAAACCAGGGTACCGTCTGAGCTACGGATTGAAAGCGTCTTGTCGTAGTTGCGCTCAAGCAGGCGGAGCTCGGCCCCGGGCCGGATGCCTCGCGCTTCGAGAAATTCGAGCAGGTTCCGGTCGCGTTCGTAAATCCCGCTCACCCGGTACGGTTTCCCTGTTTCCGCCTCGGAGAGCAGCAGCAAGCCGCGACGACGGCGGCTGGCGGGACTTTCAAGCTCGCTGAGATTGCCGTGAGGACAGGCTCCGCCGCGGCCCAGCTTGGCCAGCAGCTTGGCCTCAAAATCGGTGGATACTGCATGTTCCAGCCGCTCAGCCTCGTCGTGCACCTTGTACCACTCCATCCCGAACATCTCGGAGAGCATGCGTTCGATCAAGTGATGGCGAAGTGTGAGCTTTCGCGCGATCTTGCGCCCGGCGGCCGTAAGGCTGACCTCCCCGCTGCTCTGGACGCGAACCAGGCCATCCTTTTTCAAACGGCGCAGAGCCATGGTCACCGCGGGCGGCGATACGGAGAGCCAGTGCGCCAGCGTGGCCGAGATGACGTTCTCGCCTTCGCTTTCGGCCTCAAGGATGGCCTTGAGATAGTCTTCCTTAGAGACAGTAATCATCGATCAAGCATTATACGTTAAGTATGGTTAATGCGATTTCAGATTGAGGATTTGAGATTTTAGATTGTGAACGTTTCGTAGTCATGTGGCGACGATCTCCCTAAGAATTGGGATACTCCCCCCTTTTCGTTCGAGCCCAAAATCTGAAATCACAAATCTGCAGTCTGAAATCTCCTTTTTCCGGTTTGACATCGCCCCCACGTCCTCCTAACCTTGTCAATCTCTGGATATGAAAGTTCTGGTCATCGGGAGCGGAGGGCGCGAACACGCTTTGGTCTGGAAACTGCGCCAGTCTCCGCGCGTTTCCCAGGTATTTTGCGCTCCCGGCAACGGCGGCATCGCGGAAGAAGCCGAATGCCTGCCTGCGGATTTGAAGAACGTGGATTCGCTGCTGGCCGTCGCCGAGAAGGTGCGGCCGGATCTTACCGTGATCGGACCCGAATTGCCCCTGGCTCTGGGAGCGGTGGATGAGTTCACGCGGCGCGGCTGGCGGGTTTTTGGTCCCTCCAAGGCGGCGGCTCAACTGGAATCGAGCAAGAGTTTCGCCAAGGAGTTTCTGCAGCGCCATCGCATCCCTACTGCCCACTTTGCCATCAGCAACTCGATCGAAGAGATCCACGAGAGCTTGCCTCACTTTCACGCGCCGGTGGTGGTCAAAGCGGATGGCCTGGCGGCGGGCAAAGGCGTAGTGATTTGCAAAACGAAAGAAGAGGCGGCATCGGCTGCGGCCGAGATGTTCAGCGGAAAGACCCTGGGTGAAGCCGGCCGGCGGGTGGTTCTGGAAGAGTGCCTGCAAGGCGACGAGCTTTCGTTTCTGGTGCTCAGTGACGGGGAGCGGGTGGCTCCGCTGGTAGCAGCGCAGGACCACAAACGCATCGGAGATGGCGACACCGGCCCGAATACTGGCGGCATGGGAGCCTATTCCACCTCGAACCTGGTAGACCGCCAGATGACCCAATGGCTGCTGCAGCATGTCGCCCGACCGGTGGTGGCGGGGATGAAGGCGGAGGGCAAGGAATACAAAGGCATTCTGTACTGCGGCCTCATGATGACGGCTCGCGGGCCCATGGTTCTGGAATTCAACTGCCGCTTCGGCGACCCAGAAACCCAGCCCATCCTGATGCGCATGGAAAGTGATCTGGCCGAGGCGCTGGAGGCCTCCATCGAAGGCCGGGTGAGCGAAGGCGACTTCCGCTGGTCCGTCGACGCTTCTGTGTGCGTGGTGATGTCGTCGGGCGGCTATCCCGGCACGTACGAAGCGGGCAAGAAGATTATGGGCCTCGAGGAGGCAGGAAAAGTCGCGGGAGTGAAGGTTTTCCACGCCGGTACTACTCGCCGTGATGGCGCCTTCTTCACCGCCGGCGGACGCGTACTCGGTGTAACCGCGCGCGCGCCGGATCTGGAAACTGCCGTGGATCGTGTGTATGAGGCGACGTCCAAGATTGGTTTCGAGGGCGCGCACTACCGCAAGGACATCGCTGGCCGGGCGTTAAAGACTCAGTGACACAGGAGGCACCATGCGGGAAAAGCTTTGGCGTGGTTTGCCGATTCCGCTTCTGGTCTCGGCTCTGGCGTTTGCCACTTTCCTGCGTTCGGCTGGCGCACCAAATGTGCGCTCCGTGGAGATGGTGACGCTCATCGCGGTGGGTATGGGGCTGGGAGTGGCTCTCGCCCATATCCGGATCCTGGTGGGAATGAAGTCAAGGAGCTAATCTTGCCGCTGAGGGTGGATGGAGGCGAATGAGCAAACCATTGGTTTCAATCGTCATGGGGAGTGACTCGGACCTGGACATCATGCGCGAGGCGGCGACTGCGCTGGAGGGCTTCGGGATCCGGTACGAGACGGACGTAACTTCGGCGCATCGCTCACCCGAGCGCACGGCAGAGTATGCGCGCAAGGCGGCTGCCCGCGGGATTCGGGTGATCATTGCCGGGGCGGGCGGGGCCGCGCACCTGGCGGGAGTGATTGCGGCGCACACTTCACTGCCGGTCATCGGCGTGCCCATTCCGTCGACATCGCTCCAAGGCATGGATTCGCTGCTGGCGACGGTGCAGATGCCTGCCGGCATTCCCGTGGCGACGGTGGCGATCGGCAAACCGGGGGCGACCAATGCGGGCATCCTCGCGGCCCAGATTCTCGCGCTGTCGAGCGACGCGCTGGCCAGGAAACTGGTGGCCCACAAGGAAAAGTTGGCGAACAGCGTAGAGGAAAAGTCGAAGAAGCTGAAGATTGCGCTGGGGGCTTCCTAAATCTGCTGAGAGCACGTTGCGACAGCGGCCCTCGGCTTCCGTGGGTCAGGTCAAATCCTACAGGTTCAGTCCTTTCAGATACTGCCTTAGCGGCCCGCCCAGATCGGGGCGCTTCAAGGCAAACTCTACGGTGGCTTTCAGAAATCCGAGCTTGTCCCCGGTATCGTGGCGTTTGCCATCAAAAACGTAGCCATAGATTTTCTCCCTCTTCAGCAATGCCCGCAGCCCGTCGGTGAGCTGCAGCTCGCCTCCCGCTCCGGCTCTAAGATCGGCCAAAGTTTCAAAGACAGTCGGGGTCAGAATGTAGCGGCCAATGACGGCAAGATTGGAGGGAGCGTCCTCCGGTCGAGGCTTTTCCACCAGACTGGAGACTTCGTACAACTTGCCGTTGGATCCAGGCACCAGCTTCGCGTCGAGCACGCCATAGGCGGAGATGCCGGGACCCTCGACGATCTGGGTGGCAAGCACGGAGCACTGCGTCTTGTTGAAGACATCCATCAGCTGTTTCAGGCAGGGGACCTCGGAATCGATCACGTCATCCGCCAGCAGGACCGCGAAAGGCTCGTCGCCGACCAGTTCGCGCGCCGTCAACACCGCATGGCCAAGACCCAGCGCTTCCTTCTGCCGGACATAGGCGATGTGGATGAGGTCGGAGATCTGGCGCACGATCTGGAGCAGGTCCGTCTTGCCCCGCTCTTCCAGCATTTTCTCCAGCTCGTAGCTGACGTCGAAGTGGTCCTCGATGGCCTGCTTACCGCGTCCGGTCACGATGAGGATCTGATCGCAGCCCGCGGCCACCGCCTCCTCGACGCCGTACTGGATGATGGGCTTGTCAACCAGTGGAAGCATTTCCTTCGGTTGTGCCTTGGTTGCCGGGAGAAAGCGCGTGCCCAGGCCGGCGGCGGGAAAAACAGCTTTGCGTACTCTTGCACTCATGATGACATCCTTCCGAATGCAGCTACAAGACCGGGCTGTCGTCACCCAGCATGCTCTTGCGGATGATCTTCATCGGGACCGAACCTTGCCGCATCAAGCGGTCATGAAATTCCAGCAGGGTGAATTCACTGCCCCGCCGCTTCCGGTAATCTTCGCGCAGATGGAGAATCTGCAGCTTGCCCAAAGTGTAATAGAGATAGGTTGGGTCGGAAGTTCCGCGCTTGGCCTCCTCTTCAGCCACAGGCGGCACCTGATAGCCCTCATCGATGAAAAATGCCTTGGCCTCGTCCAGCGTCATTTTCCCCGTGTGCATTTTTATCCCCGCGATGAAGCGCGCATCGCGCAGCAGCGCATCCAGCAATTGTCCCAGACGCAGCTTGGGGTCGCCCCCGCCATAGCCTTCGTCGAGCATCATCTGTTCGCAGTAATGAGCCCAGCCTTCGGCGTTGCTGTTGTTGGATACCAGCTTGCGAGTTTTGGACGGCGCGTCCTGGACCCACAGAAACTGAGTGTAATGGCCCGGATAGACCTCATGGATGGCCGTGCTGGTGATGGTACCGCGATTGAAACCCTGCATCCATTCCTCGACCTTGTCGGGTGGCCAGCTGGGATCAGGAAGCGTGACGTTGAACATGGCTTCCTTGGCCTTGGTCTCGTAGGCGCCGGGCGTGTCCATGGAAGCAGTGGACAAAGCTCTCAGGAAGGGGGGCGTCTCCACCACCAGGGGGGGCACAGGAGAAGGAATGGTCACAATTTTCTTTTGCTCGATGTACTGCCGCAGACCACCCAGGATGTCGCGGAAGCTCTGCAGCAGAGTGTCCGGCGCAGGGTGGTCCTTGCGCAGATCGGCCAGCACCTGCGCCGGAGTGCGATTGGGATCAATCCTGGCGGCCACTTCTTTGAACTGTTGCTGATTTCGCCGCAAATCCGCATAGCCGATTTCCAGCAGACGATCCAGCGGGGTAGATACCATCTCCTCGTAAAGCAGTTTCTTGCTGAAGGTCTCGGCCCCCAGGCGGAAATCGCCGTCGGAAACCGGCAGCAGGTCGTCCTGAAGAAACTTCTGGTACTGAATCAGGGCCTGAACCACCGCGTCATTGCTGGCTTTGAACGCCGCCAGCAAGGCGGGATCCTTCACCGCGACGAACGCTTTGGGAACATCATCCTGGAAGAAGGCAATGGTGCCGGAAATCTGCTGCAGAGCGACTTCCGTGAACACCTTGGGAGGATGGCTGAGGTTCTTCCGTCCTTCTGCCAGGGCCTGCGGCATCTTCCGCTCGCGCGCAATGACAGAGCGCAGCCGCTCTTCCG
Source organism: Terriglobales bacterium (assembly GCA_035937515.1). Lineage (GTDB taxonomy): Bacteria > Acidobacteriota > Terriglobia > Terriglobales > Acidobacteriaceae > JAIQFF01. The sequence goes on along the minus strand of DASZHW010000150.1, from coordinate 25,818 downwards.
GCGGCGCGAAGTTGCGATTCATGATGACGAAGACGCTGTTCGCCAGGCTGGAGGGATAACCGTCCGGATCCTTCTTCCACCTCTGGACGGTTTGCAGTTCGAGCAGATCGGCCTGAATCGAGGAGGTCAGCACTTCGAGATCGCCGGCCGATTCCTGCGAAAGTTCGCTCTCCTGAATGGCGCTGAATTTCTTCTGGAACCGCTGCAGCCCGGCAACCTCGCGATCAACCGCCGAACGCGAAAAGTCTTCCAGCCTGTCGTCGTACTGATGCAGTCCAGCTTGGGTCGCTTCAGTGGGCTCAAACTCGAAGTGGAAGTCAAAGTAGGAGTCCACCAGCTGTTTGAAGGCGGTTTGAGTCCTCTGGGAGCGGGGGGAAGAAGCTGGTTCCGAGGCCAGGAGAGAAAGCGGTGCGAGCAGAGTAGCGCAACCCAGCGCAGTCGTCAGGAATCGTTTGATCATTTGAAAGGGCAAGCGTGTTAGATTTTACACATGTGCTGCGTTGGCAGCGCGCAGCTAAATCGCATCCACAGCAAGACAAACCTTCAACAAAAGTCTACTTATGACAGAACAGGCGGCTGAACCTCGGCTGCGGGGGAAAGCTCTTCCAGCAGTCCCCGCAAATGGGCCAGCACTTCCGGCGGCGAGGTGGCCTTGGAAACGAATTTCAAGGTACCGTCGGGGGCAAACTGCGCGCCGCGTTGTGAAGACACGAATTTGGCCAGTTTCCCCGGGTCGATGGTGGCGCTCTGACGAAACTTGATGCTGACCAGGTCGCGCTTGCGCTCAATGGCCGTTACCCCGGCCCGTCCAGCCAGCAATTTCAGTGTGGCATAGTCCAATAAATTCTGCACCGCAGGAGGCGGCTCGCCATACCGGTCCTGCAGTTCCGCGCGAACGTCTCTCAACTGGGCTGCAGTCTCCACTCCTGCCACCCGTTTATACATTCTCAGGCGCTGGTTTTCCTCGGGAATGTACTCTGCGGGGATGCGGATGTTGAGTCCCAGGTTCAATTGGGTCTCGGCTTCGTCGGGAGCCGCTTCCCCCTTCATCTCACGAACCGCGCGATCCAGCATTTGGGTATAGAGTTCGAATCCAACCGCTTCAATGTGCCCGCTCTGCTCGCCGCCCAACAGGTTGCCCGCTCCACGCAACTCGAGATCCAGAGCTGCGATCTTGAAACCCGCGCCCAAGTCGGAGAATTCCTTCAGAGCCGCCAGACGCCGGCGCGCGATTGGAGTGAGCTCGATCTCGGCCGGCAGCATCAGATAGGCGTAAGCACGGCGATTGGAACGGCCCACCCGCCCGCGCAGCTGGTAGAGTTCGGAGAGTCCCAGCCGGTCCGCGCGGTTGATCAGGATGGTGTTGCACAAAGGGATATCGAGACCGTTTTCGATGATGGTGGTGGCCACCAGGACATCCGCTTCGTGGTGCATGAACTTGAGCATCACCTTCTCCAACTCCCCTTCCGACATCTGTCCGTGACCGACGATGATGCGAGCGGCAGGCACCAACGCCTGCAGCTTGGCCGCAATGTCCCAGATGCTGTCCACGCGGTTGTGGACGAAGTAAACCTGGCCGCCGCGCCCCAGCTCCTGCTCCAGAGCGGACTGAATCAGCTTGTCATCCCAACTGGCAACCACGGTCTGAATCGCAATGCGGTCCTTGGGCGGGGTCTCGATGACGCTCATATCGCGCAGCCCGACCAGCGACATGTGCAGCGTGCGCGGGATGGGCGTGGCGGACATGGTGAGCACGTCCACCTGCTTGCGCATCTGCTTCAATCGCTCTTTGTGGCGAACCCCGAAGCGCTGCTCTTCGTCCACCACCAGCAGGCCGAGGTCGGCGAACTTGACGTCCTTGGAGAGCAGGCGGTGGGTGCCGATCAGAATATCTACCTTGCCCGCCTCCACTCTCTGCAGGATTTCCTTCTGTTGCCGGGGCGAGCGGAAGCGGCTGATCATGTCAATCGAGACGGGAAAAGCCGCAAAACGTTGCTTGAAAGTCTCGTAGTGTTGGAATGCCAGAACCGTCGTCGGCGCGAGAACGGCGACCTGCTTGTTGTCACTGATGGTCTTGAATGCGGCGCGCATGGCAATTTCGGTCTTGCCATAGCCTACGTCGCCGCAGAGCAGGCGATCCATGGGCAGGGAGGATTCCATGTCCCGTTTGACGTCGGTGATGGCAAGGTCCTGATCCTCGGTCTCGCTGAATTCAAAGGCATCTTCAAACTCGCGCATCCACTCGTTGTCCGGCGAGAAGGCATGGCCCTGGGCGTTCTTACGTTCGGCGTAGAGCTTCAGGAGTTCGTCCGCCATGTCTTTCATGGCCTTGCGCACGCGGGCTTTGGTTTTGGTCCAGGCCGCCGTGCCCAAATGGTTGAGCACCGGCTTGGCGCCCTCGGAAGACCGGTATTTCTGCACCAGATCGAGGCGAGTCAGCGGCACGTAGAGACGCGCACTCTCGGCATATTCGAGCAGCATGAATTCGGTATTGCCGTCGCCCTGGTTGATCTCCTTCAATCCCTGATACTGCCCGATGCCGTGCTCGACATGGACCACGTAGTCGCCCACCTGCAGGTCGCGGAAATCGGAAAGAAAAGCCGAAGTCTTTGACTTGTGCCGCTGCGGACGAGAGGCAACGGACTCGGATTCGTCGAACAGATCGCGCGCCCCAAAAATCGCCAGGTTGGCGTCGGGCAGCATGACCCCATCGGGAACGAACGCCTTCGCCAGCGTGGTCGTGAGTATCTCTCCGGCGAAGTAGGAGGTCTCGTCCGCATAGCTTTCCCCGCTGCGGGTGCGGCTCCCCAGGCGAAACGAAAGGCCGTATTCGGTGAACATGTCGGCCAGGCGCTCCACTTCACCGGTGTTGGGGACAGCGATCAAGATCCGTTTACTGTCGGCGAGCTGGCGCCGGACTTCCTCCAGCAACGCGGGAACGGAGCCGTGGAAGCGGGGCGCGGGCTGGGAATGGAAAGTAATTGCCGCTGCCGGGCCGTGGGCGCGGGTGATTTCAAGGTGCTCGACATCGGCCCCGGGCAGGTCCGCCAGCCTCTGCCACCAGTCCTCCGGCGAGAGATAGAGGTCGGAAGGACGCACCAGGTTACCGACGCCGCAGCCTTCGTGAGCCTGCTCAATGCGCGACCAGACCTGATCGAACTCGGAACGGAGACTCTCAGCCTCGTCAGTCACCGCGAGGGCACGTGGGAGCAGATCGAATACCGTGTGATTGGCTCCGGCCACGGGAGTGTAGAACTCCCATCCTGGAAACACGGTCACGCCACCCGAGCGCACGGCCTGCTCAACGATTTCCTGTGATCCGGTAATACGCTTCCCGGAAAGCCTGGCGTGAACGGCTCCAAGCAGCTCTTCGGTCACCGGAGTTTCGGTAAGGGGGAGGAGCAGGGCTTCATCAACCGGATTGGACGAGCGTTGAGTGGCGGGATCAAACTGCCGGATGGATTCCACTTCGTCGCCGAAGAATTCAATCCGCACTGGTCGCTCATCTTCGGGCGAATAGACATCGAGAATGCCACCGCGAAGCGCGTACTCCCCCGGCATCTCGACTACATCGGTCGAGTTGTACCCGACGGTGTTCAGGTGGGGGAGCAGGACGTCAACATCGAGTGTTTCCCCGCGGCGGACAGTTCGCGCCAGTTCCGCATAGTACTCGGCCGAGTGCAGACGAAGCGCCGTGGCGGCGATCGGAGAGACCACGAACGATGCCGCACCCGTGGCGATCTTCCACAAGGCCACCGCCCGCTCTTCCTGGATCTCAGGATGCGGAGAAAGATTCTGGAAGGGTAGAACATCGTGGTTGGAAAGGGTCACCACGGAGTCTGGACTAGCGCCGCCGGTCAGTTCACAGAAAGCCTGCAGAACGGGCGCCAGATCTTCGGCCGCGCGATTGTCCTGAACCACGATAATCAGCGGCCGGTCAGCCGCCTTTTGCAACAGAACGAGGAGCAATGCCTTGGCTGGGGGAACGAGCCCGGATACACGAACACGCCCCGTGCCCTCTTTCAGATGGGAGGCCACACGCGTGAAGGCGGGCAATTTTTCCACGTCCGTGAAGAGATCACGGACGAAGGGGAGAACCATCGCAGATCAATTCTAACAGGGTCGCCGGGAGGGCTGAATCGGTTGGGACACCTTCGACATGTCTTTCGGTCACGTTCGCAGCAGCGGCCGGGTCAGGCAGGTGGGGCCGCCACTGCCATTGATGCAAAGTTCGGAGCCCGGAAACGTTCGCACATCGAAACCTGCATGGCGAAGTTTCTGGTTGGTCTTGTGATTTTCCGCCAACGCCAGCAGCCGCTTTCCCCCGAGCGAGAGAACGTTGCAGGCAAGCGTGTCGCGTTCCGAGTAGTCGATCTCGACGAAGCCATAGCCGCGGGACTGGAGCAGTTCGACCGTCTCCACCGCCAACCAGGGTAGATCGACGAGTGCGGTGTGTTCATCGAGCAGGCTCACGAGCGACATCAGATGCAGGCAGGCCGAAGGCCCGGGGCCGTGGGGCAGCGGAGCCGTGAGCACTTCCACGCCTCTCGGGGAAAGCAGCGCCCGCATTTGTGCGATTCCAGCGGAGTTGGTGCGATAGCCCTGGCCGGCGAGCAACGTGGTCGAATCGAGCCAGACCACGTCGCCGGCCTCGGTCTTTCCTGGCGGCTGAACCTGTCCCATGGCTGGAATGCCAAGGCTGCGGCAGAATTCCACATGATTCCGCGCCTCGGGCACGCGGTTCGGCTTGCCCGGATTCAATCCGATTATGCCGAAATCGGTGGCCAGTGAGGGGTCGTGCGTATAGACGGCATCGAGCGAAAGATCGCACGAAGCGGGCAGGTGAAAAATCTCCGCCCCGGCCGATTCAAGCTGGCGGCAAAGCTCTTCATGCTGTGCCTGTGCCGCGGAGAAGTCCGGCGCATGGTGGAAACCGAACTCACGCCAATGATCCACCTTAGAGGGCGTGTCCCATCCGGCTGCCCGAGGGGAACACACCAGCACCCGCTGCAAGCGTCCCACCATGGAGTGACCGTTGAAAGATCCAGCTTTGACGTCGCTTACGTTCTGCAAAGTTTGCGACCACCTTTCCGCTCAGCAATCTAAACAGGTCTTATGGCAAAAGCAATCTGGGAAGGTGCAGTGCTGGCGGAATCGAACCAATGTGTGGAAGTCGAAGGCAATCAGTATTTCCCGCCGGATACGATCAAGACACAGCATTTCAAGCCGAGCGCGACTCATACCATATGCCCGTGGAAGGGCACGGCCAGTTATTACGACGTGGAGGTGGACGGCAAGCGCAACCAGGACGCCGCCTGGTTCTATCCCGATCCGAAACCGGCCGCGAAACAGATCAAGGGATACGTGGCATTCTGGAAGGGTGTGAAGGTGGAGAATTGAGCCTGGGAAGTGAGCCTAGAAGGCTACGTCCCAGGTTCCGACCGCTTCTTCTAGCGCGACCAACGCATGGGCGTGATCGGTCAATGCCTGGGAATAGGCCGTCAAGGAAGGGAAAAAAGGGACAGCCCGGAGCCCCCCGAGACTGTCCTGAGCTCTCCCGGTTAGAAGAGCATGTCACTGTCTTCACGCTAATCCAAAGATGTTGCAGCAGTGTTGCGAGGAAATGAATTTGCGGTAAATTTGAGACTCGCAAAAACTGGCGGCGCGGAAAGAGAGTCTTTCCGCGAGAGCCGTGGCGGGCGAGGACGTTCGCGCGGCATCAATCTTTGATGTTGGCTGCTATAGTTGTGAGTTCTCAGGGCGAACCCACCATGGTCCGCAGGGTTGAGATTTCGCGCAAACTGCAAAAGCGCGCCGAAGAGATGATCCCCGGCGGAGTGAATTCACCGGTGCGGGCGTTTCGGGCGGTGGGCGTCGATCCGCCTTTTATCGTGCGCGGGCAGGGATCGCATGTGTGGGACGCCGACGACAACCGGTACATTGACTACGTGGGTTCGTGGGGGCCTTTGATCCTGGGCCATGCTGCGCCGGGCGTCCCCGAGGCCATCTGCGCGGCGGCGAAGAACGGAACCAGTTTTGGTGCCTCCACTCCGGCGGAAGCGGATTTGGCTGAAATTGTGATCTCGGCCTTTCCCCACGTCGAGAAAGTCCGGTTTGTCAGCTCGGGGACGGAAGCCACCATGTCGGCCATCCGGCTGGCCCGGGCCTACACCAAACGCAAGTACATCGTGAAGTTTGAGGGCTGTTATCACGGGCACGCGGATGCGCTGCTGGTGAAAGCAGGTTCGGGCGTGGCCACCCTGGGCATTCCCGGATCGGCCGGGGTGCCGGAAGAATTCACTCAGCTGACCCTGGCCCTTCCCTTCAATGACATCGACGCGCTAGAGCAGGCTTTCAGGAAGTTCAAAAATCAGATTGCCTGTGTGATCGTAGAGCCGGTGGTCGGCAACATGGGGTGTGTGCCTCCCGCGCCCATGTATCTGGACGCCCTGCGTCACATTACCCTGCGCGACCAGGCCCTGCTCATTTTCGATGAAGTCATGACCGGCTTTCGGGTCGCATTTGGCGGGGCGCAGGAACGATATGGAATTCTTCCCGACTTGACCACCATGGGCAAGATCATTGGCGGCGGGCTTCCCGTGGGCGCCTATGGCGGTCCGGTGGAAATCATGGATATGGTGGCGCCGCTCGGCCCGGTTTATCAGGCCGGGACGCTTTCCGGAAACCCGCTCGCAATGGCCGCCGGACTGGCGACCTTACGCTATCTGCGCAGCCATAAGGGCACAGTTTATGCCGCATTGGACAAGCTGGGTCTGGAGCTGGAATTGGGAGTCATGGCGGCGGCGAAGGAGGAGGGAGTGCCCCTGTGCTGTAACCGCGTAGGTTCGATGCTGACCTGGTTCTTCACTCCCGGCCCGGTGACCGATTGGGAATCCGCTGCGAAAAGCGATACCACAGCCTTCGCCCGCTTCTTCCGCGCCATGCTGGACAAAGGCGTGTACTTGCCACCATCACAGTTCGAAGCGGCATTCCTGAGCGCAGCCCACACCGAAAAAGACGTGCAGCAGACCATCGCAGCGGCCGGGCAGGCTCTTGCTTCGGCGATGGCGTGAGCCCCCGAACTCCTGGCTCATTCTGCTGCTGTGGAAACGACTGAAGGAACGACATGCAGCATAAGTCCGGCCCCGCTGCGTCTAGCTGATCGCTGACGGCTGACGACTGACGACTGTCTTCCCCATCATCTCGGGAATGGTCACAAACTCGTAACCCTCAGACCTGTATCTGGAAATCAAGCGATCCGTCGCCGTAATGGTAAACGAACGATCGGCGCCGAAGTGACGATGTCCGCCATCGTGCAGCAGGATCACATTCCCGCCGCGAACCTTGCCGGTTACCTTGCGCTCGATGTGCTCGGCCGATGGTGTGTCCCAGTCGTGGCCGGTCACGTTCCACATGACCGGTTCGAGTCCCATCTGCCGCGCGATGCGGAATACCGCAGGGCGACGGCCTCCGAAAGGTGGCCGGAACAGATTCGAGTGTCCGGCCACGGCATCGGTCAGCGCGCTTGCGCAATCCGCGAGCTGCGCTTTGAGTGAAGAGGCACTCCGGAAAATAAGCAGAGGATGGCTAAAGGTGTGGTTTCCAACGACGTGTCCGGCTCTCGCGAGCTCGCGAACGATGTCCGGACGCTGCCGCACGTAGCGGCCAATCAGAAAAAACGTGGCGCGGACGTTATGCCGGGCCAGAACTTCCAGGAGGCGGAGAGTATGCGGATCGTTGGGGCCGTCATCATAAGTGAGCGCCAGTTGCTTCGAGGGCGGCCGCAACCCGGTGAAAGCCTGGCCGAACCACTGCCCGGTCGGGGCCATGGACTGGTAACCAGCGGCCGCGGCGGTGGCAGCGGTAACGCCAGCGGTAAGAGCGTAGCTGTACATACTGAGGCCGATTGTAAAGGCATTCAGATTGAAGATCTGAAATCTTTGAACCGGACCCGCTGTTAACTCTTTCCACAATTGCCTCCGGGCGTCAGGCAAGATATGCTGCAAACGAATCCCGATTTTCTCTGACTCGTGTTCCTATAACCAATGGCCAATCTTTTTGAGCTGCCCCGCTACATCGCAGTCGAAGGTCCCATACGAGTCGGCAAGAGCACCCTGGCGGGGATTCTGGCTGAGCGTCTCAACGCCCAGCAGGTCATGGAATCGGAGGACAATCCCTTCCTCACCTCGTTCTACAAAGGCGAACCCGGAGCCGGCTTCCAGGCGCAGTTCGCTTTTCTGATCCGCCGCTTCGAACAGCTGCGCGCCCTCGACCTGGGCCCGCGATCGCAGAAAACCGTGGTCACCGACTTCGTCTTCGAGAAGGACAAGGTCTTCGCCTGCCTCAATCTGAACGATCAGGAACTGGAAACCTACAACCGCTATTACAACTATTTCCGCGAGCAACTGCCGACGCCCGACCTGGTCATTTACCTGCAGGCCACGCCCGAGGTGCTGAAGAAACGCCTCAAGAAGAAGAATGCGCCAGGAGAGAAAGCGATCAACGAGGATTATCTGGGAGAGGTGATCAAGGCGTATGAACATTTTTTCTTTCACTACACCTCGTCGGACCTGCTGATCGTAAACACCTCGGAGATCGATTTCGTCGAGCGCAACCAGGATTTGCAGGAACTGCTGCGGAAGGTTTCGGCGCCGATTAAGGGAACGCAGTACTTCTTGCCGCTGGGCAGCCGGGAAGCGGCCAGCGCTTAAGTGCGATCAATGTTTCGTCTGCCTTGATCTGCGCCGGAACATTCGCGGATCGTAGCTCAACGGCTCCGCTACATTCAGCACAATCTTCTTAAACTCCGGATGCTGCGGATTGATCAGCCAGTTGTTCTCATTCACAGCCAGCGCAGAAGGCATTAGCAGCAGACAGGTCACCGCTTTCTTCACAAAATCGTCGCCAATCTGGGCAAGGTCGGGAGGCGCTGGAGTTTCACGCCAGTGGGCTGGCATCTGGTGGGCCTGAATTTGTTCCCGCGACAGGTCATCAGGAATGTCCGCTGTGGCCAGGACCAGGTCGCCGGGAGCGTCTTCCGGATCCAGGTGGACAAAGTATTCCAACATGGCAAGAGACTGGTGTTCAGAGGTATAGGTAAGCCGCGTTCCCGCGCTTGACCAGCGTCCTCCGTAGCGGTTAGCGCCCTCTCCGTCGAAAGGGTTGCGCGCGTAGGCTGCGCGCAGCACCCGAAACACACGCGTCAACTCACCCCACCGTAGGCGATGCGGCCGAGAAGATTTTCGACCTGGCGGGCTCCGAGTTCGGTATCGATGGCGGCGATGGGCGCGACGCCTCCCAGAGCGCGGTTGGTGCGCTTGAGCCAGCGGCTGGCACGGGCGCCGTCGCCCAGCGTTTCGCGAGCTAAAGCCAGCAAACGCGCCATGCGGTAGAGCCGGTCCGACTCGAAACGGGCAAGGCGTCCCCGGCGGCGGCGCTGCAGGCTGCGGGGAGAGAGATCGAGTGCGCCGGCCAGCTCTTTCAGAGTCAGGCCCGACGCCTGCATGAGCTCGCCCAGCACAGCGTGCGGGAACCCTTCGCGGATCGCCTCGCGCAGTTCGCGGTCACTGGCCAGCGACCGCCCCAGGGTGCGCTTCCCCCCTAACTGCCGCAACACGGCCTGCAGCTCGTTCGCCATTTGTCGTCTATTATAGCGACAAATGGCTTGCAGCGGCAAGGCGGGGGCCCCCGGAAAGGCCTATCTACGCGCACCCATGCGAGCGAGGAAACTCGGTCCCTGCATGTTTGTTTTGTAGGGCTTGCACACGCCTATCGACCAGCCACGGGGTTTGTGTCTACAATGCCCCTAGCAGCATCCAAGATGCAGACAGGCTCCATCCGCCTCGGCGGAGGGGCACTGGAGGATATTGTGAGTCTCATCCCGATTGGCGAACCTCGCCAGAAGATTACCGTCGCTTCCCTTCGAGACAAGAAACTTCGCCGCGAACCCATTACCTGTCTGACCGCGTATGACTATTCGAGCGCCCGCCTGGTGGACGAGGCCGGCATCGACATCGTCCTGGTGGGCGACTCACTCGCCCAAACCATGCTGGGCTACGAGAACACTCTGTCGGTCACGATCGAAGAAATGCTGCACCATACCCGGGCGGCGCGACGCGGTACGAAGCACGCGCTGCTGGTGGCGGACATGCCTTTTGGCTCCTATCAGTCGGATCCCAACGACGCGGTTCGTAACGCCGCGCGTTTTGTGAAAGAGGCCGGAGCGGAAGTGGTGAAGATCGAAGGCGGCGAGAAGCGCGCGGAATTGATTCGCCATATTGTTGACGCCGAGATTCCGGTCGCGGGACACATTGGCCTGACGCCGCAATCCGTGAACGTGATGGGCGGATACAAAGTGCAGGGCAAGGACCTCGGCGGGGTCGAACAGCTCATGCGTGATGCCGTGGCCTTGGATCGCGCGGGCGTAGCTTTCATGGTTCTCGAAGGAATCCCACGCGAAGTCGCTGCCATGATTACGTCTGAAGTGGCAACGCCAACCGTCGGCATCGGCGCGGGCCCGGATTGCGACGGCCAGGTGCTGGTCTTCCACGACATCCTGAATCTCACTTTTGGACCTGCACCCAAGTTTGTGCGTCGCTACGGCGATGCAGCCGCGCTCATCAGCGATGCCGTGCAAGCGTTCCGGGCCGACGTGGCCGGACGAACCTATCCCTCGGATGGCGAGTCCTATCATCTGCCCAAGGAAACCCGCATGGCGTTGGATACGGTGCTGGAACGCAAGCGCGCGATGAGGGCGAGGCGATAAGGATGATGCGTTGGCCCTTCGCTGCTCTGGCGGCAATCGCCGCCCTGCTGGCTTCCTGCTCCTCCGCCCCCCAGGCGCCTGATCCTGCCGCGCTTGAAGCCGGCGCTTTGGCCCGCATTCAGGCTATTCCTGCGGCAAGTCCTGAGAAATACCGCGGTATGAAGGACATGCGGAACTGGCGCAACCCTTATCTGATTGTCAAGAGCGATGGGGTTGCGCTGCTCGACTACAACAACCACGAGGAACGCCTGCTCAAACCCGAAGAACTTACCCTGGCGCTTGGCAGCCTGCCTCCGTCCGCGTGGCCATATGGACGCGTGGTCGCGGTGGCAGAAAATAGCGTGCGAGGCGCTGCGGACGTCGGTGTGAAGATTCGTCAGAACCGAGCCTTGGTGGCTGGAGCCCTGGAGAGCATGCACGTGCTCATCGACTGGGTGCCGTCAACCTGAGGTGTAGTTCGTTCTCGCGCGATGAGAATCTGTCGCACCATCGAGGAAATACGCGCTGCCAGGCGAGGCCCGCCATCTGACAGCAAACGTCTGGGCCTTGTTCCCACCATGGGTGCGCTCCACGAAGGCCATCTTTCCCTGGTGCGGGCGGCGAAAGCGCAGTGTGATCGGGTAGCCGTCTCCCTCTTTGTAAATCCCATCCAGTTCGGAGCCAACGAAGACCTGGGTAAGTATCCACGCAACTTTGACCGCGATCGCGCACTGCTGGAACAGGAACGCGTGGATCTTCTGTTTGCGCCCAGCGTGGAAGAAATGTACCCCTCGGGCGCGGTCACTTGCGTGACCGTCGAAGGCCTGAGCGACAAACTCTGCGGGCGCTCCCGGCCGGGACACTTTCGTGGCGTAACCACGGTGGTCGCTAAGCTCTTCAACATCGTGCAGCCGGAAATAGCGTTTTTTGGACAAAAGGACGCGGCCCAGGCAGCAATCATTCGGCGCATGGTCCGCGACTTGAATATACCGGTTCAGATTGCGGTCTGCCCCATCGTGCGCGAACCTGATGGCCTGGCAATGAGTTCGCGGAATGCTTATCTCGATTCCGGCCAGCGCAAGGCGGCGCCGGTGCTGTATCGATCGCTCATGGAAATTCAGAAGCGTTTCGACCGCGGAGAACGCACCGCATCCCGGCTGATTGGGGCAGGGAAGCAAATCCTGGAGCAGGAACCATCGGTACGCCTCGACCATCTCGAAATTGTGGACCCGGACACATTGGATCCGTTGCAGACTTTGTCTGCTCCAGCCCTGGTCGCTGTCGCGGCGTTTTTTGGAAACACACGCCTCATCGACAACATTCTTCTGAACCATGGAAACCGCCAATTGGAGTCAGATTAAGACACGATCCAGCGCGCCCTCGCCCAGCCCGGATCATCAGGCGGCTTTTCGTACCTCGACCACGCGAAGCGGCGGGAAGCTCAACAGGAAGTTCATGCCGGTGCGCTCGACGTCAGTGCCAGCCAACTTGAAGACCTCCGCGTAGCGCCCGGTGCGAATAAAATCGGAAATGATCGCCTTGCCGCCGGGCTTGAGGACACGAACAATCTCACGGCAAGCCCGGTCTCGAGCGTCCCGGCCCGGAATATTGTGAAGGCACAGGTTAGAGAACACTACGTCGAAGCTGCGGTCGGGGAACTTCAAGGCTGTGGCATCGCCGTCCTGCACGTCGACCCGGTCCCGTACTCCCTCGATTTCTGCGTTGTACAGAGTCGCCTGCATCGAGTTTCCAGACAGATCCTTGTGGCTCCAGATATCGATCCCGACCGCCTTTCCAGTGGTCAGTTTCTTCGCCGCCCCGATCATCATCAAGCCGCGGCCGGTGCCGACGTCGAGTACGCTTTCGTCGCCTCTCCAATTCACCCTTTGCAACATACGGTCGCGATAACGAAACTTGCCGTATTTGGAGTACACCACCATGAGAGTGGCTTCCAGCAGAATAACGGCTGCGCTGACCAGAAGGCCCCGACCTAGAAGGAAAGTTACCGGACCGATGGTGATGCTCGACCTGAACGATCCCACCACAAAGAGCGCCCCCAGCAGAAAAAGGGTGGCGACCACGCGCGGCGCGTCAATCCCATAGTCGGCTTGTGCAGAGTTCGCAGTCATCTCTTGCCAGCACTCAACTTCGACAGGGTTGCGGGATCGTTCAAGGTACACGAAGAAGTGCACCGAATCCAGCGCCGCGCACTTGGGCCGTCGATCCGGAGACGAAAGCATTTCCTGCGATGAGATAGCGCAAGGGCCGTTCGGCAGCCTTGGTGATGCCGATTCGAGGCGTAACCTCGACACGCTTGGGGGGGGAACCGTCGTCGACGATCAACAAGTCCGACCCGGCGCGGGTCAGGTCCTTGCCGTTGTCGCGCTCCCGCGTGATGCCGAAGGCCTGGGCGAGGCGCCCCGGCCCGCTGGTCAACTTTCGCAAGTCGCGGGTTGCGTAATTGTGGTCGAGGCTCACGGGGAGGGATACGCCTCGCGCCTCCGCCATCTGCTGAATTCCCGTGAGGGGCTCGACGGCGCGGAACAGAACTCCCCCGGCTTCTCCGTCCGGGAGACAGGACACGTTAAAGCAGTAGTGATTGCCGTAGATGAAGTAGACGTACGAGAGGCCAGGCGGTCCAAAGAGGACAGCGTTGCGCGCGGTTCGTCCGCTAGCGGAATGAGCGGCGGGATCATCCTGGCCGAGATAGGCCTCGACTTCCACGATCCGCGCGGTCAGAAACTTTCTGCCGTCACGGCGCAGCAGTATCTTGCCCAACAGTTCGCGGCTGACGGCTCGAGGATCGCGCGTGTAGAACGCGCGTGGAAGCGGCGCCGGCGCGGACAAGCTTCTGGTCTTTGCGATCCTCATGGCCTGACTGCATAATAGTGCCACGGGTCACAATCCTGAAGGAGGATTCATGCTGGGGAAATCGATCAAGATCGCGTGCGTACTTACTTTGCTGGCGCTGATTGCCGCGGCTCAGACCATCCCCGCCGGCACGAGGCTAACCGTGCGTACCAGTTCGGGCATCAGTTCCGGCACGGCTAAAGCCGGCGACCGGTTTGATGCCACCTTAGCGAGGAATCTGGTCGTCAGTGGCAACACACTGGCCAAGGCCGGCGCTCCGGTCCGGGGAAGAATTACTTCGGCCAAGTCGAGTGGACGGCTGCATGCGCCGGGAGAGCTCGCGCTGCGGCTTACTTCGGTACAGATCAAAGGCAGGATGGTGCCGATTTCCGCGCACTCCTATTTTGCCAAGGGCAAGAGCCATACCAAGAGCAATGCCACAAAGATTGGTGGCGGCGCAGCCGCCGGGGCCTTGATCGGCGGACTGGTGGGGGGCGGAAAAGGCGCGGGCATCGGTGCGCTCGCTGGTGGCGGTGCCGGAACCGGCGTGGCCGCCGCGACCGGGAAGGAAGAGGCTGAAGTTCCTGCCGAATCGGCTTTGACGTTCACCACAACGGCAGCCGTGACAGTGAAGTAGAACTGCGTTCTGGGTTGATCGACGAAGGGACGGGCGAGGCGCCCGTCCTCCATCAAAATTTGCTTTCAGGCGAAACGATTTCAGGCGGCGCCCTTCGCAGCTTCCTTCAAGTAGGCAAGCACCTCTTCCGCGTGGCCTTCCGCTTTCACTTTGTTGAAGATGTGTCTGATCTTGCCGTCCGGGCCAATGATGAAAGTCGTGCGCACCACTCCCATCACTTTTTTCCCGTACATATTCTTTTCCTGGATCACGCCGTACAAATTGCACACTTTCTTATCGGCATCGCCGAGCAGAGTGAAAGGCAAGTCAAACTTTTCCTCGAATTTCTTCTGCGCCTGGGGCGTATCGGGCGAAACTCCGAGGACGACCGCTCCGATATTCCGGGTCTTTCTATGGGAATCGCGGAACTCGCAGGCCTCAATGGTGCAACCGGGAGTATCGGCTCGAGGATAGAAGTAGAGCACCACCCATTTCCCGCGAAAATCCTTGAGGGAAACGTTCTCCCCATTCTGGTCGGGCAAAGTGAACTCCGGGGCTTTATCATTGACATTCATGGCTGTGTCTCCTCGCTGCACAAGGTTATATCGCAAGGCTCGGTGGGCCGTCATCCTGGCGGCATCCGGTTTGCTCCTCGCTCTGAGCGTTCAGGCCCGGTTTGCCGGAGGCAAGACTGCCAAAGGACCCCGCGCGCTGGGGCTGGTGGAATTGGCCCACGATGGCAAAGTGCGCCTGATTCCTATCACGATCCTGTACGACGGCCAATTTTACGATGCCAGCGCTTACAAGGCCGCCCCGGTACCCATGTCGCTGGAGAGCGGCACCGTCTACGAAGCCGTGCGCAACGGTGTTTCCCAGGGACTGTTCACGGTCACCGGCGCCCTGCAAGCCCGCAACACGTGGATCGGCCTGGGTACCTGGCAGTCTGCCAGCGCCGTCGCAGCGGCTGCGGAGGCTGCCGCCAAGAAGAAGGCAGCCCTGTCGAAGACCGCTCCTGAGCCGGTGGAAGGTCCACCGGTGTTGCGACGCGCAGGGGCTGAAAGGCAGAAGCCGTCCGAGCCGGTAGAGGCCGCGCCGCCGGCGGCGACAACTCCGGCAGCAACTCCTCCAGCTGCGGCGACTCCACCTGCGTCACCCCCTGCCACTACTTCCGCTTCCACAGCGCCTGCGGTTACGCCGGACGAAGACGATCCCAACCGGCCGGTCTTGCGACGAGGTTTGCCTCCGCCGGAAAAACCGGAAAAGAAGCAGCCGGCGACACCAGTGCTGGCATCGGCAAAATCTGAACCCGCGCGGCCCACAGCGAAGGCCACACCCAGTTCGCTTGAATTCATTCCTGCGATTTCCGATGCCGGCGGTCCCGATCCTCGGCCCTACGGCTACAGCATGAAGCCCGAGGAGGAACAGAAATTGCGCCGGAAGATTCTGGCTCTGGCAGCTGACGAAGTACGCTCCGGGGCGGCGCAACTGGCGGGCGAATCGGCGGAATCGGCGTCGCCCACCCCGCGGTCGTCGAGCAAGCCGGGGACCGGAGCCAGGTTACCCCAGCCGGCTTTTGAAGAAGTGCAATTGCGCGCCTTTGACCTCTCCAACAGCAACGAACCCATATTGGTTCTGAGCGCGAAGGCAAGCATGCCGGGCCACCCCAAAGACAGCAGTACTGATTTGCGCTACCTGCTGACGATGGTAGTCCGCAATGACATTAACGGCGACTTGCACAAGGCCTTCGTCAGTATTACCGACACGCAGCATCTGGATGTTCTGCCCCGCCTGGACCTGATCGATGCGGTGGATGCCGATGGCGACGGCCGGGGCGAACTGCTTTTTCGCCAGGTTTCTGACGCCGGCAGCGCGTTCGTACTGTACCGCGTGATCGGCGACCGGTTGTGGCCGCTGTTTCAGGGCACACCAGGCCAGTAATCGAGCACCCAACCTCATCAGGCACAACTGAAGTCGAGCGCGCTGGTTTGACGTCCTTCCGCGATCACGTATCATGGGCGCGCACTATACCGCAAAGGAGAATGTTCAATGAAAAAGTACGCCGTGCCGGCAGTGCTGCTGAGCCTGTTGTTCGCGATACAAGCATTTGCGCAGGAACACTACACTGAGGGGCCGATATGGCAGGTCACGCTCATTCGGGTCAAGCCCACTCAGATGGATGCCTATCTAACCACTCTCCGATCCAGCACCAAGACACTCTATGACGAAATGAAGAAAGAGGGCCTGATCCTGGATTACAAAGTGTTTTTCAACACCACCAAACACGATCCACAGGACTGGGACCTGTCCATTGCTGTCCAGTACAAGAATTTCGCCGCCCTGGACGGCCTGACGGCGAAGAATGAAGTGATCAGAGACAAGATTCTTGGCTCCAAGCAGGCCGCTCAGCAGCTGGGTGAGAAGCGCGTTGATATGCGCGAAATCGTAAGCACTATGATTTTGCGGGAAGTCACTCTGAAGTAGGCGGAAACACCGGGAAATGACGGCCCGGTTGTCGTAAGCCGGGCCGCCTCTATTTCTGGGTCATCACCAGCTCGCCGTTTTCCACTTTCATTCCACCCACGTTGTCCGGCAGCTTCAGCCGGTCGCGTTGCTCGCTGAGCCGTTTCTGCAGGGCGTCGTTGACCAGCGAGACAGGAACGCTCAGGTCGCCCACTTTGAATTCGGTGGGATCGAAGGTCGCGTAACCGTCCTTGGATCCGAGATGCCCGGAGAGAGTGACCCACACATCCTTGCCCGCGATCTGGGTAAGAAACTGGCCGTGGGCGACGTCGCCATCAAAGCTCACCTGATAGTCCTTGACCTCGGGTTGTCCCGGCGCAATCGGCGCATCCGGGGAGGAAAGGGGTGCTCCAGACGCGCTCTGGGCAGCCAATGGAAGCTGCCCGGCTGCCTGGGCCAGAGCCGCGCCGACTTCGTCGGAAGTCAGGCGCACTTCAGTCGGGGGCTGTCCCGGCCCTTTGGGCTGGTCCAACTGTTGCACTTTTTCCTGAAAAGACTGGGCGTTGGCCGCAGCGGTTGCTGCCGGCTGTGGTTGCGCCACAGGAGTGGGCCGTTTCAGCACCAGGAAGAGCGCCAGCAGCGACGTGACCAGAGTGGCCACGCTGATGATGCGATCGAGCTTCCACTTCTTCATGCGGTCACCTCCGGAGCCCCTGGAACATGTTATCGGGGTTGTGGCCGGAGGCTGACATGACGGAAGTTACTGACCGGCAGGGAGGACCACCACCTTCTACTCCAGTCTCTTGGCCAGCAACTCGTTGACCAGCTGGGGATTCGCTTGGCCTTTCGAGGCCTTCATGACCTGGCCCACAAAGAATCCGGCCACCGTCTTCTTGCCCGCGCGATATTGCTCCACCTGCCTGGGATTGGCGGCGATAATTTCGTCGATAATCTTTTCCAGGGCAGACGTGTCCCGTGACTGCTCCGGCCTGCCCTCTTCTTCGTAGACCGCGGGAAAGTCTTTCCCGCGTTCGAAAGCGAGATCGTAAAGGTCCTTGAGCATCTTGCCGGAAATAGCGCCGCTCTCCACCAGGTCGGCCGATGCCGCCACACCTTTCATGGAGATGGGAGACTGCTCGATTTCCAGGCCTCCAGCTTTCAGACGGCCCATCAATTCGCTCTGGACCAGATTGGCCACGCGCTTGGGGTTGCGGGCGGCTTTGGCGGCGGCTTCGAACTGGTCAGCCAGCGCCTGGGTCAGGGTGAGCACCTGCGCGTCCTGCTCGGTAATCCCGTACTCCGCAACCATGCGTTTCCGCCTCGCTTCCGGAAGTTCAGGCAGGGTGCGGCGGATTTCCGCCTGCCACTTCGCGTCCACCACCAAGGGCAGCAGATCGGGCTCGGGGAAATAGCGGTAATCGTGGGCCTGCTCCTTCGAGCGCATGCCGTAGGTCTTGCCTTCGTTGGAGTTGTAGAGCCGGGTTTCCTGCGTGATCTTTCCGCCTGAATCGACTACGCCGATATGGCGTTCGATCTCATATTCCAGGGCCTCGCGGATAAAGCGAAACGAGTTGACGTTCTTGACTTCCGTCTTGGTGCCGAACTCTTTCTGCCCGCGCGGACGGACGCTGATGTTGGCATCGCAGCGCAGCGAGCCTTCCTCCATGTTGCAGTCGCTGACCCCGGTGTAAAGAATGATTTCCTTGAGGCGGGTCAGGTATTCGTAAGCTTCGTCGGGCGAAGCAATATCCGGCTCACTGACGATCTCGATCAGCGGCACACCGCTGCGGTTCAGATCAATGGCCGTCTTTTCCGCCGACTGCGCGAAACCTTCGTGCAGGCTCTTGCCTGCGTCTTCTTCGAGGTGCAGACGAGTGATGCCGATCTTCTTGGCCCCGCCGTTGGTCTTGATGTCGATGAAGCCATGTTCCGCCAGTGGCTTGTCATACTGCGAAATCTGGTAACCCTTGGGCAGATCGGGATAAAAGTAATTTTTTCGGGCGAAGATCGATGTTTCGTTGATCCGGCAGTTCAGCGCGAGGGCCGCGAGCGTGGCGAACTCCACGGCTTTTCGGTTCAAGACAGGCAAGGCGCCCGGCAAACCCAGACACACCGGACAGACGTTGGTGTTGGGAGGATCGCCAAACTGGGTGGAGCAGGAGCAGAAAATCTTGCTCGCAGTCAGGAGCTGAACGTGCACCTCCAGCCCGATGACCGGCTCGTATTTGGCGCGAGCGGCGACGGAGATGTCCGGCGTGGTGGCCATAAACCACAATTATAGCTTTCCCCGAAAGCGGTGGGCACGGGCGAGGCCACCCCGCTATTTGCTGGGCGCGCTCAGATACTTTTCCAGGGAAATTTCGAAGTACATCATCTCATTGCCTTTGGCGTCGCGCACTCCGGTGAGGTAGAAATGCGCCCCGGCGAGGGGCACAGAGATGTCTGAGACGTCGAAAAACAGAAATCCTGACTGGGTGCTGTGCGGCTCGACCGCCTTCGCGCTGAACTGAGCGGTCTGAATCTCCTGCATGGCCTGCTTGCTCAGGCCGCCCTTCACTTTTTTGGTGGGAAACGGGATGGGATAGCGGTTGGTGTTGGTGGAGGGACGCGCCAGCCGCCGGGCGATGTCATCCTCGGCAGCGGGCGAGAGCTTGGCTCGATTCACCGTGACCAGCTGAGCCTTCATCCCGGTCAATTCCACCGGTTTGTCGCTGTCGTTGGTGATTACGACGAAAATGGGCAGAAACCCGATTTCGCTGTACTGCACAGAAAAAATCTTTGTTTTCTCCACCAGGTCATAGGGATCCACTGCGACCGCAACGGCTTCCATGGGATGCTGATCGTGTGCCGGGTAGGTCTTCGCGGGGTTGGCCTGGGGCATCACAAAGTCCTTCGCCGCCAGACTGAACAAGGGGATCAGGGCAACGGCGCCAACCAACGCAGCACCGGCCCAGAATCGCTTTAGATTCACCCCAAGATTCATCCCGGAAATCATTGCTGGATTATAGGATGCGGGGATCGGTTGCGGTGGTGCCTTGAGCGATGCGGCTTGCGATTAGAATGTCCTTCCGGCATGTACTTGCTTTATAGCGCGTTGCTGGCAGCAAGCCTGGTGGTCAGTCTGCCCTATTGGGTGCTGAAGGGGCACCGTCACGGCAAGTATCGCGAGGGACTGGGAGAGCGCCTGGGCAAGGTGCCGTCGCGGCTGCAGAAGAGACCGGAGCCAGCCCTCTGGATCCACGCCGTTTCGGTGGGTGAGGTGCTGGCGGTCGGCCAGCTCGTGGAAGAACTGCGGCGGCTTTCGCAGCATCGAGTCGTGGTTTCGACCACCACGGCAACCGCGCAGAAACTGGCCCGGGAACGCTTCGGAGAAGAGAATGTCTTCTACTTCCCCCTGGACCTCGGGTTTGCCATCCGCCCGTACTTATCGGCCCTGCGACCCGAGCTGATTGTTGTGGCGGAGACCGAGTTCTGGCCGAACTTCTTGCGGCTGGCACGGCAAAGCGGCTCGCGGATCGCGGTGGTGAACGCGCGTATTTCTGATCGTTCCTGGCCAGGATACCGCCGCTTCCGCTGGATTCTGACCCGGGTCCTCCGGCAGATTGATCTTTTTCTGGCACAGACCGAAGAAGATGCCCGCCGCTTGCGTGACATCGGCGCGCCCGCGGAGCGGGTGCAGGTCAGCGGAAATCTGAAATTTGACGTGACTGCGCCACCCCCTCCCGCAATCGTCGCCAGCTTGCGCTCATCCTTCCAGCAAACCGGGGCGGGTCCAGTGATCGTCTGCGGCAGTACGGTCGACGATGAGGAAGGGCTGTTGCTGCGCGCTTTCGAAAATGTGCTGGCCAGCTATCCCCGGGCGGTCATAATTTTGGCGCCCCGTCATCCCGAGCGCTTTGCGGAAGTCACGCAACTGCTCGAACAGATGGGCATTCGCTTCTGGCGACGTTCTCTGTGGAGTGGTGATGCCATTGCCGGCGGCGTCCTTCTGGTCGACACGGTCGGCGAACTCAGCGCGCTCTACGCTTTGGGGGATGTCGCCTTTGTGGGTGGAAGCCTGGTGCCTCGCGGCGGCCACAACATCATCGAACCTGCGCGACACGGCGTAGCCATTATTGTGGGGAACCACACCGAGAATTTTCGCGATATGGTTGCTTTGTTTCAGAGTCAGGATGCGGTGCGCGTGGTGGGACCGGCAGAATTTCCCCTGCTTCTGCTGGACCTTCTTTCCAATTCATCGGAGCGCGCGGCTCTGGGCCGCCGGGCGGCCGAGACTCTGCGCTCACAGATGGGGGCTACTGCGAGAACGGTGGAGGCACTGGCAAGGCTGCTGGAGCCACCAAAGACCGTGTAGAGGCGGGTCTCTGACCCGCCCTGGCCGTGGCAAAGCCACGGCAGTGTTCTAGGTGGGATGGAGACCGCAAGACGCGCAAAGCACAGCCGCGGCACTGCCACGCCCTGGACGGGTCAGAGACCCGTCCCTACATGGTCTGTAGCAATGACACAAATGAACCCGCTTGCTTCTCTATTCGGACTCGGGGTTCGAGCGCGAAACGCGCTCTACGATCACGGCATGGTTCGCGCGCGCAGGCTGCAAGGGCCGGTGATCAGCGTTGGAAATCTTTCGGTTGGCGGTTCGGGCAAGACCCCGTTCGTTCTGTTGCTGGGCGATTTGCTCAAAGCACGAAACCTGAAATTCGATATTCTTTCGCGCGGCTATGGGCGCAAGAGCCGAGGTGTGGCATTAGTGGATCCGGCTGGTTCGGCTCGCGATTTCGGTGACGAACCCGTGCTCATGGCCCGCCGGCTGGCGGTTCCGGTAATCGTGGGAGAGGATCGCCACCAGGCCGGCGTCTTTGCCGAAGCAAAATTCGGCCCGCAGATTCATCTGCTCGATGACGGATTTCAGCACCGATCGCTCGCCCGCGACTTCGATATTGTCCTGGTGACTCCCGAGGATGGTCGAGACCGCCTTCTTCCCGCGGGACGGTTGCGCGAGCCGCTCGATTCGCTGCGCCGAGCCGATGCAGTCGTGCTCACCAGCGGGGCCTCCGAGGACCAGTTCCCGCTCGATGGGAAACTGGTTTGGCGCGCCCGTCGCGGAATTGTTCCTACCGGCGTCCCGGCCCGGCCGGTGGTTTTCTGCGCCATCGCGAAACCGAAGAACTTTGTGCTGCAACTGCGTACCGCTGGGATTGAGCCCGTGGCAGAGGCGTTTTATCGCGATCATCACGCCTACGGCGAGAGCGACATCCGCGACCTGCTGAACTTGCGGCAGCAAAGTGAGGCCGGCGGGTTCGTAACCACGGAAAAAGACGCGGTGAATCTAGGGGGGTATCTTTCCGCACTGGGGCCAGTGGCGGTCGTCCCGGTCAAGATGGAACTCGCCGACGCGGCTAACGCTGTTGATACCATCATGGCCCGGATTGCGGAGCGAAGACGACAGGCATGAGAAAATCGCTCATGATTGCAGCGCCGCCGTCCCGGCGGCTGCCGTGCGGGCGTCCCGTTCGCAACGTCGAAGGCAACATGCCCTTGGGACAGCCGGCAAGATGCCGGCGTTACCTGAATTCCGAGCGCACGACCGAAGGAAGATGAGCAAGCACCTCAAAGAAACCGAGCGGCTGCGGAAGATCGTCGAATCCTTCCCCAAGCTCACGGTCACGGTTCTGGGTGACTTGGTGGCCGACGAATTTATCTTCGGCGAAATCTCTCGCGTATCGCGGGAAGCGCCGGTCTTGATCCTCAAGCATCGTGAACGCACCGTAGTCCCCGGCGGCGGAGCCAATGCGATTCAGAATCTTGCCGATCTGGGTGTGAATGTCCTTCCCGTCGGTGTAGTGGGGGACGACGAGGCCGGCCGCCTGTTGCTCAAAGCCTTCCGCCACAAACGCATTCCGGTGAGCGGCGTATTGCGCGACAAGAACTATCTGACCGTCACCAAGACTCGCATCCTTGCCGGAATGACGCATACGGCGAGGCAGCAGGTGGTCCGGCTCGACCGCGAACCCGAGACCGAACCAAGCCGTCACTTGAAACGCGAGTTGGTGCTGGCAGCACGCCAGTATGTGCGCGCTTCCGATGTCCTGCTGGTCTCCGACTATGGTTACGGGGCAGCCAGCCCGGCGATTTTGAACGCAGTGCGGCAAAGGGGCGCGTTGAATGGAGTGCCGGTGGTGCTCGACTCGCGTTACCGTATGCTGCAATATTCGGGCGTGACCGCGGCCACACCCAACGAACCTGAGGTTGAAGAAGCTCTGGGCGTGCGCATCGGCCATGACTGGCCCGTGCTTTGCGCAGCCGGGGAGCAGGTCATGTCCCGGATGAAGCTGCAGTCGCTGGTGATCACGCGCGGGCGCGACGGCATGGTCGCGTTCACGCGCCGCCACAAGCCCACCGACATTCCGATTTCCGGATCTGACCAGGTGGTGGACGTGACCGGTGCTGGCGACACCGTGATTGCCACCTTCACGGCAGCTCTGGCCGCCGGAGGGAGCACGGAAGAAGCCGCCCATCTGGCGAACTACGCGGGCGGGATCGTGGTCATGAAGCGCGGGACCGCAACCGTGTCGCAGCAGGAACTATTACATGCGCTGGACGTGGCCCCGCCGGCGATACGGCCTCATTGAGGCCGATGGATTGCGAGTAGCTGAATTCGAGGAAACCCTGGGAAAAGCCATCGCAAGCAAAATTCTCAATCGCGAAGAGCTGAAGCGCCGGGTGGCGGAATGGCGCCAAGCGGGCGATTCGGTCACGCTGGCCAATGGGGCCTTTGATCTGCTGCACGTCGGCCATGTGCGTTATCTGCACGCCGCCCGGCAATTGGGCGGGCGGTTGATCGTCGCCGTCAATTCGGACGCCTCGGTGCGCACATTGAAAGGAGAAGGCCGCCCGCTCATGCCGGCAGAGGAACGTGCTGAAATTCTGGCCGCTCTGGCCGATGTTGATGCCGTTGTGATTTTCTCCGAGCCCGACGTGGGCGCCCTGATCCGTGAAATTCGCCCTGACATCCACGCCAAAGGCACGGACTACACCGCGGAAACCGTCCCCGAGCGCGATCTCGTGCTCGCCTGCGGCGGCCGGGTGGAAATTGTGGGCGATCCCAAGGACCATTCCACCACCGAGATGATCCGTTCGCGGCTGGGGTCACCGCGTTCGTGAGCACGGCGTCTACCGCCGCAAGTTCTCCTGAAAAAGTGGTCACTCCAGTTGGAATCGGACCGCTGTTGGTGGTGCGCCTCGGCGCCATGGGAGACGTCATCCATGCTCTCCCGGCGGTAACGGCGCTGCGACAAGCCTTCCCCGAGGCAACGCTGAGCTGGCTGATTGAGGAGCGATGGGCGGAATTGTTATGCACTTTGGCCGCCCCACGTTCCGGCCCACGCTCGCCGCAGCGGCCGCTGGTCGATCGGGTTCACCCCGTGGACACAAAACAATGGCGCGCGGCGCCTTTCTCCCTGCAAACCTGGGAACGGATCGCGGCGGGCTTGAGCGATTTGC
Organism: Terriglobales bacterium; assembly: GCA_035937515.1. Taxonomy (GTDB): domain Bacteria; phylum Acidobacteriota; class Terriglobia; order Terriglobales; family Acidobacteriaceae; genus JAIQFF01. The sequence continues at coordinate 1,648 of DASZHW010000150.1, read as the reverse complement.
GGGCGGGTCGCTATGAACTGGCCGTTGACCTTCAGGGAGCCATTCGCTCGGCCCTGCTCGCCCGGTGGTCGGGAGCACCGGTGGTCTACGGAGCGGCCCAACCGCGCGAAAATCTCGCCAGCATGTTCTATACACGACAAGTGATCACGTCCGGCGACCACGTTGTACAGCAGAATTTAAGACTTGCGGAGGCCATTGCGCAGCGCCCATTACAGCTTCAGCAGGTCGATTTCCCGGACGACCCTGCAGCCAAACAGGAGCTTGATCGCTGGCTGACGGACCGCGGCATTCAGAGTTTTGCGCTGCTCAGCCCGGGAGCCGGCTGGGGCGCGAAGCAGTGGCCGGCCGAGCGCTACGGACAGGTGGCAAGAAAGTTGGCGGAGGACGGAGTGAAATGCGTCGTCAACTCTGGCCCCGGTGAACAGCAACTGGCACGGACGCTGGCTGGAGCCGGCGATGGAGCGGTTGAGATTTTCAGCGGTTCACTGACCCAATTGATTGCTCTCACTCGCCGTGCGCGTTTGTATATCGGCGGAGACACCGGCCCCATGCATCTTGCTGGTGCATTGCGAATTCCAGTGGTAGGAATCTTTGGTCCGACCGATCCGGCACGCAATGGCCCTTTCGGCACGCGAAACATCGTTCTGCGCAGCCCCTCCAGCGTCAACAGCTACAAGCATGTTGCCCGCATGGATGACGGCTTGCTCGATATAGGCGCCGAGCAAGTTGTGACTGCGGCCCGCGAACTGCTGCAGGAGGGCCATGACTAGGTGGCCGGCTGTCGCGCGCCGAATACGAGTTCCGCTGGGGTTTGCCTTTGCCGTGATTTATCTCTGCCTGGCCCGGCCCACCGTCCCGTCGATCCTGTTGGGCGCCGGACTGATCATCCCGGGCCTCGTCATTCGAGCTATAGCTTCCGGGCACGTGCAAAAGAACGAGCAGCTTACAACCGGCGGACCTTACGCCTACACCCGAAACCCGCTGTATCTCGGTTCGCTGATCCTGGCCCTGGGATTTGCCCTGGCGGCCCGGAGCTGGTGGATCGCAGGGGGGCTCGCCCTCATTTTCTTGCTGGTCTATCTCCCGGTGATTCGCGCAGAGGAAGCATTCCTGCACCAGCGATTTCCCGGGTTCGCCGAGTACGCTCGTGAGGTGCCCCGCCTGATTCCGCGCATGACCACAACCGGGGCCGGCGGTGATGCGTTTTCGTGGGACTTGTACTGGAAGCATCGGGAGTACAACGCCGCAGCAGGTACGATTGCGATGACGGCCGCGCTCGTGGCCAAACTGCTGCTGGGGCGATGAAAGAGCCCTGGACCGGCGGGAGCCGGGACCGCCCCCGGGTTCAGGATTTCCACACCTGCCCTTCCCCAGGACTGCTGCCCACTTGACCTCCGGCCCTGGAGAAACTAAATATTAACTGGGACGATCTCATGGGATGGAGGCAATTATGATCTATTGTCCGGAATGCGAAACCAATCTCGACGTTGAAGAAGACGAGGTTGACGAAGGCGAAATTGTTTCCTGCCCGGAATGCGGGAGCGACTTCGAAGTGATCACGGTAAATCCCATCGAGTTGAAGCCCGTCGAAGAGGAAGAAATCGATGAGGAAGAAGCCGAGGAGACGGAGGACGGTGACTACTCCTAG
>DASZHW010000149.1:0-1675 GCA_035937515.1 Terriglobales bacterium | reverse complement strand
TGTCACCATTTCCGCCGTGCGAAACCCACTTTTTTCCAGGACCTCAAACCCGGCCCTCGCACCCAGCCCAAGAAGGGCGCCGCCCACGACCTCGTTCTGGCTATGCGCAAACAGAATCTCTCCATCTATGACATTGAGCGCTCTCTCAAGGACCACAACACACCCCTCAGTTGCACCGCCATCTGGGAGATTCTGCACAATGAAGGCTTTGCTCGCCTGCCGCGGCGAGAAGATCAGGATCGCCCCGATTCCAATCGCCCTACCGCAGCCGCCGTGGCCGATCGGCGCGAGTTCTCCCTGCAGCCGCGAAAGTTCCAGACCCAACTGGGTGGCCTCTTTTTGCTCCTCCCTTTCCTGGTGCGTTGCGACTTTCCCGAGTTGATCCGCAAGGCCGGCTATCCCGGCACCAAAATGATCCCGGCCCTGCAGGCTCTGTTGTCGATGCTCGCCCTCAAGCTCTCGTCCACCGAACGGAAGAGCCATGTGATGGACCTGGTATTCGACGACGGCATCGCGCTGTTCGCCGGTCTCAACGTGGTCCCGAAAACCACCTACCTGGCCACTTATTCGCACAGCGTCTCCCCCAAAATGAACGAGCGCTTGCGCAACGCCTGGATCAGCGTGCTGAAAAGCCAGAAACTGATGGCCGGCAAAAGCTTGAATCTAGACTTTCACACGATCCCCTATTTCGGAGAGGACGAGTTTGTCGAGCGCCACTACTTGTCCAAGCGCAGCCGCAGCCAGAAGTCCATTTTGGTCTTCCTGGCGCAAGACGCCGACAGTCAGGTGGTCTGCTATTCACAGGCCGGCCTACTGCGGCGCGAGCAGGCCGATGCGGTGCTGGGATTTGTGGAGTTCTGGAAGAAAAGCTACGAGCGGCCGCCAGCGGAACTGGTCTTCGATTCCAGGCTCACTACCTACGCTAATCTGAACCGTTTGAATCGCATGGGAATTACCTTCATGACCCTGCGCCGCCGCTCTCCGGGCTTGCTGCGCGAGATGGCCAATCTGCCGCGCTCGGCTTGGCGCACGATTAAATTGGACGTGCCGCATCGCATCTACCAGACACCCAAGATCGTCGACCGAAGGATTACCCTATCTGGTTACCAGGGCGAACTGAGGCAGATGTTTATCACCGAGTTGGGCCACGAACACCCCACAGTGCTGCTCACCAACGATTTGCGCAGCGCCGCATCCAAGCGCATCACCCGGTATGCGCAACGCACGCTGATCGAGAACTCCCTGGCTGACTCGGTGGACTTCTTTCACCTGGACGCTTTAAGTTCCGCCGTCGGCATGAAGATCGACTTCGACGTGACTCTCACTGAGGTCGCCACCGCGCTGTATCGGATGCTGGCACATCTCCTGCCGGGCTACGAAGCCGCCAAATCCCGCCAACTCTTTCGACATTTCCTCAACACCAGCGCCCAAGTAGAGATCAGCGACAAGCGCGTGCAAGTCACTCTGCCCAAGCGGGCTCATAATCCCCTGTTGATCGCCGCCGGCTTCAGCGAGAAATCCACACCCATTCCGTGGTGGCAAGGGCTACCGCTGCATATCCAATTTCGATAGTCGTCACGCCGCTCTGCCGCCGTAAAATGTTAGCTGGCTATTTGCCGCGAAAATCCAGGCTAGAGAAGAGTTGCTGGCTATCAACCATTACTTCCTTCATGCG
>DASZHW010000148.1:0-13029 GCA_035937515.1 Terriglobales bacterium | reverse complement strand
GGTTTGGGAGTATGCGGCTCCGCCAGTCTGCACAACTCCCGCCACGGCACCACCGGCTCCATCTCTTCCAGAAATATCGCTCGCCGCGTCTTCCTCGTGTACTGCTCAAAGCCGGTCATCATCGCTAGTCTCCTCTGTTTCATTCCTCAGACACTCTAACTTGACCGCTTGTGGAAAGCAGAGAGCTTAATCAGAGTCTCCCTAGGCGATATCGAAGGTGTGAGCTTTTGGCCTCGCGCCGGAGCCCGCATCGTCGACACGGTCCTGTATTACTTGATGGGGTATTGTGCCGCTATTCTGTTCGCGGTGCTAGTGTTCGTGGCTGCGGCAGGCCACCCCGATCCTCTGCAGATTGCCAAGATGAGTCACACCGGAATTATAGGATTTGTGGTCGCCCTATTGGGCTCTGTGGCCTTCCATACGATCTGCGAGAGTGTGCATGGGAGCACGCCTGGTAAATTGCTTTTCTCGATGGTTGTCGTGCAGGAGGACGGATCGCCCTGTCGGCTAAAAGGTGCACTCATTCGATCATTGGCGTACTTCGTGGACTCGCTTTTCTTCGGGCTAATCGGCTATTTCGCGATGCAGAAGAGCGCCAAAGAACAGCGGCACGGGGATGAATGGGCGCAAACTATCGTGTGCAAGCGCTCGCTTGTGTCGCCCCAGAACCTGCGCGGTACCGGAAAATTTATGATGGGTCTTTTCCTGGCCGGCATAGTTTATGCATCTCTGATCATGACCGGACTGCTGTTGGTGTTAATCTCCTGATCTAAGCCTTGTAACTCTAACCGAACACTTCCTTCGCAGCGACCACGGTGTTGCAGTGAATCGTGACCGTGTCTTCGACATTCCGCGCATAGCCTCCGGCGTAGGTCACCATCACCGGAGTATTTCGCGCCTTGGCCACGCGGAAGACGAGTTCATCGCGCTTTTTTAGTCCCTCCAGCGTGAGCGCCAGCCCCCCGAGCTGATCTTCACGATATGGGTCTGCACCCGCGATGTAGCAGATCAAGTCCGGCTCGAACTGGCGCAGGCCGGAGCTGAGGGCGTTGTCGAGCCAGGCGAGGTAGTCGTCGTCGCCCATCCCGTCGGGGAGGTCCACATCAATCGAAGAATGCGGTTTCCACGCGGGATAGTTGTTGTGCTGGTGGAGGGAGATCGTGAACACATCGCCGGCATGGGCATGGCGCATCGTTCCTCCACGCGCCGGCCCCACCGGCCCCGCCGTCGCAGCCGATGTCGAGGGCAAGGGCTGGCCGGGAGTTCTCAGGCCGGCAAAGATCGCGGCGGTGCCATTGCCGTGGTGAACATCGCAGTCCACCGTCATGGCCGTGCGGATCTTTTCATCCCGCTGCAGACGACGGATCGCCACCGCCACGTCGTGAATCATGCAGAAGCCCTCACCGTGGTCGGGAAACGCGTGATGGAAGCCACCGCCGATGTTGAACCCCACCCGATCCTTCAGGGCATGTTGAGCGGCCAGGATCGAGCCGCCCGCGGCCAGCCAGAAGGCATGCACCAGCTCCGGCGAGCAGGGAATTTCCATCTCCATTTCTTCCCGCGCGGAGAGCGTTCCGGTCTTGAGCTTGTGCACGTAATCGGGTTTGTGTACGAGCAGGATGTCCTGATCCGAAGCCGGTTGCGGAGTGACGAAGTCGGTGGCTTCGGCGACACGAGTTGTAATCAGCCGGTCATGAATGCGGCGATATTTCTCGGCGGGGAAAACGTGGGCGCCGATGGGTAGAAAGTAGGCGTCGCTATAGATCAGTTTGAAGGGAAGCATGAAACCTACGATTATGTTGGGAATTTCCGCCGGAGGTCGAACACAACCCAGCATAAGATGAGTAATCCGGTGATCGCACACCCGATTCTCGAGGCAATTCCTGGCAAACGATACAAGACCAATCGATGTCCTCCTCGCCCATAGCTTCGAAGTTCCCCACTGAGAGCGGAGTTGACGCCACACAGTCCCAGCGCCAACACCAGAAGATCAATCCAGACAAGATTGAGGGTCTGCATTCTACTTCCTGCGCATCTGCGGCGGCGCCGCCACGATGTGCCGCCGCACCGGCACAATCGCGCCCTTGGAAGGATCGGCCGCAGCACTCGCCCGCGACAGCACTTCCTCCTGAATGTACTTCACGAAATCCTGGATCTGGAGTTGCATTTCTTCCATGCGCTCGCGCATTTGCAGGATGATGGCAATGCCGCTGATGTTCACCGCCAGGTCACGGGCCAGGGTAAGAATAAATTCCAGCCGTTGCAGGTCCTCGTCGGTGTAGAGGCGGGTGTTGCCTTCGGTGCGGGAAGGCTTGAGCAGGCCCTCGCGCTCGTAGAGGCGCAGGGTCTGAGGATGGATGCCATACATCTCAGCGACCGACGAGATCATGTAGGCGCCCTTGGATTTCCGCTTGGTCATGTCACACTACTCTACCGCAAAACACAAAAGCCACGGACGGGCACGGACTTTCACGGATCGAATCCGTGCTTATCCGCGCAAATCCGTAGCCAAGAAAACTCAGGCAGCCGGTTGCGGCTTCTCTTGCGGCGGTGTCGTCCAGCCCGACGGCTTCAGCGCGTGTTTCAAAGCGTAGGCCAGTACACCCGCGCCAATCAGCAGTGTCCCAAAGCTGAACGAGCTCATGCCCAGCACCTGCTCATGCTGGCTGCGGACCACAGAGAAGCCGAGCAGCAGCACCGGTGTTATCCCCACCGCCACAGCTCCAGCGAGGCCGCCGGGCACGCGGAAGGGACGGGCAAGCTCGGGCTCGCGAACCCGCAAAGCCACCAGGGCGACGAACTCCAGCGCCAAGCTGGTGCCATAGAGAAGGATGTCGATGGTTACCAGGCGCTCGAAGCCAAGCCCCAGACACATGGCCCAGCCAATGGCGCAAACCACGATCGCCACCCAGGGAGAACGGCTGCGCTTGGTCACCCTGGCAAACACTCCTGGCAGCATGCCGTCCTGCGCCATCGCGAGGGGCAGCCGCGAATAGCTCATCACCAGGGCGTTGAACATGCCGAAGGCACTGATCATGCCACCCAGGACCAGCCCGACTCGCAGCAATGGACCGCCCAGCAACCCGGCCACCTCCGCCCACGAACCCGTTTCCCACGCAGCCGGGGCAAGCCCCGTCATCCACACGGCCGCCACGGGCACGATGTAAGTCAGCGTCACCAGTACGACCGCCGCCAGCATGGCCCGCGGATAGGTCCGCTGCGGGCGCTCCACCTCGGTGGCGATGGTCGAAGCATTGTCCCAGCCCATATAGTTCCACATGGCGATGAGCAGCCCGCCGATCATGTCTACCCTGGACGTGGTGGGAGTAGTGACTGCATGCAGCAGCGCCCCGTACTTGAACGGAGCCAGCAGCACCATGATCGCAAACGGGGCGGAGAGCAGAAAAAACAGCCATAGCGAGGTGGTCGACACTACGCGCACACCGGCAATATTGAGCAGCACCGCTACGCTAACCACGGCCAGCCCCACCATTACTCCGCGATGTCCTTCGGAGAACCACGGGAACAACCGGGTCAGGTAGGCCACGAACAGCGTGGGATAGATGGCCATATCGAAAATCGAGGCCACCAGCGACAGCCAGGCTTCCTGAAATCCCCAGAAATTTCCCATGGCGCGGCGCACCCAGGCGTAATATCCCCCCTCGTAGGGCAGGGCGCTGGAGAGTTCACCAATCATGAACGCGGTGGGCAGGCTCCAGAGAATAGGAGTCAGCAGCAGGATGAGGATGGCCTTGCCGTATCCGGCGCCGTGAACGATGTCTTCGGTGCCGTAGGTGCCGCCCGACACCATAAAGAAGGTGGCGGCAACAAGGGGCCAGAGCGTGAGACGGACCGATTTTTTCCGGCTGGGGACGACGGCGGGTGGCTGAAGGTTTTGGCGCGGCGCGCTAGCTGTTGCCAATTTCGACGGCTTCCTCCTCGGGCGATCCTTGCGCTTTCAGAATTCGGCTGGAAGCAAGTTCGCAGCCGTGAGCATACGGCAAATTAGATGCACTGTAAAAACAATTTTTGGATATTTTTTTTGCGAGGCGGCACCGAGGTAACGGCTCGTAACGGCGGCCAGAGAAGTGGTTGAAGCCCTTTTCTAGACGTTCTTCCAGAGCTCTGCGCGGGGGTCTTCGGGGTTCAACTTGGCCAGCTCGCGCAGGATTTCCTTGGAGCGCTCGTCTTTGGGCATGGGAACGGTGAGCTTGACCTCGACGATCTCGTCGCCGCGCGCACCCTCCTTGGTCGCCGAAGGCACGCCCTTCTCCCGCAGACGAAGCTTCTGGCCGGACTGGGTCCCGGGAGGAATCTTGAGCAAGGTACGGCCGTCGATGGTCGGAACCTCGATTTTCGCGCCAAGAGCGGCCTCCGTGGCCGACACGGGCACGGTGATGCGGATGTCGTCGCCCTCGCGGTGGAACACGGGGTGGTCGGCAGCGCGGATGATCGCGTAGAGATCGCCCGAGGGGCCTCCCCGCACTCCGGCGTTGCCCTTGCCGGCGATCCGGATGCGCTGGCCGTCGCGCGTGCCCGGCTTGATCCGAACCTCCAGCGGCTCCGTCCGCTCCACCGTCCCTTCGCCGTGGCACTGAGGGCAGGTCGAGATGTTCTTTCCCGTGCCGTGGCAGCGCGGACAGGGCACATTGAACTTCATGCGCCCACCGGTCTGCGTGACTTGCCTCTTCCCGTTACATTCCGGGCAGGTGCCCGCCCCTTCGGTGAAGCCATGGCCCTTGCAGTGCGGGCAGGCATCGCGGCGGCTGATGTTCAATCGCATGACTCCGCCACGAATGGCAGTCCAAAAGGGAACATTGACCTGATACTCCAGATCTGAGCCGGGTTCGGGGCCCGTGTCTGCTGCTGAGCCCCGGCCTCCGAAGATGCCGGAAAAAATGTCCCGGAAACCACCCGCGCCGGAGCTGCCCGACTTTCTGCCGCGGCCGCCCTCGAACATGTCGGAGAAATCGAAGCCGCCAAAATCGAAGTTCGCGCCTTGCGCACCGCCCCCGCCGCCGGCTTGCGCCCCCGGAAAACCTTCCGGAAAGCCGCCCCCGCCGCCGGCCGCGCCTCCAGCCCGCGCGTAGGCTTCCGCGGTCGCGGGATCGATGTTGTCGGAGTAGAAGCCGACTTGATCGTAAATCTTGCGCTTCTTGGGATCGCTCAGGACTTCGTTGGCTTCGGAAAGGGTCTTGAATTTCTCTTCCGCCGACTTATCGCCGGGATTGACGTCGGGATGGTACTTACGCGCCAGTTTGCGAAAGGCTTTACGGATTTCCTCGGCTGAAGCGGACTTCTTCACGCCCAGGGCAACGTAGTAGTCTTTTTTGGGGGTTGTGGCCATTTAACAATCAGGGTTGCAGCTTACCTGAAAATCATTGTCGCTGGTACTGCTTTGCAAGCGGGGCAGCCGCTCCGCTTAGGAGGAGAGCTTTTGCGGCTTCTCATCCCCGAGCGGCAGGCGGTCCCACTTCGCCACATCCACGTACACCGGAATGCGCTGCACTTCGTTCGCAGTCTGCGAAAACAAATACCACTTCCGCTCGTCTTCCACGAACGCTAGAAAATAATCCTGACCTTTGATCTGAAATTGCAATTCAATCACTCCCTTGGTTACGTAAACTTGGTAGCGCCGGCGCCCTCGCCGGCTGTCGTGGGGACGTCCCGCCCCCAGGGCCGAGGGCAAGATGCCCTTGGGACAGCCGCCGGGACGGCGGCGCTACGAAAAGCTGCGCGGGCGAAGGCGTCCGCGCCACACGAATCTGCCGAGCTGCGCTCGGACTGGGCGGGTCAGAGACCCGCCCCCACACGGTTCTTGCGGATAGCTGAGAGCTTACTTCTTGTCTTCCACATCCACGTACTCGGCGTCGATCACGCCTTCGTCTTTCTTCTGGCCCGCGCCGTCCCCACCCGGCTCCGGTCCCGCGCCCGGTCCCGGCCCTGAGCCAGGAGGCGTCTGCGCCTGCGCCGACTTGTACATCTGCTCGGCCAGCTTGTGCGACGCCTTGGTCAGTGTGTCACGAGCCTTGTCCATGCTCGACTTGTCGTTCGACTCCAGCGCCTTCTTGGCGTCGGCAATCGCGTTCTCGACATCGGCACGGTCGGAGCCGGAGATCTTCTCTCCCTGCTCGCGCAGCATCTTCTCCATGTTGTAGACCATGGAGTCGAGCTGGTTCTTGGCGTCGACGGCTTCGCGCTGGGCCTTGTCTTCGGCGGAGTGCGCGTCGGCTTCCTTGGCCATGCGCTCGACTTCCTCCTTGCTCAGGCCGGAAGACGATGTAATCGTGATCTTCTGGTCCTTGCCCGTAGCCGTATCCTTCGCGGTCACGTTGAGGATGCCGTTGGCGTCAATGTCGAACGTCACCTCGATCTGGGGGACGCCTCGTGGTGCGGGTGGGATCCCGGTGAGGTGGAATTTGCCCAGAGTGCGATTCTGCGCCGCCATCGGACGCTCGCCCTGCAGCACGTGCACTTCGACCGAGGTCTGACTGTCGGCCGCGGTCGAGAACGTTTCCGTCTTCTTGGTCGGAATCGTGGTGTTGCGCGGAATCATTGGCGTCGCCACGCCGCCCAGGGTTTCGATCGCCAGGGACAACGGAGTTACGTCGAGCAAGAGCAGGTCTTTGACTTCGCCCTTGAGCACGCCGCCCTGGATGGCCGCGCCGATCGCGACCACTTCATCCGGATTCACGCCCTTGTGACCTTCTTTGCCGAACAGGTCTTTTACCAACTGCTGAATTCGCGGCATGCGAGTCTGTCCGCCCACCAGCACGACTTCGTTGATCTTGCTGGCGTCGACACCCGCGTCTTTCATACATTGCTTGCACGGGCCGACGGACTTCTGAATGATGTCTTCCACCATCGACTCCAACTTGGCCCGAGTCATTTTCTTCACCAGGTGCTTCGGTCCGCTGGCATCGGCGGTAATGAAGGGCAGATTGATCTCAGTCTCCATGGTGGTGGAGAGCTCGATCTTGGCCCGCTCGGCTGCGTCTCGCAGACGCTGCAGCGCCATCTCATTGCCCTTGCCCCGCAGGTCGAGGCCTTCGTCTTTCTTGAATTCGTCAATCAACCAGTCCACGATGCGCTGGTCGAGGTTGTCGCCGCCCAGGTGGGTGTCACCGTTGGTGGCTTTCACTTCGATCACGCCTTCGCCGACTTCCAGAATCGAAATGTCGAAGGTGCCGCCGCCGAAGTCGTACACAGCGATGGTTTCATCCTTCTTCTTATCCAGACCATAGGCCAACGCGGCTGCCGTGGGCTCATTGATGATGCGTTTCACTTCGAGGCCCGCGATCTGTCCGGCGTCTTTGGTGGCCTGCCGCTGAGCGTCATTGAAGTACGCGGGAACGGTGATGACGGCTTCGGTGACTTTCTCGCCGAGATAGTCTTCCGCCGCCTTCTTCAGCTTCTGCAGAATCATGGCGGAAATCTGCGGAGGGGTGTATTCCTTGCCCTGCGCCAGCACTGCCACGTGGTCGCCCGACTGCACGACTTTGTAGGGAACCATCTTGATTTCTTCGGTCACCTCGTTGAAGCGGCGTCCCATGAACCGCTTAATCGAATACACCGTGTTTTCCGGGTTGGTGATGGCCTGGCGCTTTGCCACCTGTCCCACCAGCCGTTCGCCGGTCTTGGTAAAGCCAACAACTGAGGGCGTCGTACGGCCACCCTCTTCATTCGGGATCACCTTGGGCTCCCCACCCTCCATGACGGCGACGCAGGAGTTGGTGGTGCCGAGGTCAATTCCAATCGTTTTTGCCATAGCCTTGCTCTCCTTGAATCTGATAAGTGCTTTATAATGATATCGTTATATATTGCTTACCCGCACAGGATAAGACTTGAGTGAATCGTTGTCAAGGTTTAGATGCGAGGAGACGGCCTAGCGATGCAGGCTCTTGGCCGAGGAATCCCAGGTGCCCTTCGCGATTTCTGAGGGGCGGATTCCCACGACGACGTATCAATCCAGAAATCCCCAGCTGCCGGTTTCCATGTGGTAGAAACGCCGCCCAAACGGTGGCAGCGCCTCGTAAAAAAGCATGGGCTCGCGCCCATTGAGTGAGCTGAAATAGAAAAAGTTGTTGCCGGCTCCCAGCGTGTATTTTGCAGCCGGCACCGAGGGCAGGAACTCCGGTACCAGTTCGTTCAGGCGCTGCGGATAGTGGTTGTATTTCGCGTGATAGGCCAGGCAAGCCTTGCCGATCTCGATGGCCCTGCGGTCGGCCATGCGGTTCTGCAAGACATTGGCTGCGAATACCGCGACGCAGGCCAGCAGATAGATCCCCGCCTTGGTCAAACGCTCCAAGTACAGAGCTCTGCTGGTGCGTAGCCCCCACAGTGCCCGGGGCAGCAAAACAAAGAAGACCAGGAGAATGACGAGGAGCGCAACGAATCCCTGGTTCAGGACAAGGGCGTCAAAGACAAAAAGAGCACCCGCCAGGAGAATGCTCGTCCGATAGAGTCTCATCCTGACCTCACCCGTCCGGGCTAGTCGTACTTCTCGTACAGAATCGATTTCCGGTCCCAGCCCAGGCCTTTCAGCAGATCGCGATTGGCTTTGATCATCTTATCCAGACCGCAGATGTAAGCGTGCATGCCGGTTCGTCCCTGCGCGATTCCCGGCAGGTGCTGTTGTACATAGCCCCGCAGACCCTGCCAATCCGGAGCGCCGCGGCTCAAGGTCGGCAAGTAGTGAAAGTTTGCGTGTTTCCCGGCAAGAGCGAGAAATTCGTCGTGATAATAGATGTCCCTTTCGGTGCGGTTGCCGAACACCAGCGAGAGCTGGTTACCCTGATGGCGCGAGTCATCAGCCAGAAGCCAGTGCAGCATCGCTCGAAATGGTGCGATGCCGGTGCCGGTGGCAATGAAAACGATGTCGCGCAAGGGCGGCCTCAGGATGAAATCACCAAACGGTCCCTGGCAGCTGATCTCTTGGCCTTCTCTCATGTCGCAAAGAAAGTTCGACATAAAGCCGTCCTGCACCCGGTTCAGACAGAGTGCGAAGCGGTTGTCGTCTCCCGGCGGGGAGGCGATGGAGTAGGCCCGCGTGATCTCTTCGCCATCAGGCTTGTTGGCCTTGAAAGACAGCCATTGTCCAGCGACAAAGCCGAAACCAGGCGCGCCCTCTATCTCAAACTCAAGATGCCGGGTGAGCGAGGATAACGCCTGGGTACGAATCAGACGCGCCGTAAACGCTTGAAACGGTGCCATCACTTGAATTTGATGATCTCACCCTGCTGCGGGAATCGTCACCGGGGAGATTTCAGATAGCGATCGAAAAAGGCGAGCGTTCTTTGCCAGGCATCGATCCCGTCCGCAGTGTCGCCGTTACCGTCAAAAAGGTGACCCACACCGGGATAGATCTTCAGCTCACAAGGGGCATGAATTCGCTGCAGAAAGCTTTGCAGCTTGTAAGCCTCACTCACGGGAACGCCCTCGTCTGCGTCGCCCTGCGAGATGAGGACGGGGGGCATGCGGGTCACGTGCTTGGGGAAATCATCGCCGAGGCCGCCGTAATATTCGCTAATCGCTCTGAGACGGTGATCCTGGGCAGCTTCGGCTAATATGAGAGCCGAACTAAGGGAGAACCCCACCGCTCCGATGCGCCTGGGATCCACATGCGGGTCCCTGCCCGCGAATCCGATCGCATCGTGAATGGTTGAAAGCCACAATGCGGAACTGTCGACTGCACCGAGTTTCTCTTCGCCCGTCCGGTCGAAATAGTGGACCAGGAAGGCGCTGTAACCGTGCTGGGCCAGGTCGGCGGCATAGTAGCGGTAGCCGACGGGACGAAGCGTCATCCCCAACCCGCCATAGAGAACCAGCACCGCCGGGTGTCGTCCTGCAGCGACAGGGTAAAAGACTTCCACGCGAATGGTCTTGCCGCCACTTTGGAATGTTACGGGCAAGCCAGCGGTCGTCTGGGGTGACGCGACGACCGCGAAGCAGGTGAGCATCGCAAGCAGAGAGCAGATTCGCAAGTTGTTCTCGGTCTGGTTTTGAGCGAGTAGGTCTTCAGCGAGTAGAGCGCTTCGACTCCGCAGTTCGATTCGCCTCGGAATCGAACTGTTCCGCTCAAGATGACACGGTGGAAGCTACTCCACCGTCACCGACTTCGCAAGATTCCTGGGTTGGTCCACGTCGCAGCCGCGGCGCACTGCGATGTGATAGGCCAGCAACTGCAGCGGGACGATTTCCAGAATCGGCAGGAGTTCTTCCGGCGCCGGGGGAACATAGAGCACGTGGTCAGCGGCTTCTTTGATGTCTTCATCGCCTTCGGTAGCCAGCGCGATGATCATTCCCGAACGAGCCTTCACTTCTTTCAGGTTGGAACAGGTTTTTTCGTAGCGGGTCATCGACAGGGCGTCCTTGGGATCGCGGGTCGCGATGATCACGACCGGCAAGTTTTCGTCAATCAGCGCGTTGGGGCCGTGTTTCATTTCTCCGGCGGGATAGCCTTCGGCATGGATGTAGGAAACTTCCTTCAGCTTGAGCGCGCCTTCAAGCGCGATGGGATAGTGGATGCCGCGTCCGAGGAACAGGAAGTCCTGGGAGCGCGCGTATTCCTTGGCCAGGTCTTCACAGCTTTCCTCGTGGGTGAGCAGGTGCTCGAGCTTGCCCGGGATCCGGGTCAGTTCCTGGATGGCCTCCTTGCATTGCTCGGCGCTCATGGTGCCGCGTTGCTGGGCCAGGTAAAGAGCGAACAGATAAAGCGCGGTAAGTTGCGCGGTAAACGCCTTGGTGGAAGCTACGCCGATTTCCGGTCCGGCGTGAGTGTAGATGGTTCCCGCAGCTTCGCGAGTGATCATCGCGCCCACCACGTTGCAGATGGCCAGAGTTTTTGATCCCTTGGCCTTGGCTTCTCTCTGGGCGGCGATAGTGTCGGCAGTCTCGCCGGACTGGGTGATCAGCATGGTGATGGTATCGGGAGCGATGATGGGATCGCGATACCTCCACTCGCTGGCGTAGTCCACTTCCACGGGGAGGCGCGCCAGGCGCTCGATCATGAATTTGCCCGCCTGGGCGGCATGCCAGCTGGTTCCGCAGGCTGCGATGTTAATTTTCTTCGCGGCCTTGAACTCGGCCTCGCTGATTTCCATCTCATCCAGGAAGATTTGTCCGGTTTCCTGAGAAACGCGTCCGATGGTCGTGTCCCGCACCGAACGCGGCTGCTCGTAGATTTCCTTGAGCATGAAGTGTTTGAAGCCGCCCTTCTCCGCCATGATCGGATCCCAGGTGACATGCTGGACCTGGCGGACAATGGGTTGGCCATTGAAGTCGGTGAGCTGCACCCCTTCCGCAGTGATGACAGCCAGGTCTCCGTCGGCCAGGAAAAACAAATCACGCGTGTGATACAGGATGGCGGGCACATCGGAAGCAACGAAATACTCGTCTTTTCCCAGCCCAATGACAGCCGGGGGGCCATTGCGGGCGGCCACAATTTTATTGGGTTCGTCCACCGCAATCACGGCCAGCGCGAAAACGCCGCTCAGCTGGCCCACAGTCTTGCGGACACATTCTTCGAGAGAGGGGCGATTACCATTCGCGTTCTTCAGAAAATACTTCTCGACCAGGTGAGCGATCACTTCCGTGTCGGTTTCCGTGGTAAAGAGATGACCTTCCTCGATGAGTTTTCTTTTCAGCGCGACGTAGTTCTCGATGATCCCGTTGTGCACCACCACGATTCGTCCCGTGCAGTCGCGATGGGGATGGGCATTCTCTTCCGTAGGACGGCCGTGCGTGGCCCAGCGGGTGTGGCCGATTCCGTATGTTCCATCAAGGGGCTTCAGCCGAATGACTTCTTCGAGGTTGCGCAACTTACCCTCGGCGCGGCGAATCTGCAGACCATCGCCGTTCCCGCATACCGCGATCCCGGCCGAATCATAGCCGCGATACTCCAGCCGTCTCAGCCCGTCGATGATGACCGGCACCACTCGCTTCTTGCCAACGTATCCCACAATACCGCACATGCCTACGCTCCTATTTTCGGCGGGGGAGGCCGAACCAGTCTTTATTTATGAGTCAGAAATCCGGCCACTACTTTCGGAAACGCATACTTCACATCTCGCCGTTTTACGCGCCGCCACGGCAGGATTTGCTTTCCACCACCGAACCGGGGAAATTCGGTTAGTCCTCGAGGGAGAAGCGAAATTCTTCAATCACCGGGTTGGTCAGGACATCGCGGGCGATTCGGGTTACTTCAGCCTCCGCCTCACTCCGACTCAAGCCTCCATCCAGCGTGAGTTCGAAGTACTTGCCCTGCCGTACCTCCTCTAGTCCCTTGCATCCCATCTTCCGGAGCGCGCCCTGGATGGTTTTTCCCTGGGGATCCAGCACGCTCTTTTTGAGCGAAACGTACACGTAAGCTTTCATTGGGGGATCAAGTCGCATTATACGTCACAAACCCTCAAACTAAACCAAACCAGAGACTTAGCCCAACCGTGCCAGCCTCAGATCAAGCTCAGACAGAGCGCTTTCAAGCATTTGGCGATGACGCGGGTTCTGGACGGATTGCAGCTGCTGCAAAACCCGCCGTCGCGACAGCTGAATGGCCTCGGCTTGCTGTTTCCGGGCAACTTGCTCGGGTGTAAGTTGTTGTTTTGATTCGGTCTGATGGACGGCCGCGGCCTGCTGCTCCTCTACCGACTTACTCTCCCAGCCCCGGGCCATGGAATTCATTATAGGCGGTTGTGAGCGGTTTCCTGCGCGACGCTTGAGGGTTTCTCGCCACCCCGAACCCCGCTTGAAAACTTAGTTCACGAAGGACAGCATGGCGCTGCGTCGTAGTCTTCACCCTCTCCGTTAGGACAAGGGGCTGTTGTTAGCAAGTTAAAATGTCCGCTTTTTGTAGCAAGTGAAATGTCCGGTTTAAGTTAATCTCCCGCAGCCGCCGAGGCGGTGGGAAAGTGGGAATCCCGCGCACTTTGCGGGATTTCCAAGCGCGGTGGGAAAGTCTGCTTTTGGACTTTTCCAGCGCGCGTCTTTTCCACGGCCTTGGCGGCCGCCCGTTTCAGGTTGAGGATGGGA
>DASZHW010000147.1:0-1752 GCA_035937515.1 Terriglobales bacterium | reverse complement strand
ATTTGTTCCATACAAATTGCCGATTGCCGGTTTGTATCAGACGGGAGCTTGCACGGCTCCAGGCGGTTCGATTACCGCCATTCCGGGACGTAACGCGGCCGCGGCTCTGCTCAGCGACTTAGGTACGAGCCTTGAAGAAGTGAATAAGGCGGGCAAGAAGGATGCGTAGAGTGGCCGCGGAAATGGCTGGCGAGCGAGAGGTGAGTTCGTGAAAAACGGAAAAGCGCTCGCCGCTTTGCTAGTCGCAGTGGCGCTGGTGTTCCTGTTCCTAAGCCTCGCAGCACGCGCGCAGCAGGGCGCTCAGCAGCGCCTGCCCGCAAAGCAGGAAGTCCCGGACAACATCGCGGCCCATCCTGCACCGGAGCAGCCAATTCCGTTCAGCCATAAGCTGCACGTGTCTGGAGGTGTGCGGTGCCAGACCTGCCACACCAATCCCGATCCCGGCAATCAGATGACGTTCCCTGCGACGAGCACTTGCATGATGTGCCACACGACCATCGCAAAAGATCGGCCCGCGATCGTAAAACTCGCCGAATTTGCAAAATCGAATCAGCCCATTCTCTGGGTGCGCGTCTACCAAGTGACTCCCGGCGTTACCTGGACGCATCGCGCTCATCTGCAAGCCGGTATGCAGTGCACCATGTGTCACGGTGACGTCGGTCAAGTCGAAGCCATGGCGCAGCACACCAGTGTCACGGCGATGGCCAGCTGCATCGGCTGTCATCAGGCGCATAACGCTCCCACCGTCTGCTCCACCTGCCACGCCTGGCCCTCCACTTAAGCATTTGTCGCAATAAGGCGAATGGAGGTAGACTTCGCTGGCCCTTTCTCCTGGTCCGCAGACTGCACCTGAAAGCTGGAGCCGGGTCGCAGATAAATTTCAACTTAGGGATACGCGTCTCGACAGATTTTGAGGTTTCGGTTTTCGGAGGATGACATGCGAAAACTTGCTTTGATGGTTGTGGTATTGGCGATTGGCGCGGGGATCGGTTTTTGGGTCTCTAGCAAACGGATGCCTGTCGAGGGACAGGCGAAGCCCGGCGCCGGGTTCGCCGCCATTCCAGGATCGCTGGGTTCCGAGGATGTCGACGGACCCTATGAGGTGGTGAAGGGTTGGCCAAAGGACGTAAGCACTTTGCCGGGAAATGAAAAGTGGACTTACGGCGCGGCTGAGGGCGTCTTTGCGGAGAGCCCCAATCGCGTTTACATGCTCTTCCGCGGCGAGTTGCCGAAGATGGCGCCGCCCAAAGCGCGGCTGCTTCCGGAGGTGGGCCCCAGCATCAGCTTCCCGGTCGCCGGCTTGTGGCGCGACACCACCACGGCCTCTCCGCCAGGTACCGGCGGGACAGATAACAACATGGCGGAATGGATGACCGCTTGGGAAGGCAAAGCGCCCGACATCGGCATCAAGGGCCCGCCCTATCGAAAAATGGGTGTGGACGCCAACTGGGAGAATTGCCTCGTCGTGGTCGATGGCCAGGGCAACATCATCGAGACCTGGAAGCAATGGGATAAGCTCTTCCGCCGCCCGCACTCGGTTTATATCAGCCCCTATGATCCGGACAAGAACGTCTGGGTGGTAGACGACAATATGCAGGTCATTTATAAATTCACCCACGACGGCAAGCAGCTCTTGCAGACCATCGGCACGCCCGAGAAGGAGGGCGCGGACGCCAATCACTTCAATCGGCCCACCTATATCGATTGGCTGCCCGACGGTACTTTCTTCGTCTCAGACGGCTACACGGGCAC
>DASZHW010000146.1:0-1782 GCA_035937515.1 Terriglobales bacterium | reverse complement strand
TCATCGGGGGTCGCATAGACGTGGACTTCCCGGTCGAGTGCGCCAACAGTTCGGTACATCCTCGGAATCAGTGATATGGAGCCACGACGAAATGCCAGCCGTCGTCTGCCGTAGCGGTGCTTGGGGATGTGCCCGCCGATTGGCCTTCGCCGCTTGGTGCTTCCGCGAACGTCAGCTTGCCGGTATTGGTCGCGACAGTTTCCTAGGCCGAGCTCAGCGAAGTTGCGCCAACCACGGCGGCCAGCAGGGCGATCACGAAGATTCCTAGAAACTGGTTATGTTTCATAGCGTGTGGCTCCTAGAACCGGAATAATTTCGTTCACTGCCTTTTCCGCACTCGTTGCCAGTTGGGAACGGGCGCGGAAGTACGGAGCATTTCAATTGTTGTCTTCAATCCCTTGCTGCAGTTTCTGCATCACCTGATCCAGACTGAAGCTGGCTGCTTTCTGCCGCGGCGGGAAATCCTTGAACGTCATCAGGAACTGCCCGACGTACGCCTGCGCCGGAACCAGCAGGTAAATGCGATCGATCAGCCAATGGTCATAGTCAGAGGCTTCATAGGAGGCTCGCTCGTACGGATCGGCACGCAAGTCTTCGATCCACGGAACCCGCAGAGGAATAAAAGGATTACTCCACACGCTGAATCCATGCTCGCGTTGTTCCAGGAAAACCAGTTTCCATTTTTCGTACCTGAGTCCGGCGAGCTCGCCGTCGTCAGTCCAATAGAAGAACTCCTTGCGTGGTCCAGGAGCTTTGCCGGCCAGCATGTCAGTAAGGTCGTAGCCATCAAGATGGACTTTGAAGGTCCTCCCGTTCGACTGGTAGCCGGTCAGCAGCTTCTGCTTGACGTCAGGCTCGCCCGCCGCAGACAGTAGCGTGGTCGCCCAATCTTCGTGAGCGCAGATATCGTTGATGATTGTCCCGGGCTTGATTACGCCGGGCCAGCGAATGATGAAAGGCACGCGATAGCCGCCTTCCCAGTTGGTGTTCTTCTCGCCGCGGAAGGGAGTGGTGCCGCCGTCGGGCCAGGAGAATGTCTCGGCGCCGTTGTCGGTGGTGATAATGACGATGGTGTTGTCGGCGATGCCCAGGTCATCCAACTTCTTGAGCATCACGCCGATGTTGTCGTCGAATTCGGTCATCCCTGCGCCATAGAGACCTTTTTCCGCAATCATCGCCTGGTACTTTGGCTGCAGGTGGGTCCAAATATGCATGCGGGTAGTGTTATGCCAGATGAAAAACGGCTTGCCCGCCTTCACCGAACTGTCTATATTGGCAAGCGTCTCGGCGAGAAATTCTTCATCCGCGGTTTCCATGCGCTGCTTTGTCAGCGGGCCGGTGTCGACACAGGTCTGCTTGCCCCACGGACCAAAACGTGGGTCGGGTGGTGCTGGATTGTCCGTGGCGGTGGCCTTGCACTTGAAGACGCCCCGCGGCCCGAACTTCGCCATGAATGCCGGGTTCTTCGGATAGTCCACGTTCTCCGGCTCTTCTTCGGCGTTCAAGTGATAGAAGTTGCCGAAGAACTCGTCAAAACCGTGGACCGTGGGGAGAAATTCATTCCGGTCCCCCAGATGATTCTTGCCGTTCTGGAAGGTCATGTAGCCGCGGCTCTTCAGCAAATCCGCAATCGTAGGATCCTGGGGCTGCAAACCAAGATCGGCACCAGGGAGTCCGACTTTCAGGAGCCCGGTGCGGAACGGACTCTGTCCAGTGATGAAGGCCGCCCGGCCCGCCGTGCAGCTCTGTTGCGCGTAATAGTCGGTAAAGAGCGCGCCCTGT
>DASZHW010000145.1:0-2487 GCA_035937515.1 Terriglobales bacterium | reverse complement strand
CGCCGAAGGCCATCCCCGCAATGCCGGAACCTACTCCCGCGTGCTGGCACAATACGTTCGCGGGCAAGGAACGATCACGCTCATGGACGCGATCCGCAAGATGAGCCTGATGCCCGCTCAGATGCTGGAGCGTTCAACTCCCGAAGGACGACAAAAAGGCAGATTGCAGGAAGGCGCCGACGCCGACATCGTTGTGTTCGATCCAGGTACCGTCAGCGACCGGTCCACCTTCGAGAAGCCGATGGAGCCCAGTGTGGGGGTTCGCTATTTAGTAGTAGGAGGAACGGTGGTAGTAAGTCAAGGCAAGATCGTGCCGGATGTGTTCCCCGGCCGCGCGCTGCTAGGCCCTGGAAAGCGTAGTGACTAGTGGAGAGACGGGCGCCCCCTCCGGCAATCGCAGCGTCAGCTACCCTCTGCCCACGCCCATGTACTGGAATCCCATGGCGCGCAAGCGCGACGAGTCGAGCAGATTCTTGGTGTCGATGATGATAGGCTGTTTCACCAGGTGGCGAATTCTCGCGAAATCCAGCGTCCGGTACTCGGGCCAGCCGGTGGCCACAACCAGAGCATCCACGCCTTCGGCGACCCCATAGGCTGATTCGCAGTACTTCACCATGCCGTTCAGTTGCAGCCGCGCATCAGGAATCGCCGCCGGATCGTATGCCCGAACGCGCGCTCCACCGGCCAGCAAATTCTGTGTCAGTTGGAGGGAGGCCGATCCCGCAACGGAGTTGGTGTTCGGCTTGAAAGCCAGCCCCAGAATGCCGACGTCCTTGTTCTGCACGGTACTGAGAGCAGCGGCCACTTTCTGCAAAAGCCGGTCCGCCAGGTTCAGATTCACCTCGCGTGCGGCATTCAGCACTTTCAGATCGACGCGGTTCTCTCGCGCCAGCCCGGTCAGCGAGTCCATATCAGTCTCGGCGAAAATTCCACCCATGCCGGCGCCCGGTTGCAGGCAGCGCGGTGCGATTTTCTTGTCCAGCCCCATGGCGAGTGCCAGGCTGACGGCATCGGCATTCACGTGTTCGCATAGGCTCGCAATTTCGTTGATGAACGATATCTTGGTCGCTAGAAACGCGGTGGTCGCTTCGCGCGTCAACTCCGCCGTTTCGTAATTCGTCACCAGCACCGGAACCCCGCGCATTACCAGCGGATGAAAAATCTGTTTCAGCGAAGAAACCGCTTCGCTCGAGGGCGTCCCAAGAATAATCCGGTCAGGCCAGTTGAAGTCTTCGACCGCGCATCCGTTGGTGAAGAACATCGGCTGGCACACCAGCAGGCTCTTCAGCCCTTTTTCCTTCAGCATCTTTTCAATCTTCGTGGTCGAACCCACGCGAACCGGCGTGACAATCGACAGCACCTGAAAGCGGCCAGCCGCGCCCGACAGGCGGAGTACAAGTTCTTCCAGACCCTGGGCGGAATCTTCGGCGAGAAAAATTACCTGGGCCCTGCGCGCCAATTCTTCCGGGTCCACCGAATACACCAGACGTCCCGAACGCACGTTGCGCCGAATCACTTCCTGAAGATTCTTTTCAAAGAAAGGTATGTTGCCTTTCGCCACCTCCATGATGCGCGTGCCATCGGCATGACAGCAGCAAACCGGTGTGCCGAAATCTGCGAGACAAGCGGAGATGACAGTTGCGAGGTAGCCGGATCCATAAACCCCAATTTGCATATTCTCTCTTCCGATCAAACCCGCAGCCTGGGATCCGGCGCCTGGTGTGCAGCCCGTAAGTCTATGGTAATCCGACCAATGGACTTGGCAACGGGTAGAAAGTACATGTCCTGTCGATCAGTGAAACAGGCCGCTAGTTGCGGGTTTTCATGGGTTATTGCAGATTGGATTGTATTGGCGTTTCGTATGAGGGTATCGCTTCAGCGATACCGCAACCTCTTCCAAACCAGCCACCCACCTCAGGGGCTGGCCAGATGCGGATAATGCCGGGACTATGATTTTGACGACAGTTGGCCGCGTCCCAGCGGCACCAGCGCCACATCCTGCCAGCGGCCGTCTTCCTCGCGGACGAACATCAACTCTTCCACATGCACCTGGCGTTTGCCCGGAAACCGCGCCCAGCGCTCCCGCGCCATCACGTATGCCGCGCGCGCCTGCTCATCCCGTTCCGTTTTCAAAATCGTGAGATGCGGAATATAGGGCCAACTCTCCTCGCAGCGGAGCCCCCTCCCACAGAGTTGATCGTGCAGTTCACGCATCCGATAAGCCGCCTGCTTCACCTCGATGTAGACCGTCGGAGTGGTGGGCAGAAATGTTTCCACGTCCCCCAGATCGACGCTGAACGGAACCACGCGGCTGCAAGCATCTTCCAGAAATTCCAGCGCGGCGGCTTCGCTTCCCGTCAGTTCCCGCGGAGGAAGGATCGAGAGATGGGCCGCCAGGTGAACCGTGCTCGGGTGGAGTTCCCGGCGCAGCTGTTCCACGAACTCGCCAACCGGATTGCGGATGTACGTTACCAACGCGTAGCGTGA
>DASZHW010000144.1:0-1646 GCA_035937515.1 Terriglobales bacterium | reverse complement strand
TGGCCTTCTCATATTCCTGCTGCGAGATTCGGCCTTGCTTGTGTTCGACTTCGAGTTGGAAGATCTCTTCTTTCAGGGCTTCGAGCAGGAGCGCGGAGCGATCAGCGGCCTTGGGTTTGGGAGTGAGTGGAAAGTCGGCCAGTTCGGCATCTGTGGGGCCGTTATCAGGGACTGTGGCGGTCTTGGAGCGGCGGGCGATGTAGATCGCACCTGACGCCAGCACAATTCCGAAGCCTCCGAGAATGTACCAGCGATATTTTTCCAGTGGGTCGGGCGCGTCGATGGGCGGGCCCAGGCCGCCGCCGGGACGAGAGCCGCGGCCGGCCACCGGTCCGCTGGTCTGAGCGCCGCCGACCGGGTTGCCGCTCCGTTTGCCTTCCTCTGGCTCGTCAGACATAGTTCCGGTGCCCGAGATTTTGAAGACGAGAGGTTGGCCCGCCGTAGTGTTCGAAGCCACTTGCACCACCGCATCCGATTGCCGTGGGTCGTCCATCGACTGGAAATTTTCGCCAGGCCCGGGCGAGAACTTTATGGTCTTGGGCAGCACCACGACAAAGTGCTGAGCGCCGTATAAAGACTTGGGATCAAAGCTGGCCTCACCGCTGTAAGACATGTGATAGCTAACTTGGAATTGAGTTTCGCCCGGGCGGAGAGGGAAAACGAAGGCGTACCGATTCTTTTGTTTCTGCGGCACCGGAGCCGAGTTGATGGGTTGGCCGCCGGCGGTCATGGCCATGCTTTGGTCGATCTGCGCTCCTTCGGGCAGATAAAACTCGAAGCTCTGATCGCCCATCTGCGTACGCGGCGGATCGGAAGCATTGTTCACCGCGAAAAGGCGGATGCCCTGCAACTCGCTGCCCTGCGCCTGAAAACGCATTACGTCAGCGGTTACACGGATGCCCTCAACTTTCTTGGCGACGTCGTAAACCTGCACCTCAACCGAGGTCGTTCCCGGGGGTGCCATGCGGTGATAGGTCACGCCTTGATGGATCACGCGGACCAGATGGGGGCTGCTGGCGTCGTCGAGCTTAAGGCTGAAATTTCCTTTGGCGTCGGTCGTGGTGCGACCCGACTCTTCCATCCCTTGGCCCAAACTTAACAACACAACGTCGTCCCCCGCTGCGGGCTTCTTCGTGGTGCCGTTCGTGACCTGACCGGTTAGGGTTTGCGCGGATGCAGAAGCGAGAAGTAGTGTCCATAGCAATACGAGAAACAATCCCCACTTTGCGCAAAGTACACGAGAAATGGACAACCCGGTTTCTTGCTGACGCGTGGTCGGCGAAAGTGTCAAACTCTGGCTCCTTTTCGGGGACGGACTGACGCGGCGGCGGTTGCTTCCAGGCGCGCGATCTCGGCCAGAACCGCGGCCGCTTCCTCTTCTAGAGAAGTCTTCATGGTTTGGTAGTCAGAATCTGGAAACTTGCCGGCTTTGAATTCGAAATTCAGATCGCGAAGATTTTCGTAAATCGCTTCCTTGCGCTCACGTAGGTAGATCACGCGAGTTTTTTCCGGGCCCATGTACAGCTTCCCGGGAAGATAAAAGACGTAGACCAGCGCCCCGATCGTGATCAGGATGCAGGTCAGAAGTTCGATGCTCATACTTCGGTGTCCTTCCTGGCTTGATCGCGGAAATGTTCTAGCTCTGC
>DASZHW010000143.1:0-1545 GCA_035937515.1 Terriglobales bacterium | reverse complement strand
TCAAGACGGAGTGCTCCGACGATTCCACGACGGTCTCACTTGCACAGCAGCGATACTTCTTTGATCGAGCGACCTTCAACGCAGGTAGCGACCAGTTGTGGCAGGTTCCGGTTTGCATGAAGACGTCGCAGGCGGGCAGTGGGTCGACGGAAAAATGCGAGCTGTTGACCAAGAAAGAAGATACGATCACGCTTCCGGGCTGCTCGTCGTGGGTTTTGGCGAATGCGGGCGGGAACGGGTATTACCGCAGTGGCTATCGGCCGGCCGCCGTCCAGACCTTGGCGCAGGACGCGGAAACTAAACTGACGCCACTGGAGCGCATCATCCTGCTGACTGACACCTGGGCAGCCGTGCGCGTGGGGCGTCAACCCGTGGGGGACTATCTTACTCTGGCGGAGGGTCTTCAATCCGACCGCACCGACGCAGTTCTGGGACTTTTGTTCAACCAGTTGAGCTACATTGGCAAATACCTGGTCACTGAAAGTGACAAAGAGACTTACCAAGCCTGGGTGCGAAGCGTGCTTACGCCCATCGCCAAGGACGTCGGCTGGGAACCGAAGCCCGGAGAGAGCGAGGGCCTGAAGAGTGTGAGGGCAAATCTTCTGCAGGTCTTGGGGAGCACGGGACGCGATCCCGAAGCATTAGCCGAGGCGCGTAAGCTGACGGAGCGGGCCCTCGAGAATCCAGCTTCCGTTGACAGCGGCTTAGCCGGCGCGGCCTTCGGTCTGTCAGCCGAGAAGGGCAACTCAGGTTTTTACGACAAATTGATGGCGGAAATGAAGGCTGCGAAGACGCCCGAGCTTTATTACCTTTATTTCTTCACCCTCTCCAGTTTTAACAATCCTCAACTTTTGCAGCGCACACTGAACTACGCAATTTCGCCAGCCGTGCGCTCGCAGGACAGCCTGGGCCTGATTGGCGCCGTCATGGCAAACTCCGCTGGCGAAAAACTGGCATGGGATTTCGTGCGTTCGCACTGGACAGAAATCGAGAAAGAGGGGGGACCCTTTGCGAGCGCGCAGATCGTGACCAGCGCGGGTCTTTTCTGCGACGCCGGGCTCCGGGATGAAGTAAAAGACTTCTTCTCAGCCCACAAGGTGGCTGCCGCCGAACGCAGTTTCGGCCAGTCCATGGAACGCATCAACAACTGTGTAGATTTGAAATCGCAGCAGTCGGGCCAACTGGCGTCCTGGCTGGAGAACCAAAGCGGCGGCGGTGCGGCAGGAAGTGGTGTTCGATAGCGACTGGCTTCCTTCATCCGGACAGGGACTCAATCGCCCGCACCTCATCCGCCGAAAGCGTTAACTCGGCACTATCCAGATCTTGCTTCATGTGCTCAGGGTTGGAGGTGCCGGTCAGCGGCAGCATTCCGACGGCACACGCGAAGCTCAACACAACCTGGGCGGGAGTTGCATTAGCGCGTGTGGCGATGCTGGTGATCAGAGGATGGCGCAACACCTCCGCGTTCGCGGTGAGCAGCGAGAAGCCTTGATAGATGATCTTTTGTTCCCGGCAGAAAAGTCGCACATCGCGATCCCAACCGAA
>DASZHW010000142.1:0-2113 GCA_035937515.1 Terriglobales bacterium | reverse complement strand
AGAACGCGGCTATGGTGGAGAAGCTTTTGAAGGCCGGTGCGGATCCAAACGGCGTGCCCACAGGCACGCCCGTGCTCATGACGGCTGCGCGCACCGGCAACATGGACACGGTGAAATCCCTGCTGGCTCATGGAGCGGACGTTAATGCGAAAGAGAGTGCACGCGGGCAGACAGCCCTGATGTGGGCGGTGGCGGAGAAACATCCGGAAATCGCGCGGGTGCTGATAGACCACGGAGCGGACGTTCATCTTCATTCGACGAGCGGGTTTACTCCGTTACTCTTTGCTGCCCAACAGGGTGATATGGATTCTGCCCGGATGCTGCTCGAAGCAGGGGCGAAGGTGAATGAGGCCGCGCCGGAGGACGGCAGTGCGCTGATAGTGGCGACGCAAAGCGGTCACGAAGCGTTGGCGCTGTTTTTGCTGGAGAAGGGCGCCGATCCGAACGCGGCCGATGCTTATGGGATCACCTCCTTACACTATGCGTTACTGAAGGGACTCGCACGCGTCTCAGGAGTAAGACCTATTTCCGGCGCGGGCTACTTGTACCGGCCGAACATGCCCGAACTCGTAAAGGCGCTCCTGGCACATGGCGCGAATCCGAACGCTCGAATCGTGAAGTTCCCCCCCATGCCTAACACCAGGATGTTCAAAGCGATTGATCTCACCCCGGTGGGAGCCACCCCCTTTCTGCTGGCAGCCGCAAGCTACGATGCCGGAATTATGCGCATGCTGGCAGCCAAGGGGGCCGATCCGCTGCTGACCGATCAAGCCAAGAACACCCCGCTGATTATGGCGGCGGGTTTCGCGGAAGGAATAACCCATGCGGTCGAGCGCCCGCAGCAAGATGACAGGGACGCACTGGAAGCTGTTCGGGCAGCCGTCGAACTGGGTGGTGACGTCAATGCAACTAATGATATCGGCGACACCGCAATCCACGGCGCAGCGTATGTGGGAGCAAACGACATCGTTCAGTTCCTCGTGGAAAAGGGCGCCAAGGTGGACGCAGAGAACGTGTATGGACAGACGGCGTGGACGATCGCGGCAGAGGTTATGACGCCCGGCTTGGCCAAAGACAAAGACTTGAGGCCGCGAAACTCCCACCAGAGCACGGCGGATCTGCTTGTCAAGTTGGGCGCCAAACCACTGGCTGAGCCGGGTGCGCAAGGCGGGAACGTGGCGCCGTAACTGGTATCTGAGGCTAAGAGAACAAAGGTGAAGTTACGGTCCAAACGAGGGATATTTGCGGCTTTTGCAACTACAGTCGTGGTGTTGATCGGCATCGGTTTGGCAGGCGCCCAGACCGCGTCACAAGAAAAGCCGCCGCTTCTTGCTGAACAAGCGTTCAAAAACATCCAAGTATTCAAGGGGCTTCCTGTCGATGATTTCATGGAGACCATGGGGATCATGGCGGCCTCGCTCGACTTCGACTGCTCGGATTGTCATGTCGGCGCCGGCACTGACCAGGTCGATTGGGCGGCCGACACATCGAGAAAACAGATGGCACGCCTGATGGTGACCATGGTTGCGAACCTCAATAAGAATAACTTTGGGGGACGCCAGCTTGTGACGTGCTGGACCTGCCACCGCAACCGCGACAAACCCCTGGTCACACCCGTAATGGACACCATATACGGGACGGTAACGATCGAGCCGGACGACGTCATCGTAGCGGCTGAGGGACTGCCTTCCCCTGAATCGATTCTCGACAAATATATCCAGGCGGCGGGCGGGGCTCAAAGATTGGCCAGCCTCAAGAGCTTTGTCGGTAAGGGAACAAGCGTGGGGTTCGGCGGATTCGGGGGCGGTGGCGATGTCGAACTTGTGGCGGAAGCTCCGGATAAGCGAGCCACGATTGTCTTATTCAAGGAAGCAACTGGCCGAGGTGACCAGATCAGAACCTATGACGGCCACACCGGTTGGGTAAGAACACCGCTCAATGTATTAGGGGAGTTTCAGCTGAGCGGTGGCGATCTGGACGGCGCTAGATTAGACGCCCAGTTGTCTTTTCCGGGGCAAATCAAGCAGGTTCTTACGAATTTGAAGACTGGCCCGCCCGGCTCCATCACGGATCTTCCAGCGCCAGCGAGTCAGGCATCGCTGCAGAAGGACGT
>DASZHW010000141.1:0-3849 GCA_035937515.1 Terriglobales bacterium | reverse complement strand
GGGAGTCAACATCTGCCAGCGCGTGCTTTCGTTGGCACCGTTGACAGGCGTGGAAGCGCCACCCGAGCTCGCGCCGATGGCAGCGGCAGTGAGGGCCATGGTCAGCAAGAGCCTGGGGGCGCTGATCTTCCGGAATGTGGTTCTGGCGAACCAGGTGCTGGAAAGCGACGATGCGGTGGATCAGATGCGCGACCAAGTGTTCGAGCGAATGCTGGCGGAGATGACCGAAGATGCGTCGCTGGCCGCGCCGAACCTTCACTTTGTGCTGGCCACGCGGCATCTGGAGAGGATCGCAGACCACGCGACCAATATTGCGGAGGACATCCTGTTCTGGGTGCGGGGGTTAGACGTGAGGCACGGCCGTGCGCTGGCGCTCAGTGTGGGCAAAGAAGAGCCCACCTTGGGCCGAGGTGTGTAACAGAGAATTCATGGTGCTCTGATGAGGGATTTATATACAGCGCCCATTATTGCTGGTGATCGAGTCCAAGCTGAAAGTTGAAAAGTAATTTCGCGCAGCTCCGCTGTAAGACATACCCACCCAAAACGCCCCCAAGGGGCCGATGCTTCCCCGGCTTCGGCCCCTTGACAAAACCGGAAGGGCCGCAGTCTCAATGGGTAACGCAGTGAAGAGCGCCCAGGGCTCGCCAAGGATCGGTGGAAAGGTCGAGAGAGAACCCGGCTTTTCACAGTTCCGTAAGCTCCGCGTAACAGAACTGTAACAAAGCCAGAGGAAAATTCGTGAGAGGATTAAGACTGATATGAAGAAGACATTGGCACTTTTTATCGTAACTCTTTTGTTTCCGCTGACGGCGTTGGTTCTACGTGCCAAACCGGCTCACGTCGCGCCGACACGCACGCCAGTACCTGACACAGTTCTGATCAATGGGGCGGGAGCTACGTTTCCTAATCCGATGTACTCCAAGTGGTTTGATGAATACCGCAAAGTGCACACCGATGTGCAGATCAACTATCAACCCATCGGCTCGGGAGGAGGAATCCGGCAGATCATTGCCGGGACAGTGGATTTCGGGGCTTCGGACGGCCCCATGACGGATGAGCAGGTCAAGCAGTTCAAGGACGCGCGCGGCGCGAATATCCTGCATTTCCCCACGGTGCTCGGAGCGGACGTACCCACGTACAACATCGCCAGCGTCAAAGGGGAGCTGAACTTCACGCCGAAGGCCCTGGCGGGAATTTACCTGGGAACGATCAAGAAGTGGAACGACCCGGAAATCGCCGGCGCCAACAAGGGCGTAGCGCTGCCCGGAGACGACATCGTCGTGGTGCACCGCTCCGACGGCAGCGGCACAAGCTATATCTGGACGGATTATCTTTCGAAGGTGAGCGAGGACTGGAAGAACAAGGTCGGCAAAGGAACGTCGGTGAACTGGCCGGTGGGGCTGGGCGGCAAGGGAAATGAGGGCGTCACCGGTCTGGTGAAGCAGACTCCCAATTCGATCGGCTACGTCGAGCTGATCTACGCCATCCAGAACAACATCCCCTACGGGCGAGTGCGGAACTCCGCTGGAGTTTTTGCCAAGGCCAACCTCAACGGAGTGAGCACGGCGGCGGCGGAAGCAGCGAAGTCGATGCCGGATGACTTCCGCGTGTCGATTACGGACGCACCGGGCAAGGACGCCTATCCGATCTCGAGCTTCACGTGGCTACTGATCCCGGATCGAATCGCGGACGCGACGAAGAAGAAGGCGATCACCGACTTCCTGAGGTGGATGTTGACCGACGGGCAGAAAGACTGCGAGGGACTGTCCTATGCCAAGCTGCCCAAGGAAGTGGTTGCCAAGGAAATGAAGGCGATTTCGCAGATTCAGTAGCCCGGGGGAAACCGACAGAGACATGAGCAGCGCAGCCAGCGCAACCGGTCCTGCGATGTCTTCCTGGGCGCCGCGCACCCTGTTGCGGCGGCTGCGCAATGGCGACGAGATCGCGCACCTCATTACGTTGATTTGCGCGAGCAGCATTCTTCTTGTCACCAGTATGCTGGTGTACCAACTTTGGGTGAATTCCCGACTCCCGCGGCACGAATTTGGCTGGCACTTCTTCGCCACAAGCGTCTGGGATCCGGTCTTCGAGCACTTCGGGGCGCTGCCTTTCATTTACGGAACGGTGGTTACGTCGTTTCTGGCGCTTCTTATTGCGGTGCCGTTCGGGTTGGGTGCAGCGATTTTTTTGTCTGAACTCGCGCCTCGCAAACTGTCGGATACTTTCGCCTTTGCGATCGATCTGCTGGCGGCAGTTCCCAGCGTGATTTATGGCTTGCTCGGTATTTTCATCATCGTGCCAATTATGCGTACGGTAGTGGAGCCCGCTTTAAAGAAAACTTTGGGTTTTCTCCCGTTCTTCCAGGGCCCGGCTTATGGAGTCGGCTTTCTGACCGCTGGCGTCGTCCTGGCGATCATGATTGTTCCCTTCATCATTTCCGTGTCTCGTGAAGTGCTATTGGTGGTGCCGCAGGACCAGCGGGAAGCGGCGATGGCGCTGGGTGCGACGCGGTGGGAGTCTACGTGGAAGGTCGTGGTCCCCTATGCACGGGCGGGGATTCTGGGCTCGGTGTTCCTGGCGTTGGCCCGGGCACTCGGCGAGACGATGGCAGTAACCATGGTCATCGGCAACGACCCGAAAATCAGCGCCTCGTTTTTGGCTCCCGGCTACACAATCGCGGCGGTGATCGCCAACGAATTTACCGAGGCCACCGGGGACCTTTACCTTCAATCCCTGGTGGAGCTGGGTCTGGTGCTATTCCTACTGACATTCGTGCTGAACGGATTGGCGCGCATCCTGATCGTGGCCACTCAACAGAGAGGGGGGCCGGCGCACTAATGAGCATGCGGACCGCCTGGCGGAAGACGGTGAACGTCGTGATGCTGAGCCTGACGGGGGCCTGCGCCCTGGTTACGGTTTCCGTGCTGTTCTTTATCCTGGGATACCTCGTGGTCCATGGCGGCGCGTCCATCAACTGGGACTTCTTCACGAAGCTGCCGAAGCCGGTGGGAGAGACGGGCGGAGGAATGGCGAATGCGATTGTTGGCAGCGGCAAGCTGCTGCTGGTCGCCTCGCTGATTGGAATCCCGATCGGGACGCTGGCGGGCATCTATCTGGCAGAATTTGGAGGGAGGGGCTATTCCTTCATCGTCCGGTATACAACCGACCTGTTGAACGGCGTGCCCTCGATCGTGATCGGGATTTTTGCCTATTCTCTGATCGTGCTGCGGACCAAGCAATTCTCCACGCTGGCAGGCGGATTTGCGCTGGGCATTATGATGATTCCGATTTCGGTTCGCACGACGGAGGAGTTTTTGAGAGCGGTGCCGACAAGCCTGCGGGAAGCGGCCATGGCGCTGGGGGCAAACAAATGGAAGACGATTTCGACCGTGGTGATCCCGGCCGCAATCCAAGGTATCATCACGGGGATCATGCTCGACATAGCGCGGGTGGCGGGCGAGACGGCGCCGCTCCTTTTTACGGCGTTCAGCAACCGCTTCTGGAGCCCCGGTTGGAACCAGCCCACGGCCTCGCTCCCGGTGGTGATTTACACGTACGCGATTGCGCCCTACGATGACTGGCACCGGCAGGCATGGGCGGCCGGGCTGGTCTTGCTGGGGCTGGTTTTGGTGGCAAACATCGGCGCGCGCGTGATCCTGGCGCGGCGGGCCGCATTTCTGAAGGCGTAAGGTGACGACATTGGCTGGCATGCCCAATCCCGCGATGTCCATCAAGATCCGGAAGCCTGAAACGGCCGCGGCGGCGCCGGCGGCGTCCGCTAGCAATACACCGCTGCGCTTTCGCATCTCGGACTTGAACTTCTATTACGGCGCGAAGCAGGCCCTGTTC
>DASZHW010000140.1:0-3790 GCA_035937515.1 Terriglobales bacterium | reverse complement strand
GTTCAGCGTTGTGGTAGTTGCGACCGCATTCCCGTCCGGATCGACCACGGAGTAATGCGTCGTATGATTCGGCTCCGCCCCGGCCCTGGGCGGAAGATGTGCGGCGGCGTACTGTTCGAGCTGGCTGAAGATCGCAGGCCGCATCAAGTCCTTACTGACACTGCCATGAGCCGGATTGATCGATTCCCGCCACGCCGTACCATATCGTTTGTCAATCAACTGGGCCACGGGAATGTTGGAAAAATCCGGATCGCCCATAAACTCCGCCCGATCAAAGAACGCGCGCCGGAAGGCTTCCAGGGTCAGGTGCACGGCGGTGGTGGTCCGACCTCTGTATTTCGCCAGGTCATAGCCCTCGAGAATATTTAGGATCTCGATCAGCGCGGTCCCGCCCGACGACGGCGGGGGCGCGCTGATGATGTCGTATCCGCGGTACGACCCGCGCACCGCTTCCCGCTCCTTCACTTCATATTGCTCCAGGTCGTCAACCGTGATCAGGCCCCCGCCCTTCTGCATGGACGCGGCCAGTTCACGCGCCATCGTTCCACGATAGAAGTCCTCCGGATTGGCAGCGATCCGTTTCAACGTACGCGTCAGCTGCGGTTGCTTGAACACCTCGCCAGCTTGGTAGAAATTACCATCACGCTGGAAGATGCGCCGTGACTCGGGAAACTGGGCCAGGTGTTTGTCGTCCCGCAAATCCTTGGCATCGTCTGCGGTAAGAGCAAAACCTTCCTCCGCCAGCTTGATCGCCGGAGCCATCACTCGCGCGAGCGACAGCTTGCCGTATTTCTTTTCCGCGTACACCATGCCGGCGACCGAACCCGGTACGCTGATCGCCTTGTAGCCGACCGTGCTGGCACCTTCAATGACATTTCCCTGGCCGTCCAGATACAGGTTCGCCGTGGCCGCCGCCGGCGCCTTTTCGCGGTAGTCTATGAAATGCGTCTTGCCATCCGCCAGGCGAATCAGCATGAAACCGCCCCCGCCCAGATTTCCCGCCTGCGGATGCACCACTGCCAACGCAAAACCCACCGCGACGGCAGCGTCGACGGCGTTTCCGCCCGCCTTCATCATTTGCACTCCGACCCGCGAGGCCGATGCGCGTACGCTGGCCACCATGGCCCGAGGCGCTTCGACCGGCACCAGTCGCGCTCCGAAGCTGCGTGGAGCGGCTGATACCAAGAGCAGAAGAATGAATAACTTGCAGCAAGATCGCATGAGGTCGGGACTGCTAGAGGCTAGCCCAGCGGGAGAGTGGGAGTCAAATCATGGAGGAAAGCACAGACTGTCATCATAAAATCCGGTGCGATTGCCCCATTTTGATAAACTCTCGCTGTTTATGCGCCTGAACGTCCTTGGCGGTTGTTTCGCAGTTCCGCTGTTTTGTGTGCTCCCATCGCTAAGCGTTCAGGCACAAGCCTGCAAAGATACCCGCCGCAATACAAATCCAAGCGTTCCCTTGAAGGTCGGCGGCGATGTAACTGCCCCTCGCCCCATATACGCCTCCGACCCTGAATATTCGGAGGAAGCCCGGAAAGCCGGTTACCAGTGGAGTTGTCTGCTGTGGCTGATCGTGGTGATGATGGCAGGCCTCCTTCCGTTTGTACAAAGACGCTAAGGAGCTGTTCTCACCCGATCCACTGAAGCAACTGTCTGAAGAGCGGGCGCGAATACAAAGTCGGGTTTACAAAGATCCCGACGGCCACAACCCCAGGGTATGTCACCCGTCGTCCTCCTTGGACCGGGAGCGGCGCTCAGGTCCAGTGGTCACGATTGCCGAGGTGAGCTTCGAGGGCAGACTCGTTATGCCTGTCGCAGATCAAGGTCGGATCTCGGGTTCGATCAGACAGAGGACGTATTTCGGTGATCGTGCTGAGGTGACTTCTCAAGTTCTGGAGAGAACCCGGGCGGCATGGTTGGAGCACGGTTACCTTGATGTGCAGGTTCGAGGTGACGCAAAGGTACTGCGCAGTAGCCCGGCAAACGAGCAGATGGCGGTGGCGCCCGTATTGACATCATGGGTCTCGACGAGCCGGTTTTCCAGAACGCGCGGAAGGACCTGTTGGTCAAGCCGGGTGCCGTCTACGACCAGAGGCTGGTTGACCTGTTCCTGCAGAAGCAGGCTTCCTGGCTGCCCAGCAATGCCTCGCCCGATTCAGCTATTGACATGCGACTGGATGAATGAGCCGGGACCGTTGCGATAACGCATGATTACCGGCACTGCGGCGTCGAGTAGGACGTGCCTTTCCTTCAGTTGCTACACCCGGGGCCGAACTTGATTATCGGCGGGTGGCGCACTCTTATCCTCCCCGATGAGTTGTTCCACATCCACTGCCCGCCGCAATATCTGCTCGCGATTGATCCTGCGGATTAACGGCCCGCTCATGCCCCCGAGCTTACCCCGCTTTGCTCCCCTGTCAATTAACTTACAGTGTGGTTTTTTCACAGCTTCAAAGTGCGCGAAGGATGGGGCACCCACAGAGCTAGTTGTGCTTGCGGGGATCAACAACTTCGGCCACCCACCGGTTTACTTCCCGGTGCGGCGTGCTCCAGGCCTTCGGCGGTTGGTCGCTTTGGGCCTGACAGTCGTGGCGTTGGAAATTCTGGCCTTCGCCGCCACCATCTCATACGATTGCTGGATCAAATCTTTCATCTCACCCCAAGGCAGGACATCCAACCGCTCGAGCGACACCCATTTATAGCGACCGACATACGGTGCCGGAACAACGTCCTCCTGCTCCACCAGCTCGGCGAAGGTTTCCGGTGTGCACTTGAACATCAAGCGCTGCGGCACCGAACTTAGAGACAGCAGGGCAAAAATCTTTCCTCCCACCTTGAAGCAGAGGTCGTCTCCCCATTGCAGGTTCTCAGTCGCATGGGCGAAGGAAAGGCAGAAGCGACGGATGGATTCAATGCTCATCGGTAGATCACATCTGAAGAGGTTGCGGAAAAACCAGCAGTGTCATCCTGAGAGTTTGTGACTTTTTTAAGTTTATGACCAATTTGTCGTCGTAACTATTTTGTTTGCAACATCGATTCTTTGACGACATCAAAAAAGTCACAGCCTCTGAGGATGACAACTCGGTTGAAACATGCTCACACCTGCTCCCGCGCCTCGCCCAGCGTAACGCTGACATCCATCTTCTTCTTTGCGCGATAGATTGTGATCCGCACCGTGTCGCCTGCCCGGTGATTGTTCATCACCTGGCTGAGGTCCTGCTGGTCCTGGACATCCTGGCCATCGATGGCCACGATCAGGTCGCCGCCCACCATGATCGGCATATTGCCCAGGTAGGCGCGCTCCGTGCCGCCGTGCAGGCCGGCGCGGTCGGCGGCGCCTCCCGGAACCACTTGCACGACCAGCAACCCGCTGTCTGCCGCCAGCCCCAGCTGTTCCGCCAGCTCGGGCGTAATCGGAATCGTCCGCACGCCCAGCGCCGGGCGACGCACCCGGCCCAGAGTCATCAAGTCATTCAACACCGCTTTGGCCGTGTTTACTGGGATGGCAAAGCCGATGCCCGCACTCTGTCCCACGCTAGAGGCGATCAGCGTGTTGATGCCGATCACTTCGCCGTGCCAGTTCAGCAACGGCCCACCGGAATTTCCGGGATTGATCGCCGCGTCCGTCTGGATGGCTTCGTCAATTTGCATGCCATCCGGTTCCTGCACCGGGCGGATCGAACTGATGATGCCGCGGGTCATGGTCCCTGAAAGACCGAACGGATTGCCGATGGCATAAACTTTCTGTCCCACCTGCAAATTGCGGGAGTCGCCAAGCACCATGGGC
>DASZHW010000139.1:0-2429 GCA_035937515.1 Terriglobales bacterium | reverse complement strand
TGCCGTGCCCGACTTGGCGACGTTCAAGAAAACCTCGGCAAGCCGACCATCCTCGAAACGGCCGATGCCACCGATGTACCGGAAGCCGCCATGCTCGAAGTCGAGCAGCTCATGCGCGCGCCGGTTCGGCAGTTGCTCGCGGGCGGCCTGCAGGGGCTTTGTGGCTTCACTCATTGCCCGCCCCGTTGTCGCTACTCCCGCCTGCAGGAAGTGCAGGAAGTGCAGAAAGGGGGGAGGGGCGGACCCTTCCTGCACTTTGTGCACTTTCTGCATGGGGTTCTAAGGAAAACAGCAGATCATTGACCTGCCAGCGGTGCCGTGCTCGACCGGCCGTTGGGATTGTCTCCTTGCGCAGCCATCCAGCTTGCTCGAGCTGCTCCAAAACCGCTTCGGTCCTCTTCGCATCGATGGCTTGCCCAAGTGCCTCACGGCGGATGTCTTTGAGGGAAACAATTCCTTCGTCTGGTTTGTGCGCGCGTATCCATTTCAGAGCCCGCCTCGCCAAAGCATGGGCATCGCTAAGCCCAATCTGGCGCAACGCTGCTCGGCTGTGAGGCCAGAAGTAATCGCGCCACAGACGAACTGCGGCCTCAATGAATTTTGCATCAACGCACTGTGGCTTCGGTAGTGCGGGCTTAGCCGCCCAATCCATGAACGTCAGCGTGCCGGCGAGCCGAAGAACTTGGCTTTGGCCTTTGGCCCACCACTCTCGTTCACGCCCGTAGAGCCCTGCCTTGTTCGCCTGCAGAAATCGCCGAAAGTCTTCGAACACGGTCACCGCTTCGTGTGAAAGCGGGATCGAAGAGGAAACAAATTGGCCGTCTTCTGTGGTGAGAGGCAAATCCTCCACGAGCCGCGTTAGTGCGTTGATGATCAGCGGCTCGTTTTCGCTGGATTCATTCGAGAGGGGCTTATAGTTTGGTTCTGTTGGCCAAGAGAAAGCTATTCTCGCGTACATGCCGTCAGCATCGCCCTCAAAGGATCGCACCAGCTTGTCAGGTTGAAGACCGCCGACAACCGAAACGAGGAGATGATCCACGACGACAGGGTCACGGCCCATGCGCTCAACAACGTGGTGCTTGCCGTTCCAGCTTTCCAACCAAAATTCGCGATCCGATCCGCTAGAGTACCGGGACATATTGGCAAACAGGCCGGCCAGCTCGTCACAGATGACGAGCATTCCGCTCGGCCGCCCCTGAAGCAGCACGGCCAGACGTTCAACCGTCACGTCAGAGACATAAAGCCGCGGTCGCACAAATTCGCCTGGGCTGGTTGCCTCCGCCGGCTGCGGTGGTGGCCTGGAACCTGATTTAATTGCCTCCTCAACCTGACGCTTCCATTCCTTCTGGGCAGCCTTAGCCACTTCCGCTCGCGTTTCATGCTCGCGCTGAAGTTCAGCGATTTTTGTTCGACGCTCCTTTTCAATATGAGACAGGGCGCGTTTGGAAACATCAATGCCGGGTGTTTTGCCTGTGCCTGAATATCCAACCATTGCGGCCCAAAAGGAGCACGGCTCTAACCATGCGCTTGCGGCCTTGATGCGATAGCTACATCCGATGATGCCCGATGCGATGCTGAGCAGCGGCACTGCTACATGGGCGGTTGTGACGCCGGCTGCATGTGATGCGCGGCAAACGAAATCGCGCCATTCCAGAGGAAGAACATCGTTCGGGAAATCGGGCAGCTCGCCTCTCGTCTCCTCCAAAACTTCGAGATCAGGGCTATCCCAAGCTGCTGACGAGTTGGTGGCAGTTGTTTGATTGAGTGATTGTCTTAGCGCCATCGTTTCGCTTGACGATATAGTGCGAGACGCAGATCCATTTGCAACAGGTGGATAATCGCGCTCCCAACGCTCTACTCGTTCGGAAACGGTCTCTTGATCCCCAAGAGCCGATTGATACTGCGGATCTTGCGCTGGTCGATGTCGCCGCTGCCCGTTGCGGCCATGGTGTCTCATGTCGGCCTCCGTGCATTCGCGAAAGCCGCAGCAAGCGTCGCCTGAACGACGTCGTCGCCTATAGTGCTGGTGAGGCCGGACCACACCGCAGCGTCGTAGGCAATGTCCACCGCATCGAGAAATGCGATTTCACCAGCCGCAACGCGGTCTGCCAGTTCGAGGCTGCGCAAAGCCAGAATTTCGAGCTGCCGAGACGTGCGTTTAACAAGCACTGCCGGCATTGCCGTACTCGCAGCGGTATTGATAACGATTGTGCCGCTCATGACTGGGCCTCTTCGTCGAGAAGGCGGCGACCCAGATCTGACCAGAAGTCTACCTTTTGGAGATAGGCGCTTAGATTCTTACCTTGAAGATCATTGACAAGAACAGTTCAACAATACGCCGCGATGTCATGCGGCGGCGAGTACATCGACAATCTTTTGGATGGCTTTGTCGGCGCGGTGGTATGCGGCTTCGAGCTGGCTATTTGGAC